>DFYP01000123.1 GCA_002382645.1 Desulfovibrio sp. UBA4079 | reverse complement strand
CCGAAAGGATCACGGCGCAGGCCCGCTCGCCCTCCTCCGCGGCCAGGTCCAGGAGGAAGCGGTCGATGGGCAGGGCCGGCCCCCGGTCCTGGGTCCGGGAGCTCAGCCGCAGGCGGCCGTGCTCCAGGCCCNNCGGGACCATGCCCGGCGGCAGGATGAGCACGCTGTCGGGCTGCGGCGCGTCCCGGTCCCGCACCAGGCGCACGGGCAGGGTCGTGTGGCGGGAGAGGATCTCGGGCAGGGCGCTGTTGCGCTCCGGGTCCAGGTGCTGGAGCACCAGGAAGCACAGCCCGGTGTCCGGGGGCAGATGGGAGAAGAACAGGCGCAGGGCCTCCAGGCCTCCGGCCGAGGCGCCCAGGGCCACGATCCGCGGCCGCGGGGCCGGATCGGGCGGGGACTGGGATGAATCAGGGGGCACGCATCCTCCACTGTTCCGGAAGGAGGCAGCATAGCCCATCGCCAGCCTGGCCGCCAGACCCGGGGAGCCAGGCGGCGGCGGAAAAACGACGAGCCCCCCGGGACCGTCCCGGAGGGCTCGCGCTGGAGGGGCTGGGAGGAAACTTCCGTCCGCTCAGTCGGCGGTGATCTCGATGCGCCGCGGCTTGATCTGCTCGACCTTGGGCAGGAACAGCTCGAGCACGCCGTTCTTGAGCGTGGCCTTGATGCCCGCGCGGTTCACCAGGTCCGAGAGCGCGATGGTCTGGCGGTATTCGCCGGACCCGAACTGGACCTCCAGGAAGCGCTCCTTGTCCGAGGCCATGACGCTCGTCTTGCCGGACACGGCCAGCTCGCTCTCGCGCAGGTCCAGGACCAGGTCCTTGCGGTCCACGCCGGGCATGTCCATGTACACCCAGTAGCCGTCCGCGCGCTCCAGGATGTCCGTGGACGGGCGCAGGGCGGGCAGGCTCTTCTCTTCAGGCTTGTTCTCGTTCATGGCGGCCTCCCTACTTCACGTCGATGCTCACGCGACGGGGCTTGATGTCCTCGCTCTTGGGCAGGGTCACGGTGAGGATGCCGTTGACCAGCCCGGCGCGCACCTTGTCGCGGTCCACGGGCACGTTCAGCCGGACCACCCGCTGGAAGGCCCCGGCCGGGCGCTCCTGGCGGAAGTACTTGCCCTGCTCGGGCTTGCGCTCGCCCTTGATGAGCAGGGTCTTGTCCGCCAGGGTGATCTCCAGGTCGTTCATCTCGGCGCCCGGGATCTCGGCGCGCACGTAGAGATTCTCCTCGTCCTCGCTGAAGTTCAGCGGCGGATAGGCCATGCGCCGGTCGCCGTAGGCCGGACGGAGGAACTCCTCCACGAGCCGGTCGAAACGGTCCGGAAAAGCGTAAAAAGTGTTGAAGTCGAGCACCATGCGAAACCTCCTTGTGTCCTTGCTGGGGAAAAAATAGACACGGACAGGAGGTTGTCAACACCCTGTGGAGGGGCTGCGCCCCATTTACGGAAAGGCAGGGGAGGGCTGGGCGTTTTGGCTGTTCTCCCCGGGGCCGTTCAAAAACCCGGAGGCCAAGGCGGGGCCATTGGCCCTTTCACGAAAAGGCGCAGCGCTCTTGGCTGTTCCGTGAAAGTCCCGAAGGGACCCTGTTCGATGCAACGCGGGCAGCCGGGAATTTTCAACGGCCCTGAGGCTAGTAGCTGTAGGACAGGGACAGGGACCCGAAGGTGTGCCCGCCGCCGGGCTGGCCCTCGTATTCCTGGGTGCGGTAGGCCTGGGTGTAGGTCACGCTGAAGTCGCCCAGGGTCACGCTGGCCCCGGCCAGCAGGTCGGCCACCAGGGGCTCCTTGGTCACGTGCGGGCTCTGCTCCCAGGTGTTGCCGTCCAGGAAGATGTCCCGGGCCACGGCCCGTCCGTCCGCGCCCGCGAAGACGTGCGCGCCCCACCAGCGCGAGGCCCCCAGCCGCTCGCTGTTCACGGCCACGGGCGCGCTCACGCCCGAGCCCGGGCCGATGAGGGCCGTGCCGAAGTCCGCGGGCAGGTTCAGGCCGAAGCGCAGCTCGCCGCCCGCGTTGGCGTAGGTGGCCACGTTGCCCGCGGTGACGCCGGCGTGCGGGATCACGTCCAGGCCCAGGCCCGAGGGCAGGTCCAGGGCCATGAACCGCCAGTTGCGCTGCCAGGTGAGCATGAGCCCGGGCTCGTCGTGGAGCTGGTGGCTCCAGCCCTCGGAGCGGCGCGAGCCGATGGCGTTGTGGAAGTTGTTCTGGACCTCCTCGCCCAGGGCCGAGGGCCCCACGACGCCGAGGGTCAGCTCCAGGGTGTCCAGTTCGGTCTCGTTCTTGGAGTGCAGGGCCAGCGAGGTGTACAGCCAGCCCGCGTAGGGCCGCTGGCTCGTGGGCGGGTTCTCGGCATAGACGTCCCGCGGGGTGTAGATGCTCTGGCCCAGGGACAGGGCCACGGAGCGCTGGCGCGAGGTGTCGTAGAGCTGGGGAAAGGCCGAGAGCCAGGGGTCCAGGGAGGCCAGCAGCCCGCGCACCCATTCCGGCCTGCCGGGCTCGTCGCGGCCCGGGGTCAGGTCCGGCGAGACCCAGGTGAGCTTGATCCCGTTGGTGTACTCCTCGTCCGTGCCGCCCAGGAACTTGTCGTTCTCCACCGAGGTGATGATCGTGGAGCTGTCCCGCGAATTGCGGGCGAGCATGTCCTGGGCCAGGGCGGAGCCCGGGGCGGCTGCCAGGAGCAGCAGGAGGAGGACGGCGAAGGTACGGTTCATGGGCGCTTCCGGGGTTTGGCTACCTCGGATGACGCCCCAGGTCAAGGCGCGGCTACTTGCCGCCGGTGAAGTCGGTGTTGCCGGTGAGCACGAGCGCGCTCTGGCGTGTGAGGTTCTTGAGGGTCCAGGTGTCCCGGCCCAGGCGCTTGACCTCCACCCGGTCCCCGGCCTGGAGCCCGGCGAGGCCCTTGGTGGTCAGGGGGTCGGGGTCCGTGACCGTGAGCAGGAAGCTTTCGCCCTCGGGCACCTCGCCCGGGCCGCGGTCGGCCACCCCGCCGAGCACGGGCAGCTCCACGGCCTCGGCCGCGTGCAGCGGCAGGGCCAGGAGCCAGATCCCCAGGGCCAGCAAGATGATGGTCTTTGTTCCGTAGCGCACCGCGACCTCCCGGCGGCCAAGGGCCGCCTCCAGTGCTTGAGCAATGCCCGTGCCAAAACAGACTTCCTGTATATCCGGGATGTTGGCCCATGGGCCCGGGTCCGGAACGCGGCAGGATTGCTCACCTTGGTCCATTTCGTGCGCAAATTCCGTACAGGCCGGGAGGGTCGGCGGCCCAGGTCCGGCGCGCCTCGGCGGGTTCCGGAAAGCGCCGTGGCCCGCGCCGGTTTGCGCGAGCGGGACCGCGCGAATCCCCGGCCTTTCCGTGAACGGGACCAGGCCCCTTGACAAGAACGGCCCGGGCGGGGATGAAGGAGACTGGAGGGGAGTTTGGCGGAATATCCCGAAATCCTGGGCGTGTATTCCCTGCGCCAGTCGAGCGACATCGGCACGGGAACCACGGCGTCCAAGCGCGAGCAGCTGACCTACTGGTACGTGCGGCGCACCGCCCCGGACAAGTACGACGTGCAGCCGTTGAACGCCTCGCACGTGCCCTCGGGCCTGCGCAAGGAGATCAGCGAGCTGGAGCTGCTCACCGGCTACACCCCCGAGCCCACCTACTACCGCACCTTCACGGTCCCGGCGCTGGACTCCCTGGCCCGCAAGGTGGCCCAGGGCGAGGCCATGCTGGCCAGCGGCAACGTGGACGAGGCCGAGCGCCAGTTCATGAAGGCCCTCATGTTCGACGACGCCAACGTCCAGGCCAACTACGGGCTGGGCGAGGTCTATTCCGAGAAAAAGGACTTCGACAAGCTCAAGAAGGTCATGAAGACCCTCATCGGCCAGGACGCGGCCTTTGACCAGGAGCACCGCGAGCGCTTCAACACCTTCGGCATCAGCCTTCGCAAGAACAAGCACTACGACGACTCGGTGATCTACTACACGCGGGCCATCGAGCTGAACGCGGGCGACGAGCACGTGCACTTCAACATGGCCCGGGTCATGTTCGAAAAGGGCGAGATGGAGCAGTGCCTCCAGCATCTGAACATCGCCCTGGCCGTGAACCCGGAGTTCGTCGAGGCCAAGAAGTTCCTGGCCTTTGTGGAGAAGAAGATGGGCAAGGCCGCGGCCAAGGCCGAGGCCACGGAAGCGGCCCAGCCCGAAGCCGAGGCGGCCGCGCCCGAGGAGCCCAAGGACGAGAGAGAGGCCAAGACAGAGGGAGAGGCCAAATAGTAAGGTACAGGGCGATGATCACCCTCTTCAAATCAATCCTGTTTTTCCCCATGCTGTTTCTTCGCGGCTTTTTGATGCTCGGATTGCGCTTGCTTGGCGGCATCTTCATGATCTCGGCCATCATTATGTTCCTTTTCAAAGGAAATACGAAAATGGCCTGGACCGCGCTTGGATTTTCTTTCGCGAGTTTTCTTGTCGGGTGGTTTTACGATGGCATTCTTATAAGGCTTAACCCTGACCCGAACAGGGTGCTGATTTTAGACTGACAATTCGTCGCGCTGCAACGCCCAACAAAAACCCCCGCCCCAGCCATGAGCCGGAGCGGGGGTTTTGTTTCGCCGCGATTCGCGCGCTAGAACGCGTACCCGACGGTCAGGCCGAGCTTGCCCGAGACCGAGTCCTCGGACGTGAGGCTCGTGGGCACCAGGGGAGCGCTGCTTTGGATGCCCGGCACGAACGAGAGGTACTCCACCCCGGCGTCCAGGCCCAGGGTCCAGTCGCCCAGGGGCAGGTCCAGCCCGCCTTCGAGCCGGGCCCGGCCGCCCCAGTCGTCGCGCTGCAGGCCCATGGACCCGGTGAGCATGCCCCAGTCCTGGCCGTGGTACTCGGTGTGCACGTTGGCCCAGCCCAGGGTCCCGGCCAGCCGCGCGCGCACGGACTCGCCGCTGTAATCGAGCCGCAGCCCGGCCTCCAGGCCGTGGGAGGTGGAGTCCAGCTTCTCGCTGCGGTTGAAGGCCACGATCGGGGCGATGGAGGGGTAGGCGAGCAGGGAGCGGTCCTGGTCCAGCTCCATGAAGGAGTAGCCCACGAACGGGCTCACGGACAGGTCCTGGCAAAGCGGGATCTCGTACCCGGCCAGGAGCTCGCCGCCGTACTGCTCCACGCTGAGCTTGGTGGAGGTGGCCATGGTGATGCCGGGGCCCATGATGACGCTGGCCACCCCGTTCAGGCCGAGCATGCCGATGTCCGCGGCGCCGGCCGGGGTGGGCAGGAGGTGGTCCTGCCGGGACTCCGGGTTGGCGAAAAAGCCCCGGGCCTCGAAAAACACGCCCTCTTCGGTCTTCCAGCCCAGGGTCATCCCGGCCATGGGCCCGTCCGCGAACCCGTCGTGGACCGTGCGGGTGTCGCGGTACTCGACCACGCCGGTGGACAGGGCCATGGGGCTGTAGTCCGGGAGCTGGATGGCGTAGTAGGAGGCCCCGGCCGAGGCGTAGAAGCCGGTGTCCTGCGCCATGGCCGGAACAGCGGCCAGGCAGGCGCAGAGCAGGACGAGGACCAGGAACCGGCCGGGCATGGGCGATCCTTTGGTTGGGGGGAAAAGCTGGAGGAAAATACGTGACCGCCAGACGGCAGTCAAGCGCAAACCCCCGGATGGCGGGGGTTTTCAGCGGGCGCACACAACAAACAACCCCCGCCCCAGCCATGAGCCGGAGCGGGGGTGTGAATGCTGCGGGAGCGGCGGGCCGGATCAGCCGCCGGTCTTGGCGGGCGTTTCGGTCTTGGGCTGGGTCGTGACCGGTTCCGTGGGCTTGGCCGGTTCCGTGGGCTTGGCCGGTTCCGGCGCTTTGGCCTTGCACGTGGCCAGGGCCTTGGCCAGGTCCGCGGTCTTGTTCGCCTTGAGGCCGCCCGGGGTCAGGTCCACGGTGGTGCCGCACTCGAGATCGGAAATCCTGCGGGCCACAAACTCCATCTCCTGCTCGCTCAGGGCCTTCTTCTTATACCCTTCGCCGCCGCACTGGTCCGCGTACTCATCGGACTTGCCCTTGGCGGGCCCATCCCGCCGGTTGGCCCCGTGGCCGCACAGGAGCAGCCCGGCCAGGTCGTTGGCCGCGTAGGACTTCACCACGCTCTCGTCAGCCGCGGTCTCGATCACGTTCAGGGCGTTGCGGGCCTTGGCGAAAGCCACCTGCTGGTTCAGGGCCAGCATGGCGTCGGTGATGGCCTCGGTCATCTGCTTGGGGTTCTCGGCCTTGATGATCTGGTTCTCCAGCTGACTCAGGGTGGGCTGGGCGGCCATGCCCACACTCAGGCCCTTGGAGGCGTCCCGGGCAATGGTGAACACGATGAAATCCGGGGCGCCCGGGGTCAAGCAGTCCCACTTCTTGGTCTCCTTGTTTTCCCCACAACGCATCAGACGGCCCTGCTTGCTGTCATAGTAGAGCTTTGCCCAGTCCGGATAGGGGGTGGAGTCCGACACCCGGGTGATCACGTAGTCGCCCTCCAGGAGCAGGGGCACATCGGCCCCCCCCTTGGAATAGTTGGGCATGAGCGTCACCCGGTAGTGCGCCATGACGTCGTCCTTGTTGCTGTTCACCAGGGCCGAGCCCAGCTTGGTCAGGACGTTCAGGGTCGTGCCGCCCACCCCGGTCTTGGCCGCGCCCAGCTTGGCCAGGGTGTCCAGGAGCGCATTGAGCTGGGTCCGTTCCTTGGCGTCGATCTCCACCACGGTGAGGTCGATGGTCAGGGGCTGGCCGTCATAGGTGATGGGGCCGTACATGGTGTTGAAGGACTCGTTGATGTACTGGGTTTCCTTGAGTTCCCCGGAATAGAACACCACCCTGCCGGGGTTGCCCGGCCCGGCCGGGTCCGTGAGCGGGGCCTGGGACTCGGTACTGATGTTGGCCACAATGGCCACCTCGCCATGGATGGGACGGTTGCGGTTCTGAGAGCGCTCCCAAATGCTTTCAGGGATACTGTTGAAGCGCGCGGTCTTCAGATGCACGGAGATGATGTCTCGTTCCTGGATCCGGCGCGGCTCGACCTGCTTCCTCTGCCCGGTGTTCACGTACTTCAGCCAGGTGGTGGTTTGCTTGGCCTGGACCGCGGCTTTCTGGTCCTTGGCCGTGGTTTTCTGGTCCGTGGTCGCGGTTTTCTGATCCTTGGCTGCGGCTTTCTGGTCCTGACCGGCATCCTTCTGGCCCTGGTCCGCGCCTTCCGGGTTCAGGTCGGGGTTTTCCAACTGGTACTGGTAGTCGGCCTTGCCCTCGAACTGATTGCCGTACCGATAGTTGAGGCACCCCGTGATGAGGAGTGCGGACAACAGGACAAGCAGGGCCGTGCAGACACTGGTTCTCGCGCGCATGGGGACCTCCTCCCTCTCCTGGGGTGTACATCCGATATACACGAATGGATATGCGCGCACAATGCGGCGGCGATCACGGCGCAAGGCCGTTTTGCGGGGACGGCTCGGAACGGCGGCGGGAAATCCCCGGCCCACAACGTTTCCGGGCCAGAAGTGGGCGCCCGCGCGCAGGAATCTTTTTTTACGGGGCTAGAGGAACGCGGCCAGGGTCTTTTCGAACTGGGCGTCGAACTCCACGATCAGGGAATGGAGTTCCGTGGGCTGCATGTTGAGCTCGTCCCAGGCCGCGGGGTCCAGGTCCGGCACCGCGTACATGCCGCCGTCCGCGATGCCCACGGCATTGGCCATGATGTCCGCCAGGTGCAGGGTGGCCCCGGACTGCGGGTCGGCCGCGCACATGGGGTCGTGATGGAAGTTGATGGCCTGGGCCATGGCCTCCGGGAACTTCCACTCCGCGAGGAGCACCTTGCTCACGTCGGTGTGGTCGAACTCCAGCAGGATGCGCTCGGCCTCGAACAGGGGCAGGAAATTCTCGCGGGCGTGGATCATGGCCTCGGTGCTGGCGTAGGGCAGTTTCTTGAACAGCAGGAGGCGGCCCACGTCGTGCAGCAGCCCGGCGGTGAAGAAGCGCTCCGGCGGCAGGCCCTGGCGGCGGGCCAGGATCATGGCCAGCACCGCGCAGGTGAGCGAGTGCCGCCAGAAGGTCGGCATGTCGATGAGCTCGGGCGGAATGTCCTGGAAGTAGTTGATGGCCGTGATGCCCAGGGCCAGGGTCGCCAGCTCGTTGGTGCCGATGAGGGTCACGGCCCGGGCCACCGAGTCCACGGGCGACACCGGGGCGTAGATCGGGCTGTTCACCAGGCGCAGGAGCTTGGCCGAGAGGCCCACGTCGCCGGAGATGAGGTCCGCGATGCGTTTGGCCGAGGACTTGGGCGAGTCGAGCATCTCCTTGAGCCGGAAATAGAGGTCCGGGAAGCTGGCCAGCTCGGTCTCGTGCTGGACGATCTCCTCGGGCGAGGCCTGGCCCGGGCCGAACACGTCGGAGAGGTGCTCCACGTTGCGGGCCTGGCGCGTGGCCACGTCCGGCAGGACCCAGCCCCGCGTGGCGCGGCGCAGCACGCGCTCGGCCGCGATCTCAAACAGGGTCTGCATGGCCGGGTGGTCCGGGTTCACGTACAGGAAGGCGGCCCGGGTGTAGTCCGCGGCCTGGTCCGGCGTGACCACGGCCTCGATCTCGGCGATCTCCACCCCGGCCACGCCCAGGGTCTTGAGCACCTGCACGTGCCACGGCTCCAGGACGGCCCCGGCCGTGAACAGCACGCGGCCGTCCTTGGACAGGACGTCCGCGGCCAGGACCATGCCCGGTTTCACCTCGTGTGTCTGGATCAGGGCCATCTCCTAGTCCTTCCTGTAGGCCATGGCGCCCGGGATGAACTTGGGGCGGAAGGCCGTGGAAATCTTGTGCAGGGTTTCGGAGTGGCCCAGCAGGAGGTAGCCGCCGGACAGGAGATTGTCGTAGAAGGCCCGCGCCACCTTGGTGCGCATGGCGTCGTCGAAGTAGATGATCACGTTGCGGCAGAACACGATCTGGGACTTGGGCACCCGCCGCACGGCCGCGTCGTCGTTCAGGTTCATCTGCTGGAAGCTGACCATCCGGGCGAGCTCGGGCTTGACCTTGAAATTGGCGCCCTCGGGCACGAAGAACTTCTTCTTCTGCTCCTCGGTGGTGGTCTTGAAGGCGTAGTCGCCGTAGGTGGCCTCCTTGGCCTTGGCGATCATGGCCGGGGACAGGTCCACGGCGCTGATGAGCACCTTCCACTTGGGCAGCTCCAGGCCCAGGGACTCGCTGATGAGCATGGCCAGGGTGTAGGGCTCCTCGCCCGAGGAGCAGCCCGCGGACCAGATGTTCAGCTCGAGCTTGCCCTTCTTGCGCTGCTCGGCCAGGACCTCGCCCAGGATGACCTTCTGGAAGCTCTCCAGCTGCTTGATGTCGCGGAAAAAGCTCGTCTCGTTGGTGGTGATGATCTCCCAGAGGGTCTTCATCTCCTCGGCCGAGCGGGGGTCGAACTTGAGGAGCTTGACATACTCGTCGAAGCTCTTGAGGCCCAGGGTGGCCAGGCGCTTGTGGAAGCGGTTCTCGAAGAGATACTTGCGCTTCTCATCCACCCAGATGCCCGAGCGCTGGTAGATGAAGTCGCGCAGTTCCTTGAACTCGGCGTCCGAGATGGGCGTGGCCGCCCGGAGGGTCATGCTGCTGGAGAACAGGGTCATGGACGCTCGGGCCTCGGATATCCGCTCGTTTCGGCACCGGATGCAATTCCGGACACGTCGAGGCCACAATACCATGCCCTGGAAAAAAATGTCGAGCCCCGCCAAATCATTATAAATGGCGCGGGTTCCCAGGGGTCCGCACCCTCGCGGGCAAGGGCCAAGGATTCCAGGGCATTGCGTAAAAGCGAAAAATGCGGGCCGGGAAGGGGGCTGCGGGCGGGAAAAAGCGCGGGCCGCGGGCCGTTCAAAAAACGCGAGGGCAAGGCGGATTTTTCAACGGCCCGCCGGAGCCGCCCACCAGGTGCGCATGCGGCAGAACTCCGCGGCCTCCGGGCCCTTGGTCAGCGTGTGCAGCCAGCCGCCCTCGGCCGGGCCCGTGTGCGAGGCCACGGCGTCGCCCAGGCGGCACTCGGCCCGGAAGGCGATGTCCGCCTGCGTGAGGGTCAGGTCCAGGGCCTCCTCGGGCAGGGACTCCAGGCACCATTCCGGGAACCGGGCGTTGTTCACGTGGCCGTTGATGTCCAGGTCGGCCCGGCGCACCAGGATGGCCGTGCCGGCGCCCCCGGGCTTGAGCCGGGGCACGGTCTTGGACGGCAGGTCCAGGGCCGGGGCCGGGGTGGTGTCCCAGAGCCCGTCCAGGAAGGGCGGCAGGGCGGTCAGTTTGCGCGTGGCCAGGTCCAGGACCACCCAGGAGCTGGCGGCCTGCACGATCTCGCCGCCGTCCTCCCCGAAGATCAGGAAGTCGCGGCGCGTGGCGTACTGGTCCCGCATGTGCGGCCAGGTGCGCACCAGGATGCGCTCGCCCAGGGCCGGGAAGCGCGCGAGCCGGAGGCAGAGCCGGGACAGGACCCAGGCATAGCCCTGGCGCAGCAGGTCCGGGGCCGAGACGTGCAGGGTCCCGGCGTGCAGCCCGGCGGATTCCTGCAAGAGGTCGAACAGCGCGGGCAGATTGGCCAGGGGCCCGCCGCCGCCGGTGTGGTAGACGCGAACCCGGAAATGTTCCTCGTGGATCAGGCGTGGCGCGTTCATGGGGCCTGACACTAGGCCCGGGGCCGGGTCCAAGGCAAGCCCGGGCAGGGCCAATCTTCACAGAAAAACCGCTCAGGTGACACGCCGGGGCATTGTGGGCGCCGCGGGTTCCGGGATAGAAAAAGCTGGGCCGGAATCGCGTCCGGCAGGGGGGAACGTCATGCGCCGCATTCTGCTCGCAGACCCGGATCCCGTATCCCGAGACTATCTGCTCTGCCTCCTGGAGATCTTCGGCCCGTGCCGGGCCGAGAGCGGGGCCCAGGCCGCCATGGAGGCCTTTTGCGACGCCCTGGCCCAGGGCGAGCCCTTCAGCGTGGTCCTGGTGAGCCGGGACCTGGATCTGGCCGACGGCCTGCCCCTGGCCCGGGCCCTGGACCAGACCCGCCGCCGCGACGGGCCGGGGCCGGAGCGCTCCCGGCTCCTGCTGGTCGTTGATCCCGCCGAAACCCGCCGCCGGTCCGGCCTCATGGAATCCCTGGGCGTGGACGCGGTGCTCGAAAAGCCCGTCACCCGCCGCCAGATCATGGACACCCTCTCGCTCCTCGGCGTCGCCGGCTGACCGGCGTCGCCGGTTTCGCGGAAAGGCGGAAAGGGCCGGACGGGCCCTCAGATGAGCCGGCTGATGATGGAGTTGGACACGAGCATGCCGGTCTTGGTCAGGCTCAGGCGTCCCTTTTTCACGCGGATCAGGTCGTTCTGGCGCAGGGTCTGCATGAGCGCGGGCTCGCTCTTGAGCAGGTCGCGGCCCGCCAGCTTGCGGTAGGCCTTCAAATCCAGCCCCTCCACCGTGCGCAGGGACAGCAGCACCAGCTCCTTGAGCCGGGTCCCGGCGTCCAGCTCCTCGAAGTCCAGGCCCGCGAAATTGCCGCGCACGGCCGCGTCGTAGGCGTCCATCCAGCGCGGGTTGGTGAACCGGCGCGAGCCGATGGTGGACACGGCCGAGGGGCCCAGGCCCAGGTAGTCGCGGCCCTGCCAGTAGCCCTGGTTGTGGCGGCAGGCGAAGCCCATGCGCGCGAAGTTGGAAATCTCGTAGTGGAGATAGCCCTCGGACTCCAGGTATTCCGCGCCGTGCACGAACATCCGGCTCTGCTCGCGCTCCTCGGGCAGCACGAACTCGCCCAGCTCCAGGGAGCGGGTCAGCCGGGTGTCCGGCTCAGGGGTCAGGCCATAGCAGGAGAGGTGCTCGGGCCGCAGGCGCACCGCGCTCTTGAGCTGCTCCAGCCAGTGGTTCGTGCGCTGGCCCGGCAGCCCGTACATGAGGTCCAGGCTCACGTTGCCGAACCCGGCCTGGCGGGCCAGGGTGAAGGTCTCCACGGCCTGGCGGGCGTTGTGCGGCCGGCCCAGCAAGGCCAGGTGCGCGTCCTCGAAGCTCTGCACGCCCAGGCTCAGGCGGTTGAAGCCGAAGGACAGCAGGGCCCGGAAAAAGGACACGTCGCAGGCCGAGTCCGGGTTGGCCTCGATGCTCGCCTCCAGCCCGTCCTCAAAGGCGAAGTTGGCGCGCAGGGCGTCCATGACCTGGGCCAGGGCCGAGAGCGGGAACAGGCTCGGCGTGCCGCCGCCGAAGTACAGGGTGGTCACGCGGGGGTGCTGGAGCCTGTGGCCCCAGAGGGCGATCTCGGCGAGCAGGGTTTTCAGG
The DNA here is from genome assembly GCA_002382645.1 of Desulfovibrio sp. UBA4079. Lineage (GTDB taxonomy): Bacteria > Desulfobacterota > Desulfovibrionia > Desulfovibrionales > Desulfovibrionaceae > Aminidesulfovibrio. The sequence goes on along the minus strand of DFYP01000123.1, from coordinate 6,463 downwards.
TACCAGGCGAAGGTCACCTGGTTGAAGGCCTGGGAGTGGAAGGCGCAGTAGTGGCACTTGCTGCGGCAGAACGGCACGTGGACATAGACCAGGATGGGCCGTCCCGCGGGCTTGGGCGCGGGCGCCTGCTTCTTGGCCTTGGGCGCCGGGATTTCGCCGTACAGCCGGGGCATGACCGCTCTCTAGCAAGAATCATGCGGACTGCAAAGGAGGCTAGTCCTTGGGTTCGCCGTCCTCCGCCTTTTTGGAATCCGGCGAAGCCGGGTCCAGCGGCGTCACGTCGATGAACCCGTCGTCCTTCTTGGTGGCCGCCGCCATGCCCCTGACCTTGCGCCTGCGCGAGCGGAAGATCACCGCCGCGCTCATGGTGAAGTAGGCCCCGGCGATGAGGCTCAGGACGTTCTTGTCCAGGGTCTGCAGGGGGTCGGTGAGCGAGAGGATCAGGGAGTTGACCAGCGAGGTCACGCCCGTGAACAGGATGCTCGCGGCCATGACCCAGATGGCCAGGGTGTTGCGCTTGAGCACGAACACCGAGAGCAGGGCGTAGAGGGCCAGGCTCATGACCTGGCCCGTGTGCGAGGCGTCGGTGGCGGCCGGGTCGTTCCATTTGAGCGCGGTGAGCAGGCCGGTGTAGAGGAGGAAGGCCGAGAGGATCACCTCGCGCCCCTGGATGAAGTCGATGATCTTGTCCGTGACCTTGGCCATGTGCGCTCCTATGGCTTGAGCAGCTTGGCGTAGCGCTCGTTCTCGCTGTACAGGCAGCCGCACCACTGCTGCCGATAGATGCCCCATTCCTTGGAAATCCGGATGCCCTCGCCCCAGCCGGAGCGGAAGTCGCGGTACAGGAACTCGAGCCCGTCACCGGCCAGGGCCGCGCCCTGGTCCGCGATGTCGTCGTGCTGCTGGTACTTGCTGTACAGGAGCGTGCTCGAAAAGGCGTCGAACCCGCGCTCCCGGGCCAGGGCCGCGGTGCGGCCGAGCCGCAGGCCGTAGCAGGCCCCGCAGCGGGCGTCCTCCCGGCCGTTCACGGCCCGGAAAAACACCCTGGGGTCGTACTCCGCGTCCAGGACCGTCAAGGGGAAGCCCAGGCGCGCCGCCACCTCCAGGGCCCCGTCGCGCCGCCGGGCGTACTCGGCCAGGGGGTGGATGTTGGGGTTGTAGTAGAGCCCCTCGATCTCGGCCCCCTGGTCCAGCAGTTCCCGGGCCACGGTGATGGAACACGGCCCGCAGCACACATGAAGCAGCACGCGCATGGGCTTTCTGTTCCAGAAATAGGGCATCCTGTCCACCCGTGGGGGGCGGGCGGCGCGGCAGCAGGGTGCAGAGAGAACCAAGAAAAAACCAAAACCTTTTTTTCCAATCGGTTCCGATTTGTTCTCTTGGTTTTGATTTCTGCCCTCGTCCCCTCCCCATGGAAAGGCGGACGCGAAATGTGTTGTGCGACCAGGGCGCGGGCAAGGTCCACCTGGGCTGCATGCGACCCGCGACACGAACCGCTTGTTCGAGCCGGGAACCGGGAGTCGCGGGCCTGCGCCTGCGGAGCACAATACTTGAGTGGACGCCCCCGATTTTCGCGGAGCGTCCATCAGGCCGTCTTGTCCTGCCCTGGGGGCCTTTTCCGACACCCCCAAACCGGCTATGCTGTCCCCCATGAAAACCCTGTTCGTACTGCTGGCCCTGGTGGCCGGGGCGTTCATGCCCATCCAGGCCGGGGTCAACTCCCGGCTGCGCTTCATGATCGGCGACCCCATCTCCGCGGCCATGATCTCGTTCGCCGTGGGCACCCTGGGCCTGGCGGCCTACGTCATCGCCCTGCGCCGGCCCTGGCCCGATTCGGCCCTGTTCAGCGCCGCGCCGTGGTGGCTCTGGACCGGCGGGCTCATGGGCGCGTTCTTCGTGGCCGCCAGCGTGATCCTGGCCCCGCGCCTGGGGGCCGCGGCCATGATGGCCTGGCTCATCGCGGGCCAGCTCACGGCCTCGGTGTTCCTGGACCACTTCGGGCTCGTGGGCTTTGCCCTGCGCGAGGCCAGCCCCCTGCGCATGCTGGGCGCCGGGCTGCTCGTGGCCGGGGCCCTGCTCGTGCAGCACTTCTGAGGCCCTCCGGGGCGTTCCCGGCAAGGCGGCAGGCGTTGACAGACGCCCCCATTTGGGGCAGAGAGCAGCTTCCCGAGGGGGAGTAACCGCATCGGGCAGGGTCAACATCCTGGCGCATCGCGCCTGGCCCTGCCGCGGGCACCGCGCCCGCTGGCCAGACCTTCGGCATGAACACCATGCCGGAGGCTTTTTTTCGGCCCCGGCCAGACCCCCCGGAGGTCCTCCATGCCGCGCTTCCTGCCCCTGACCCTGGCCCTGGGCCTGTGCCTGCCCGGTCTCGCCCTGCGCCTGGCCGGGCTGCACCCGTCCGCCCCGCTCACCGCCCTGCTGGCCGGGACCGCCATCCTGGGCGCGTCCTTCCTCCTGCTCTGGGCCTGCGACGCGGCCCAGGCCGACATGCCCCAGAGCCTGGCCCTGGCCGTGGTGGCGCTCATCGCGGTGCTGCCCGAATACGCCGTGGACATGTACTTCACCTGGATGGCCGGGACCCACCCGGAGTCCAACTACGCCCACTACGCCATCGCCAACATGACCGGGGCCAACCGCCTGCTCATCGGCGTGGCCTGGGCCGCGGTGGCCTGGGTCTTCTGGCTGCGCACGCGGCGGCGCGTGCTGCTCTCCCCGGACCGGCGCACCGAGATCCTGTTCCTGGGCCTGGCCACGGCCTGGGCCCTGGTGATCCCGCTCAAGGGCTCCCTGGCCTGGTACGACGGCCTGGTCCTGGTGGGGCTCTACGTCTGGTACATCCGCCTGGCCTCCAAGCGGCCCTGCGAGGACTGCGAACTCCACGGCACGTCCGCGCTCATCGGGGCCCTGCCCGCCAAGGGCCGCCGCGCGGCCACGGCCGGGCTGTTCCTGTTCGCGGCCGGGACCATCCTGGCCTGCGCCGAGCCCTTCAGCGAGAGCCTGGTGGCCACGGGCACGCTCTTCGGCGTGGACGAGTTCCTGCTCGTGCAGTGGCTCGCGCCCATCGCCTCCGAGGCCCCGGAGTTCATCGTGGCGCTCATGTTCGTCTGGCGCGGGGACGCGGCCACGGCCCTGGGCAGCCTGCTCTCGGCCAAGCTGAACCAGTGGACGCTGCTCGTGGGCATGATCCCGCTGGTCTACGGCCTGGCCTCGGAGGGGCTGACCCCCATGCCCCTGGACGCCTTCCAGATGCAGGAGCTGCTGCTCACCGCGGCCCAGTCCCTCCTGGCCGTGGGCCTGCTGGCCGGGCTCAGCCTGGGGCCCAAGCGCGCGGGCCTGCTCTTCGTCCTGTTCGCGGGCCAGCTCCTCTCGCCGCTCTTTCTGGAGAGCCTGCACGCGGGCATCCCGGCCAGCCAGGCGCACCCGTTCTTCTCGGCCCTGTACCTGGGCTCGTTCACCCTGCTCGTGCTCCTGCGGCGGCGCGACCTGGCCGCCCTGCGCCTGGGATTCCGGGTGGAGTGAGGCGGCCCGGCGGCCGGGCCGCGCCCGGCTTCGCCGGTTTTCGGAAAGGCGTGATGGCCTGATGGACGCTCCGCGAACATAAGGGGCGTCCACTCAAGTGCCCGCCTTTCCCGGGAGAGGGGACGTTGACGCGAACCAACACCAAGAGAACAAACCGGAACCAATTGTAAAAAATGGTTCTGGTTTTTTCCTGGTTCTCTCTTCACCCCGATGTCCGCGCCGCCCACTTCCGCCCGGGCCGGGGTCGCCGCGGTCCTGCGAACGGGCCGGAGCGGCTGGTCCGCGCAGGGGGAACCAGGGGGCGCGGGCGCGCTGGGCCGGAATCGCCCGGCGGGGAACAGGACGGCGATGCCGGGAAAAAGACTGGAACACGGCCCTTGGCGCAGTGCCCGGCGCAGCACCGGCTCCGGCCATGCCTCAGCGAAAAATGGCCGCCCGGCTGCGAACAGGGATCGAGGACGATCCCGGCCCGGCCGCGTCCAGGGCGGCTCCGCTGTCCCTGATTTCTAGGCGTCCCCGGGCAGGGGCCCGAGGCGCACGCGCAGGGTGGTGAACCCGGGGCGCTCGGTGCGGACCGCGATGTCGCCGCCGTGGGCCTGGGCCACCAGCCGGGCCGAATACGTGCCCAGGCCCGTGCCGTGCCGCTTGCCCGCGGTGACGTATTTCTGGAACAGCCGCTCGCGGATCTCCCGCGGAATCTCGCCCGCGTTGGTCAGGGCCAGCTCCACGGTCTCGCCCGCGCGCGCGAGCTCCAGGACCACCTCGCCGTCCTCGGGCAGGGCCTCGAAGGCGTTCTGGGCCAGGTTGTCCAGGAGCGTGCGCAAGAGCCCCTCCTCGCCCCGGGCCATGAAGACCTCGTCCGGCGCGGCCGCCCGGCCGTCGATCAGGAGCCGCCAGCGGCTGCCGGGACGCACGGCCAGCCGCGCGCTCTCCAGCTCCTGGCGGCAGAGCCGGGCCAGGTCCAGGTCCACGGGCTCCAGGCGATAGACCCCGGTCTCCATCTTGTAGAGGTCCAGGGAGCGGTTGATCATGGTGAGCATGCGCCGGGACGCCCGGGCCATCTCGATGAGCACCAGCTCCTGCTGGGGGGTCACCGGGCCCTCCTGGCGGAGCACGTCCGGGGCCAGGAGCAGGGAGGTGAGCGGGCCCTTGAGGTCGTGGCGCACGATGCGCTCGATGTCCTCGCGCAGGAGCTCGGCCTGNNCGGCCTGGCGGCGCTCGGTGATGTCGCGCACGGACAGGCGCAGGCCCGAGTTGCGGCCCGCCACGTCCGCGATGGGCTGCCAGGACGCGGCCATCCAGCGCACGGTCCCGTCCCTGCGGCGCACGCGGAACACGCGGTCGCCCACGCTCTCGCGCAGCTCCCGGGAGCGGCCCAGGTCCGCGGCCAGGCCCTCGCGGTCCTCGGGGTCCACCAGGGGCAGGGGGTAGTCGGTCATGGCCAGGCACTCGAGCACGGAATAGCCGGTGTGGCGCTCCACGGCCGGATTGACCCACAGCAGCCGCCCCTCGGGCGAGATCCAGGATTCCCAGTCGTGGCCGTAGTCCGCGATGGCCCGGAACTCCTCCTCGCTCTTGCGCAGGGATTCCTCGGCCTGCTTGCGGCGGGAGATGTCGCGCACGGCCAGGATCACGCCCGTGACCTGGCCCTGGCCGTCGCGCACCGGGGCCTTGACGATGTTGGTCCAGATCCGGCCCCGGGCCGCCAGGACCTGCTCGTCGCGGGCCACGGCCCGGCCGGTGACGCGCACGCGGTCCTCGTCCAGGGCGTTGCGCTCGGCCTGGGTGCGGGGGAAGAGGTCGAAGTCGGTGCGGCCCAGGATCTCGTCCTCGTCCCGCCCCAGGAGCTCGCAGAAGGCCTGGTTCACGGCCAGGTAGCCGGCGTCCGGCCCTTTGAGGGCGATGGCGTCGCGCACCGAGTCGAGCATGATCCGGCGCAGGCCGCCCTGGTGCTCGGCCTCGGCCTCGGCCCGGGCCCGGCCGCTGACGTCGTAGAGCACGCAGTGCAGGAGCCGGAAGCCCCGGATGTCCACGGGCCCGGCGGCGATCTCCACGTGGATCCGCCCGCCCGAGGCCAGGCGGTGCACCGCGGTGATCCGGCCGCCCGGGGGGTTCATGAGGCTGAGCACGTTCCGGCGCACGGTCTCCAGGGGCGCCACGGTCACGTCCCAGATCGAGCCCCGGCGCATCTCCTCGCGGGAAAAGCCGTACAGGGCGCAGGCCGCCGGATTGGCGTCCATCACGGCCCCGGTCTCCGGGTCCAGGAGGATCATGGCCGCGGCGTGGCCGTCGAAAAAGGCGCGATACAGGGAAAGTCCGGGATCATCCTCCCGGCCCAGCAGCTCGAGCACCTCGGCCCGACGGTCGCCGTTCACAGGGCCCATTCCGACTCCTTGCCCCGATAGTGCCTTGCCCTGGGCCAAATCTCAAGTGCCGCGGGGCGATTTATAAGAACGCGGCGGCCCGCGCATCTGGTCCTGGCTCCGGAGCCATGATACGGTGGCCCATCCGACCCAGAGGACTCCGCCCTGAACATGACCCCGCCGCGCCACGCGCACCTCCTGCCCTTCGCGGTCCTGGCCGCGGCCAGCCTGCTCATCGTGCTGCTGGTCCACGGCATCATCCGCTTCGGCCGGGAGGTCACGGACTACTACACGCCCACCATCCTGGCCTTCGAGAACCTCCAGGAGGCCGCCGGGCACCTCTCCATGGAGGCCCGGTCCAGGGACGTGACCCCGCAGTCCGTGCCCTTCGTGCACTTCCACACGGCCCTGGAGGCCGTGGAGCGCAGCCTGGCCCAGGAGCATCTCGAACCCCACCTTTCGTCCGTGGACGCCGAGCACGAGCCGCTTCTGGACGAGGCCCGGGCCCTGCTCCGGGACATCCTGTCCGGCGAGCGCCATCCCGACCTGGTCCGGCTGGAGGAGGTGGAGGCCCTGGC
>DFYP01000173.1 GCA_002382645.1 Desulfovibrio sp. UBA4079 | reverse complement strand
ATCCCGGGCCTGCCCGAAGGCTGCCTGGTCTTCCGGGCCCCGGTCTGGCGGCTCTCGGGCCGGCGCAAGGCCCCGGACAAGCGGCCGGCCCTGCTGCGCGAGATCGCCGTGGCCGCGCTGCCCGCCGGAGTCTGAGGCCCATGTTCCTGGTCAACGACCTCATGCACCCCGGCATCCTGGCCGGGGCCGAGGGCTTCATCTTCGACTGCGACGGTGTGCTCATCGACTCCCTGGCGGCCAACATCTGGTACTACAACCACTTCCGGGCCCGTTTCGGCCTGCCGCCCATGAGCCTGGAGGAGGAGCACTTCACCCACACCCGCAACACCTTCGACTCCTTCCGGCGCATCCTGCCCCCGGAGCTGTACGACGAGGCCATGCGCCTGCGCCGGGAGTTCGACTACCGCCTGGTCATGCCCCACGTGCGCCGCGAACCCGGGGTGCGCCGCCTGCTCTCCTGGATGCGCCGCCAGGGCTTCCACCTGGCCGTGAACACGAGCCGGGCCGACACCATGGACCTGGTCCTGGGGCACACCGATCTCACCGATTTTTTCCGGCCCGTGGTCACGGCGCTCACCGTGTCCCGGCCCAAGCCCGCGCCGGACGGGGTGTTGCGCATTCTTTCCGACTGGAATTGCCCCCGGGAGCGGGCCGTGTTCATCGGCGATTCCGTGGTGGACGAGAGGACCGCCAAGGCCGCGGGCGTGCGCTTCTGGTCCTACCGCGACGAGAGTCTGGACGCCGAGGCCTGCATTCCGGACTATTTCACGCTCCTGCGCTGTCTGCGCCGGGCCTACGGCTCGCCCAGGGCCGACGTGGGACTTGATTCTTGAGGGTCAGTGTGCCAATTTGGCGTCATCACGCGGGGGCCGCCTCGGGCGGCCGGGAGTTCTGACAAGACAATGGGCTATTTCTTCGACATCCTTGTGGGTGTGGCCGGCATTCTCCACATGGTCCTGACCGCGTACATGTGGGTGGTCATCATCTCGGCGCTGCTGACCTGGGTCAATCCCGACCCCTACAACCCCATCGTCCGCTTCCTGCGCAACCTGACCGAGCCGGTGTTCCTCTGGATCCGGCGCAGGCTGCCGTTCGTGGTGGTGGGGGGCTTCGACCTGTCGCCCATCGTGGTGATCATCGCCGTGCAGCTGCTCGATTCCGTCCTCGGCCGCCTGCTCGCGCGCCTGGCCATGAACGTTGTGGGGGTCTGAGATGTCCGTTTCCAAAATCGACCTGTTGAACCGGAAATTCTCCCGCGCCCTGTTCGGCTATTCCCGCCTGGAGGTGGACCAGTTCCTCCAGGAGGCCGCCGAGGCCCTGGGCCAGACCGTGGACTCCCGCAAGGAGGCCCTGCGCAAGCTCAAGCGCCTGGAGATCACCCTGGAGGAGTACCGCCAGCGCGACGAGACCCTGCGCGACACGCTTATGAGCACCCAGAAGATGGTGGACGACATGAAGGCCCAGGCCGACCGCGAGGCCGGGATCATCCTGGGCGAGGCCAAGACCAAGGCCGAGAGCATGGTCCAGCAGGGCTACGCCCGGCTGACCCAGCTCCACGAGGAGGTCGAGGGCCTCAAGCGCCAGCGCGCCCAGTTCGAGGTCCAGCTCAAGGCCGTGCTGGAGAGTCATTTGCGGCTCTTGGAGTCCGGGCTGCCCGAACGTGAGCGCCGCGAGGAGCTGGAGGCCAAGGTCACGTTCCTGAAGAAGGCAGAGTAAGGGGGGGATTTGTCCACGTTGCCCGGCTTTGTGCGGGCCGCCGGGGAGGGCCGCTGGCGTCTCCTCGTCTGGGTCCAGCCCGGAGCCAAGGCCGACGGTCTGGCCGGAATCTACCAGGGGGCGCTCAAGGTCCGCCTGGGAGCCCCGGCCGTGGACGGCAAGGCCAACAAGGCGCTCATCGATTTCATCGCCGGCCGGCTGGAGCTCAAGAAGAGCCAGATCCAGCTGGAGACCGGCCAGTCGGGCAGGAGGAAGACCCTGCTGGTGGTTTCACGAACCGAACCGCGGTGGGACCTGGTGTCCGCAAGCGCGGTGGAATGAACAGCAACGAAAGGAGAACGCATGGAAGCCCGTGATCTGGAGCTCATCAAGCAGTACGAGGCCCAGGACAGCGAGCTGCGCGACCTGTATGAGCAGCACCAGGAGTACGAGTCGCTGCTGGAGAAGCTGGAGAGCAAGCCCTACCTGAGCCCGACCCAGATGCAGGAGGTCAAGGCGCTCAAGAAGAAGAAGCTCGCCGGCAAGACCAAACTGGATTTTTTGTTGGATAAGTACCGCAAAGCGGAGGCGTGATCGCAATGGAGATGACCGGGGCCCAGATACTGCTGGAGTGTCTGAAGCGCGAGGGCGTGGAGGTCATGTTCGGCTTCCCGGGCGGCGCAGTGATCGACATCTATCACGAGCTGCCCAACTCCCCCATCAAGCACATCCTCGTCCGTCACGAGCAGGGAGCCATCCACGCCGCCGACGGATACGCCCGGGCCTCGGGCAAGGTCGGTGTCTGCCTCGTCACCTCCGGCCCCGGCGCCACCAACACGGTCACCGGCATCGCCACCGCCTACATGGACTCCATCCCGGTGGTCATCCTCACCGGCCAGGTGCCCACCAAGCTCATCGGCAACGACGCCTTCCAGGAAGTGGACATCGTGGGCATCACCCGGTCCTGCACCAAGCACAACTACCTGGTCAAGGACGTGCGCGACCTGGCCCACGTGGTGCGCCAGGCCTTCTATCTGGCCCGCTCCGGACGCCCCGGCCCGGTGCTCGTGGACCTGCCCAAGGATGTGATGCAGGCCAAGACCGCCTTCAAGTTCCCGGAAGACGTGTCCATGCGCAGCTACAACCCCACCTACAAGCCGCACATCGGCCAGGTGCGCAAGGTGGCCCAGATCATCAAGAAGGCCGAGCGGCCGCTGATCTACTCCGGCGGCGGGGTGATCAGCGCCAAGGGCCACGAGGAGCTCACTTGGCTGGCGCGCAAGCTGTCCATCCCGGTGACCTCCACGCTCATGGGCCTGGGGGCCTTCCCCGGGGACGACCCGCTCTGGCTCGGGATGCTCGGGATGCACGGCACGTTCACGGCGAACATGGCCGTGAACCACGCCGACCTGGTCCTGGCCGTGGGCGCCCGCTTCGACGACCGGGTCACCGGCAAGATCAGCGCCTTCGCGCCCAAGGCCACCCTGGTCCACATCGACATCGACCCGACCTCGATCCAGAAGAACGTGTCCGTGCACGTGCCCCTGGTGGCCGACTGCANNCTGGCCCTGGCGGCGCTGAAAAAGGAGCTGGAGCCGTCCACCCTGGACCTGGACTGGGCCGCCAAGCACAAGGCCTGGCTCAAGCAGCTCAAGGCCTGGACCAAGGAACATCCGCTCACCTACAAGGAGAGCGGCAAGGGCATCAGCCCGCAGTACGTGGTGGAGGTCATCGACGAGCTGACCAAGGGCAAGGCGATCATCGCCACCGAGGTGGGNNGAACCAGATGTGGGCGGCCCAGTTCCTCAAGATCGCCAAGCCCAACAAGTTCCTGTCCTCGGGCGGGCTCGGCACCATGGGCTACGGCTTTCCCGCGGCCATCGGGGCCCAGATGGCCTTCCCCGACGCGCTGGTCATCGACATCGCCGGGGACGGCTCCATCCAGATGAACATCCAGGAGCTGGCCACGGCCGTGTGCAACAACCTGCCCGTGAAGATCGTCATCCTGAACAACGGCTACCTGGGCATGGTCCGGCAGTGGCAGGAGCNNGACTTCGTCAAGCTGGCCGAGGCCTACGGGGCCGCCGGGTTCCGCATCACCGAGAAGAAGGACGTGGCGCCGGTGCTGAAAAAGGCCTTCAAGCTCAAGAAGACGGTCATCGTGGACGTGCGCGTGGAACGGGAGGCCAATGTCTATCCCATGGTCCCTGCCGGCGCGTCGCTCACTGAAATGCTCTTGGTGTAGGAGGGCAGGGAACATATGCGCCACATCCTTTCCGTGACCGTGGAGAACGAACCCGGCGTGCTCTCCCGCGTGGCGGGCCTGTTCAGCGGCCGGGGCTTCAACATCGAGTCCCTGAACGTGGGTCCGACCATGGACCCGGGCATCTCGCTCATGACCATCACCACCGAGGGCGACGAGCTCATCATCGAGCAGATCATCAAGCAGCTGCGCAAGCTGGTCACGGTCATCAAGGTGGTGGACCTGACCACGCTCAAGGCCGTGCAGCGCGAGATGGTGCTCATCAAGGTCAGCGCCGAGGATTCCAAGCGGGCCGAGATCCTGCGCATCGTGGACATCTTCCGCTGCAAGGTGGTGGACGTGAGCGTGGACGAGCTGACCATCGAGGTCACCGGCGACCAGGACAAGATCTCGGCCCTGATCAGCCTGCTCACCCGGTTCGGCATCAAGGAGACCGCCCGCTCGGGCACGGTATCCCTACGCCGCGCCATGCAACTTTCCAGCTGAGGCACGCCTTCGACGGAGCGGGGGGACCTTGGCGTCCCCCCGCCCTTTTCCGGCTTCGGGACGCCGGAGCCGCCCGCCACGCGGGGAATATCCAGAAACACTCTTTGCCAAAGGAACTGCCATGAAAGTCTATTACGAGAAGGATGCGGACCTGAAACACCTGAAGAAGAAGACCGTGGCCATCATCGGCTACGGCAGCCAGGGCCACGCCCACGCCCAGAACCTGCGCGATTCGGGCGTGAACGTGGTGGTGGGCCAGCGTCCCGGCGGGGCCAACTACAAGCTGGCCAAGGAGCACGGGTTCAAGCCCGTGAGCGCGGCCGAGGCCGCGAAAAAGGCCGATCTCATCATGATCCTCCTGCCGGACCAGACCCAGGCCCAGGTCTTCCGCGAGGACATCCTGCCCCAGCTCAAGCCCGGCAAGGCCATCGCCTTCGGCCACGGCTTCAACATCCATTTCAACCAGATCAATCCCCCGGCCGACGTGGACGTGATCATGATCGCGCCCAAGGGTCCGGGCCATCTCGTGCGCCGCACCTTCACCGAGGGCGGGGCCGTGCCCGCGCTGGTGGCCGTGCACCAGGACGCCACGGGCAAGGCCAAGGAGATCGCCCTGGCCTACGCCAAGGGCATCGGCGCCACCCGCTCCGGGGTCATCGAGACCACCTTCCGCGAGGAGACCGAGACCGACCTGTTCGGCGAGCAGGTGGTCCTCTGCGGCGGCCTCACCTCCCTGGCCCAGGCCGGGTTCGAGACCCTGGTGGAGGCCGGATACCAGCCGGAAGTGGCCTATTTCGAGTGCCTCCACGAGCTCAAGCTCATCGTGGACCTCATGTACGAGGGCGGCATGGCCCGGATGCGCTACTCCATCTCGGACACGGCCGAGTACGGCGACTACACCCGGGGCCCGCGGATCATCACCGACGAGACCCGCAAGGAGATGAAGACCATTCTGAAGGAGATCCAGCAGGGCCTGTTCGCCCGCGAGTTCATCCAGGAGAACCAGTCCGGCCGGGCGCACCTCTCGGCCATGCGGCGGCTCTCCTCCGAGCACCAGATCGAGAAGGTGGGCTCCAAGCTCCGCTCCATGATGGGCTGGCTCAAGAAGAAGTAGGCCGGTTCCCGGTTCATCCCGTTGCATCACGCAAGGCCCGCTTCGGCGGGCCTTGTTTTTTGCGCAGTGTGACGAACGCGTGACTTTTCCCGGCCGCCGGGCATTTGTCACAGAGCCGACCTGTTCCCGTGCAGGGGGATGGGCTATGGTCCGGCCGTCTGGATTTGATCAGGACACAGGCGCCGGGTTCGCCCGGCAGCCAAGGAGGGTCTGGCGGTGATCAGCGAAGTGGCGACCAGCGATGCGGAGCTTCTGCACTCCATTCTCGGCATTCCGGACGATTTTCAGTGGAACGAGAGCCAGCGGCACCTGGCTGCCTCGCGGCTGCGCAACTGGGTGAGCCAGTACGGCGAGGACGTGATCCGGGAGAAGCGCCGGGGATTCCTGCTGACGCTTTCCAACCAGGGCCTGGAGAACCTGCGGAACTATCTGTAGGTCCGCGCCACGGCAACACGAAGGCCGCCCCGAGGGGCGGCCTTTTTTGTTTCAGCCGCGCTGGTCCCTGGGCCGGACCACGGGCTTGATGTCCACCACCGGGGTTCCGTCCAGGGCCTCCAGTCCGTCCACCAGCAGGCTCGCGCCCTGGATGTCCAGGATGGTCACCTCGTGCAGGCCGATGGGGTTGGGCCGGTCCGGGGAGCGGGTGGCGAACACCCCGCGCATGGGCGTCTCCGGATTGCCCCGGGGATGCACGCGCAGCGTGTTGCGGTCGGACAAGTGCAGCCAGGTGAAGAGCTGGATGCGCTGGCCCGGGGCCAGGCCGTCCAGGGCCGGGACCAGGGCCGGGTCCAGGTCGATCCAGGCCTGGGGCGCGTCCTCGTCCTCGAACTTCGGGGCCTGCTCCCGGCTGGCCAGGGGCGAGCGCACCCGGCCGATGGGCGCCAGGCGCAGCCCGGCCTCGCTGGGGGCGCTGAAATGGTCGTGGCCGGGCAGGGCGAACGGGGCGCCATTGAGCCGGAGCCCGGGTTCCTGGGCCACCCGGCCGATGATCCGGATGCTCCTGTCCAGGGCCAGGAGCCTTCCTGCGTCGGCCTCGGCCGCCACGCCCAGCAGGGCGTAGTCCTCGCCCCCGCGCACGGTCAGTTCCAGGGGGTCGGTCTGGAGCGCCTCGGCCAGGCCGAGCAGTTCCGGGTGCAGGTCCGCGGGATTCAGGTCCAGGGCCGCGCCCAGGCCCGGGCCCGTGAGCCGGGGCAGGTCCCGGGCCAGGCCGTCGGACAGGTCCATGAGCCCCCGGACCAGACCGCTTTCGGCCAGGGCCAGGCCCAGGCCCAGCAGGGGCGCGGGCCGCAGATGGGCCGCGCAGCATACGGGCCAGCACGCCGCGGCCTCCGGGCCCCACTGTTCCAGGGCCAGGAGTCCGGCCCGGGCCAGACCCAGGTTTCCGGCCGCGAACAGGATGTCCCCGGGGCGGCAGCCGCTGCGCGTGAGCACCCGGCCCGCGGGCCCGGG
>DFYP01000202.1 GCA_002382645.1 Desulfovibrio sp. UBA4079 | reverse complement strand
CCAAGGAGCCCATCTCCCTGGAGACCCCCATCGGCGACGAGGAAGACTCGAGCCTGGGCGATTTCATCGAGGACAAGAAGGCCGCGGCCCCTGCCGAGGAAGTGGTCTCCACCAAGCTCCAGGAGCAGATCGCCAAGGTGCTCTCGGACCTGACCCCGCGCGAGGAGCAGGTCCTGCGCAAGCGCTTCGGCATCGGCGAGAAAAGCGACCACACCCTGGAAGAGGTGGGCAAGCTCTTCAACGTCACCCGCGAGCGCATCCGTCAGATCGAGGCCAAGGCCCTGCGCAAGCTTCGGCATCCCATCCGCAGCGCGCTTCTGCGGTCCTACTTCGAAAGTTGAGCACAGGGGGCGGCGCAAGCCGCCCCTTGTCCTTTGGGAGGCGCGCATGCACGTCATCTGGTTCACGCTCCTGCCCCTGCTGGCCCTGATTCTGGACCTGGCCCTGGGCGATCCCAAGGGCCTGCCCCATCCCGTGACCGGCATCGGCCGGGTGGCCGGGGTCCTGGAGTCCTGGGGCCGCAATCTCCTGCCCAACAGCCTGTTCTTCTGGGGCCTGGTCAGCACCCTGGCCCTGGCCCTGGGCGCTGCGGCCCTGGCCCAGGTTCTTTCGGCCCTGCCCTGGATCGGCTGGCTGGCGGCCCTGTACCTGGCCTGGAGCGGCCTGGCCTTGCGCGGCCTGCTCTCCGAGGGCCGGAAGGTGGCCCAGCTCCTGGAGCAGGGCCGTCTGGCCGAGGCCCGCGAGGCCCTGGCCGGGCTGGTGACCCGGGACACCTCGGCCCTGGACGCCGACGGCCTGCGCCGGGCCCTGGCCGAGAGCATCAGCGAGAACCTCAACGACGGCTTCGTGGCCCCGTTCTTCTGGCTCTGCCTCCTGGGCCCGGGCGGGCTCTGGTTCTCCAAGGCCGTGAGCACCCTGGACTCCATGTGGGGCTACCGCACGCCGGAGTACGAGCGCCTGGGCAAGGCCGCGGCCCGGCTGGACGACCTGCTGGCCTGGATTCCGGCCCGGCTCACGGCCCTGGCCCTGATCCTGGCCGGAGCGGTCATGGACCTGGACTGGAAGGGCGCCAAGGCCCACGTGGCCGCGGACGCCGGCAGGACCGAGAGCCCCAACGCGGGCTGGCCCATGGCCGCGGCGGCCTGGCTCCTGGGCGCGCGGGTGGGCGGTCCGGCCGTGTATTTCGGCGCGGCCAAGGACAAGCCCTGGCTGGGCCCCGAGGGCGGGTTCTGGGACGAGGACAAGCTGGAAATGCTCATCCAGCTCTGCATGCTGGCGGCCCTGGTGGCCGCGCTCCTGGAATTCCTGGTCCTGCGGCCCGCCGGGGCCATGCTCTTCTAGCGGAGACCGACGTGACCCTGTCCCTGCCGCGCCCGGTGCGCGAGTCCGACTTTGCGGCCCTGAACGAGCTGAACCGGGCCGCGGTGCCCAATGTCAACGACGTGGGTGTGCCGGGCCTCAAGCGCCTGGCGGCTCAGGCCGCCTATTTCCGGCTGGTGGACGGTCCGGACGCCCCCCTGGGCTTCCTCCTGGCCATGACCCAGGAGGCGGACTACGACAGCCTCAACTTCCTCTGGTTCAAGGCCCGCTACCCGCGCTTCCTGTACATCGACCGCGTGGTGGTGGGGCAGGGCGCCCGGCGTCTGGGCGTGGGCAGCGCGCTCTACCGCGACCTCATCGCCTTTGGCGCGAACCTGGCCCCGGTGCTCGCCTGCGAGGTGAACCTGCGGCCCGCCAATCCCGGGTCCCTGGTCTTCCACGAGCGCTTCGGCTTTGCCCAAGCCGGGACCCAGGACACCGAGGGCGGGACCAAGACCGTGAGCCTCATGGTCCGCTCCCTGGGATAAAAAAACAGGCCGCTCCGACAAAAAAACAGGGCGCGGGAAACCGCGCCCTGCCTCGTTTCCCAGGTCTCGACGCTACTTATTACCCAGCTCCGCACTGCGGTCGTGGGACTCGATGACCGCGTCCACGATGCTGCCGGACACGGCCATGCGGTCCATGTGCTGCAGGGCGCGGATGGTGGTGCCGCCGGGCGAGGTGACCATGTCCCGCAGCTGGGCCAGGTGCAGGGGGCTTTCCGCGGCCAGCTTGGCCGAGCCGGTGAACAGGCCCTTGACCATGGCCGTGGCCGCGTCGCGGGGCAGGCCCAGATAGACCCCGGCGTCCACCAGGGCCTCCATGAAGGCGAAGACATAGGCCGGGCCCGAGCCGATCACCGCGGTGAAGGCGTCGAACAGCCGTTCCGGCAGCACGTGCACCTGGCCGAGTTTGCCGAACAGGCCCACGAGGAAGTCCTTCTGGGGCTTCTTGAGCTTGGCGTCGTCCAGGCACAGGGCGAACACGCCCTCGCCCACCAGGGCCGGGGTGTTGGGCATGACCCGCACCACCGGGCACTTGCCGCCGCTCATGGCCTTGAGCCGCTCCTGCGGGATGCCCGCGGCAATGGACAGGAGCACACGGCCCTTGAGGTGCGGCGCGGCTTCCTTGAGGGTCTCCTCGGCGTGCTGCGGCTTGACCGCCAGGAGCACGTAGTCGCAAGCCCCCACCAGGTCCTTGATGGACTTCTGGGGTTTGAGCCTGCACTCCTTGGCCAGAGTCTTGAGCTTGGCCTGATCCAGGTCGATGCCGTGCAGGGTCAGGGTCTTGTCCTGGGCCAGGCCGCGGATGATGGCCGAGCCCATGTTGCCCACGCCGATGAAGCCGATGGCCGCGCCCATGTTGCTACCCCACCATTTCCAGGCGGCTGAAGAAGTAGGCCACCTCGGTTTTGGCCGTGTCCGGCCCGTCGGAGCCGTGGCAGGCGTTGGCCTCGATGCTCTTGCCGAAACGCTTGCGGATGGTGCCCTCGGCAGCCTTGGCCGGGTCCGTGGCGCCCATGAGCTCGCGGTAGCGGGCGATGGCGTTGTCGCCCTCGAGCATCGAGACGATGACCGGGCCGGAGATCATATAGTTCACCAGGTCCTTGAAAAAGGGCCGCTCGCGGTGCACGGCGTAGAAGCCCTCGGCCTGCTCGCGGGTCAGCCGGATCATCTTCATGGCCCGGATTGTGAGGCCCGCGTCGATGATCATCTGGAGGATGGAGCCGGCCTGGCCCGCCTGGACAGCGTCCGGCTTGACGATGGAAAAAGTCAGTTCGCTCATGCAAGTCTCCTTCGTATTCAGGGTGATGTACATGGTTTCCCGGCCGCTGCCAACGCCTCCGGCGTTCAGGTCAGCAACGCCCGGTCCGAGGTGAACTCCTCTCCGCGCACTTCGCTGAAGCGCTGGAGCAGGTCCTCCACCCGCAGATTCCGTTTTTCCTCGCCGCGGATGTCCAGGACGATCTCGCCGCGATGGAACATGACCAGCCGCTGCCCGAGCCCGATGGCCTGGCGCATGTTGTGCGTGACCATGAGCGTGCTCAGGCCCAGCTCTTCCACCAGCCGCACGGTGAGGTCCAGGACCTGCCCGGCGGTCTTGGGGTCCAGGGCCGCGGTGTGCTCGTCCAGCAGGAGCAGCCGGGGCTTGACCAGCACGGCCATGAGCATGCTCAGGGCCTGGCGCTGGCCGCCGGAGAGCAGCCCGGCGGGGTCGCGCAGGCGGTTCTCCAGGCCCAGGCCGAGCCGGGCCAGCTGCTCCCGGAACAGCTCCCGGTCCTGGCGGCGCACCCCGGGCCCCAGCCCGCGCGGCTGGCCGCGCTTGAGCGCCAGGGCGAGATTCTGCTCGATGGTCGCCCCGGGGCAGGTGCCCTGGGCCGGGTCCTGGAAGACCCTGCCGATGCCCGCGGCGCGCTGCCATTCGGGCCAGGCCGTCATGTCCTCGTTGTTGAGGAAGATGCGGCCCTGGTCCACGGGAAAGACCCCGGCCACGGCGCCCAGGAAGGTGGACTTGCCCGCGCCGTTGGAGCCGATGACCGTGACGAACTCGCCCTCGGCCAGGCTGAGGCTCACGTTGTTCAGGGCCCGGACCTCGTTGGCCCCGCCCTTGAAAAAGGTCTTCACGATGCCCTCGGCGCGCAGCATCAGGAAAACACCTTGGCCTTCATGCGCGGCGCGGTCAGGGCCAGGACCACGAGCAGGGCGGTGATGAGGTTCAGGTCGCTGGGCGTGATGGAGAAGGAGCCGAGCTTCAGCCCCAGGGCCAGACCGATGGCCAGGCGGTAGAGCAGGGAGCCCAGGATGGCCGCCAGCACGGCCCGGGCCACGGAGCGCCGTCCGAACACGGTCTCGCCGAGGATCACCGAGGCCAGCCCGGCCACGATGGTGCCCACGCCCATGTTCACGTCCGCGCCGCCCTGGTTCTGGGCCACCAGGGCCCCGGACATGGCGGTCAGGGCGTTGGACAGGCCCAGGCCCAGGATCACGGTGTTCCCGGTGTTCACGCCCAGGGCCCGGATCATGCGCGGATTGTCGCCCGTGGCCAGCAGGGCCAGGCCCAGTTCCGTGCGCAGGAACCAGATGAGCACCCCGGCCGCGAACACGGTCACCAGGGCGAAGAGCAGGGGCGTGGCCAGGTACTGGGGCAGGCCGCTGGCCGTGGTGAAGAGGTCCACCAGGGTGGGCTTGCCCAGGAGCGTCAGGTTGGGCCGGCCCATGATCCGCAGGTTCACGGAGTAGAGCGCGATCATGGTCAGGATGGAGGCCAGCAAATGCAGGATGCGCAGCCGGGTGTTCAGGAAGCCGGTCACGGCCCCGGCCAGGAAGCCCGCGCCGCAGGCCCAAACCAGGGACAGGGCCGGATGCACCCCGGCGTCGATGGCCACGGCCGAAACGGCCGCGCCCAGGGGCAGGCTGCCGTCCACGGTGAGGTCCGGGAAGTCCAGGACCCGGAAGGTCAGGTACACGCCCAGGACCATGAGGCCGAAGGCGAAACCCTGTTCCAGGGAGCCGAAGAAAGCGTACGAGGTCATGGCTGGACAAGATTCCTGTCTGGCGTGCGTCGGGATGACGGCGCCTTACATCGAAACGCGGCGCAAGGCAAATCCCGGGCCCGGGACGCGGCTCAGCGCAGGACCTTGTCCGCCCGCTCGAGCACGGTCTGGGGCAGGGTCAGGCCCATGCGCGCCGCCGCGGCCGTGTTCACGTGCAGGGCCGGCTCCTTGATGCTCTCCACGGGCATGTCGCCGGGCTTCTTGCCGTCCTTGAGGATGCGCGCGGCCATGTCCGCGGTCTGCTCGCCCATCTTGCGGTAGTCCACGGCCAGGGCGGCCACGGTGCCCCGGGCCACGGAGTCCGTGTCGCCGGAAAAGAAGGGCAGCCGGTTCTGCTCGCAGACCTTGATGGCCGACTCCAGGGCCGAGACCACGGTGTTGTCCACGGGCACATAGACCGCGTCCACCCGGCCCACCAGACTCTTGGCGGCCTGGTACACCGCGGCGGAGTTGGCCACCGTGGCCTCCTCCAGGGCGATTCCGGCCTTGACGCATTCGGCCTTGAGCAGGTTCACCAGGACCACGGAGTTGGGCTCACCCGCGTTGTACAGCACGCCCAGGCGCTTGAGCCCGGGCAGGCATTCGCGGATGAGCGCCAGGTGACGGTCCATGGGGCTCATGTCGGTCATGCCGGTGATGTTGCCGCCCGGCGCGCCGAGCAGCTTCACCAGGCCCGCGCCCTGGGGGTCGGTGACGCCGGTGAACACGATGGGCTTGTTCTTGATCTTCTGGGCCACGGCCTGGGCCGAGGGCGTGGTGATGGCCAGGATCAGGTCCGGGTTCTCGCCCTGGATCTGGCTGGCGATCTGGACGTTGGTGCCCATGTTGCCCTGGGCGATGTGCACCAGGGGCTCGACCTTGATCCCCAGGGCCGCGAGCCGGTCCAGAAAGCCCAGGCGCATGGCGTCCAGGGACGGGTGCTCCACGATCTGGGTCACGGAGATGCGATAGGTCTTGTCCTGGGCCAGACAGGGCACGGCCCAGAGAAGCACGGCCAGGGTGATGAGCAGCAGACGACGCATGACGGCCCTCCGGTTGGAATCGGTAGGCCATGAAGCCGCATTTGCGGCCCGCAGTCAAGAGGGGGCGGGATGCGCGCTAGAACCGGATGGGCTCTTCCTTGATGACCTGGAAGGCCTTGTTGCCCTTGACCCGGCCCGGGATGCCGTAGAACTTGCGCACGGTCTCGATCTCGGCCTCCAGCAGGTCGTCCTCGTCGGTGTCCAGGAGCAGGATGTCGCCCACCTGGAGCTGGAGGAGCTGGCGGCCGGTGATCTTGGTGCGGCCCAGGCGCACGAGCATGTCCACCGGGGTCTCGAAGAGCCGCTCCTTGAAGCGGCTGATCCAGGCGTGGTCCACCTCCAGGCGCTCGGACTGGAAGGAGGCGTGCAGCTTGGAGCGGATGGGCTCCATGGTGGCGTAGGGCAGGCAGCAGATGAGCGAGCCGATGGCGTTCTCCAGCTCCACCTCGAAGGTCACCACGATGACCACGTCGCTGGGCGGCACGATGGCCGCGAACTGGGGGTTGACCTCGGAGCGGATCATCTCGATGTGCACTTCGTGCACCGGCTTCCAGGAGTCTTCCATGTTGGCCAGGGCGATCTTGACCACCCGGTCCACGATGGCCTGCTCGATGGGCGTGAAGTCGCGGCCCTCGACCTTGGGCTGGGAGCCCGCGCCGCCGAAGAAGTTCTCCACCAGGGCGAAGACCAGGCGGGAGTCCACCACGAGGAGCGCGTTGCCGCGCAGCGGGTCCATCTTGAAGATGGAGATGCTCGTGGGCACGGGCAGGGAGCGCATGAAGTCCCCGAACTTCGACATGTCGATGGAGATCGGGTTGATGTCCACGCGCTTGCGCATGGTGTTGGCCAGGGCGTTGGTGTAGAGCCGCGCAAACCGGTCATTGACGATCTCAAGCACCGGCATGCGGCCGCGGATGATGCGGTCCTGGTTGGCGAGGTCGAAGGAGACGACGCCGGAGTCGTCCTCCGGCAGGTCGGACTCCGTCTCTACGTCACCTCCGGAGAGGCCCCGCAACAACGCATCTACTTCGTCCTGTTCGAGTATCTTGCTCATGGTGTAATCGCGGTCTCCGCGGTTGGCGTCCCTTTCAGTTTATCGGCCGGTGTCAAAAAAACTTGATGCTCCGGCCTCTTGGCGCAGAGGAGAAGCAAGAAGCGGGCCAGGGGGCGCCGGATCAGGCCGCCATGTTGGAAAGAATAGCCCCGGGACGGGGCAAAGGCAAGGCCCGCCGGGATCAGCGCAGACCGGAGAGGGGCACCAGGCTGATGCGCGTGTCGCGCTCCCCGGACCACTGGCTCAGGGCCTCCAGGGTCTCGGGGTGGGGGTGGCCGATGGCGATGGCCCGGCCCGAGCGGCGGGCCAGGGATTCGGCCAGCCGGAGCTGGTGCAGGATGGCCGGGACGCTGCGCTCGTTGTCCAGGAACACGTCGCGCCGCAGGAGCCTGAGCCCGAGCTTGCGGGCCGCGGCCGGGGCCGCGCTTTTCTGGGTGGTCACGCTGTCCAGGTAGAACAGGCCCCGCTGGGCCAGCACGTCCATGACCGCGGCCATGCCCTCGGGGGACTCGGTGAAGCGCGAGCCCATGTGGTTGTTGATGCCCACGGCCTCGGGCAGCCTGTCCAGGTTGTGCCGCAGGGTCTCCTCCACCTCGTCGGGGCTCATGCTCACGTACAGGGCCTGGGGCCCGGGCTTGATCTCGGGCCAGCCCCGGGGCTGCATGGGCACGTGGGCCAGGATCTCCCGGCCGGCCCTGCGGGCCACGGTAGCCACCTCGCGGTTCTGGGCCGAGTTGGGCCAGATGGAGAAGGTCACGGGGAAGGGCAGCCGCGCCAAACCTTTGGCGAATCCCAGGTCCTCGCCCATGTCGTCGATGACGATGGTCAGCTTGGGCCCGGGCACCGTGGGCGGCAGGACCTCGGGCTTGACCAGGCCGTCCAGGAGGATGTCGTGGGTCAGCAGGCCGTCGATGCTCACGGTGAGGTGGGCGGAGCCGTCCTCCACGATCTGGGCCTGGGGCAGGCGCTCGGCCAGGGCCGCGCGGAACGAGGCCAGGAAGTCCTGGCGCTTGCGGCCCACGTTCAGGCGCAGGCTCTGCACGTGGTAGCTCTCGTCCCCCACGCGCCGGATCTGGGCGTCGGTGAGGCGCATGGCCCGGGCGCCCTCGTCCAGCACGCGCAGGGCCTCCAGCAGGGCCAGGTCCGCGGCCTTGACCTTGTCCTCCAGGTCCTGGGCCGGACTCTCCTCGTAGAGGATCTGGGGCGACTGGGCGTCCTGGTGCAGCACCGGGCCATGGGGCACAGGCGGCTCCGGGGAGGGTTCACGGAAAAAGGCCAGCCAGAGGATCAGGGAGAGGAGCGCGGCCAGGCCCGTGGCGGCCAGGGCCAAAGGAAGCGGGCGCGTCAGCCAGGAGAATCTCCTGGCCCGCGCCCGTTCCTGTTCTTCCTGTCCGGGGGTCTGCTCGTCCATGACGGCGGGAACTGCCCCCTAGCGGATCTGCCGGATCACCGGCAGCTTCTTGACCAGCTCCAGGCCGAGGCGCAGCTGGTTGTCCTGGGCCACCATGTCCTGGGCTTCCTTGTTGGCCGAGCCGCCCTTGGCCTTGTTCCCGCCGTTGTTCTCCAGATGGCGGGAGAGGTCCTGCTCGCGCAGGGTGAAGCGGCGGTCGTCGCCGTCCTGGTCGTTGTCGACCGGGACAAAGGGCACTTCCAGGTCGGGCAGGATGCCCTGGGCCTGAATGGAGCGGCCGTTGGGGGTGTAGTAGAGGGCCGTGGTCAGCTTGATGCCCGTGCCGTCGGACAGGGGGATCACGGTCTGCACCGAGCCCTTGCCGAAGGTGCGCTCGCCCACGAGCAGGGCCCGCTTGTGGTCCTGCAGGGCGCCGGCCACGATCTCTGAGGCCGAGGCCGAGCCCGGGTTGATCAGGGTGACCATGGGCGCGGCCACGTCGTCGTTGCCGCGGCTGGCCGGGAAGTCCTTGCGCTGGGCGGCGTCGCGGCCCTGGATGTAGACCACCAGGCCGTCGCTGAGGAACACGTCGGCCACGGTCACGGCCTGGTCCAGGAGCCCGCCGGGGTTGTTGCGCAGGTCGAGCACCAGGCCCTTGATCTCCTGCTTGGCCTTGTACTCCTTGAGCTTGTCCTGGAGGTCCCGGGTGGTGTTCTCGTTGAACCGGGTGAGCCGCACGTAGAGGTAGCCGGGCTCCAGCTCCTGGGTCTTGACGCTGTGGATCGGGATGGTCCCGCGCACGATGGCCACGGTCTCGGGCTTGTTGGAGCCCTTGTGCAGGATGATGAGCTTCACCGTGGAGCCCTTGGGCCCGCGGATGCGCTTGACCGCCTCGGTGAGGCTGATGTCCTGGGTGGACTGGCCGTCGATCTCCAGGATGATGTCGCCGCTCTTGAGTCCGGCCTTGTGGGCCGGGGTGTCCTCGATGGGCGAGATGACCGTGAGCCGGCCGTTCTCCAGCGAAATCTCGATGCCGATGCCGGTGAACTCGCCGCTGGTGCTGATCTGGATGTCCTTGAAGTCGTCCTTGGACAGGTAGGTGGAGTGCGGATCAAGCTGCTCCAGCATGCCTTTGATGGCGTCCTCGATGAGCACGGACCGCGGGATGTCCTGGACGTAGTGGCTTTCCACGATGTCCAGGACCTGGCTGAAGCGCTTGAGCGCCTCGAAATTGTTCT
Source organism: Desulfovibrio sp. UBA4079 (assembly GCA_002382645.1). Lineage (GTDB taxonomy): Bacteria > Desulfobacterota > Desulfovibrionia > Desulfovibrionales > Desulfovibrionaceae > Aminidesulfovibrio. The sequence goes on along the minus strand of DFYP01000202.1, from coordinate 36,685 downwards.
CGCCCACGGCCTGGCTGGGCAGCGGGGCCACGGTCAGGACGAACAGGAGCAGCAGGGTGCCGATCCAAAGGAAGAGACGCATAGGATCTGTCCTCCAAGGACGCCGGAGAGCGGCCGGCGGCGTTAGTGCGCGGCGTTCAGCCACGCGTCCGGATTAATGGGTTTCTGGTGAAAACGCAATTCAAAATAGAGTCCCGGGCCTTGCGCTTCCGGGTAAAACCCGGCCGTTCCCACAACCTCGTCCTTCTCCACCTCCTGGCCGGGCCGCAGGTCGGATTCGGCCAGGAAGGCATACAGGCTGTAGTAATCGTCCCCGTGGAACAGGATGACCACCCGGCCGAAGCCGCGGAGCACGTCGTTGTGCACGACCTTGCCCCAGAACACGGCGCGCACCGGCGCGTCCTGGCCCAGGGCCAGGCCCAGGCCGTTGCGCGGCGGAGTGGCCGAGGGGTTGAAGACGGACACGGTGCGGCCCTTGGCCGGCCAGGGCAGGCGGCCCCGCTGGGCCTCCATGCGCCGCTCGCCCACGGCCCCCACCTGGTAGCGCAGCTCCTTGATGGTGGCCAGGATGTCGGCCAGCTCGCTTTCCAGGTCGCGGCGCTCGTCGCGCACCTGGGCCAGGGCGTGGCGCAGGCTCAGGCGCTCGGCCAGGAGCACGTCCTTGGCCTGGTTGACCCGGTTCAGCTGGGCTTGGGTCTCGGCGGCCAGGCGCTTCTGGCGCTCCAGGTTGGCGTCCAGGCGCATCTGGGTCTGGCGGGCCTCGTCCAGCTTGTGCCGGGTGGCCTCATAGACGTGGCTCATCCAGGTGAAGCGCCGGTCCATGGCCTCCCAGGAGGACAGGCCCTGGAAGCGGTTCTGGAGGTTCTTCACGTGCATGGGCCAGAGGCCCTGCATGAGCCGCCGCAGGTCCTCGACAATGGCGGCCTTGTGCGCGGCCAGCCGGTCGTGCTCGGCCTGGGCCTTGCGCTCCTCGGCGCGCACGGCCTCCAGACGCCGCTCGCGTTCAGCGATCTCTTTCTCGGCGGCGCGCACCCGGCCCTCGATGGCCGCGATCTTTCCGGACAGGTCCCGTTCCCGGGCCGCCAGGCGGTCCACCTCCTCCTTGGTCTTGGCTGCCTGCTCCTCGCTCTGGCGCAGGGTCGAGCCGGGGTCCTGGGCCCAGACCGGCAGGGCCAGACAGAGCAGGAGAACCAGGGCCAGAGGCGTGCGCATCAGCGGGGCTCCAGGAAGGGCTCCAGGGGGCAGCCCTGGCAGTGCGGGGCCTTCTTCAGGCACCACTGCTTGGCCGTGCGCACGATGAGCGCGTGGTACTCGTTGTACAGGGCCGTGTCCCGGGGCAGGGCGTCCATGAACAGGGACTGGAGCTCGTGGTAGTCGGTTTCCTCGGGGATCAGGCCGTGGCGCGAGCAGATGCGCTGGGTGTAGGCGTCCACCACGAACACGGGCGCGCCCACGGCGTAGAGCAGGATGGAGTCCGCGGTCTCCGGGCCGATGCCCTTGACCGCCAGGAGCTTTTCGCGCAGGGCCGCGGGCTCGCGCCGGGCCAGGGCCTCCATGGAGAGCCCGGCCTCGGCCTTGAGAAAGTCCAGGAAGTGGGTCAGGCGCTGGGCCTTGAGCCGGAAGTATCCGGCCGGACGCAGGCACTCCTCCAGGCGTTCCCGGGGGAGGCGGGCCAGGGCCTTGGGCTCCAGGGCCTTCTCGCGCCTCAGGTTGGCGATGGCCTTCTCCACGTTGCCCCAGTTGGTGTTCTGGGTCAGGATCGCGCCCACGGCCACTTCAAAGGGCGTGTCCCCGGGCCACCACTGGCTCGGGCCCAGGGCCGCCAGCATGGCGTGTTGCATGTTGAGCAGCAGATTGAGCCGCCTCATGCATGCTCCCCGGGGTAGAGCAGGGCGGCCCATTCCCCGGACCGGCTGAAGCGGGCCTGGCCAAGTCCCTGGGCCTCGTAGGCCGCGGCCACGGCCTGGGCCTGCTCCTCCAGGATGCCCGAGAGCACCAGGGCCCCGCCCGGGGCCAGCCGGCTCACGATGGCCGGGGCCATGCCGATGAGCGGGCCCGAGAGGATGTTGGCCACGATGAGGTCGAAGGGCGGATTCTGGGCCGCGGCCTCGATGCTGCCCACGGCCAGGGCCAGGCGGTCCAGCACGCCGTTGCGCTCGGCGTTTTCCCGGGCGCACTCCACGGCCAGGGGGTCGATGTCCAGGCCCAGTCCGGTCATGCCGAGCTTGCACAGGGCGATGGCCAGGATGCCCGAGCCCGTGCCCAGGTCCAGGAAATGCTTGCCCTCCCAGCCCGCGCCGTTGCCGAGAATCTCGGCCAGGCCCTCCAGGCAGAGGGCCGTGGTGGGATGGTGGCCCGTGCCGAAGGCCATCTTGGGCTCGATGATCACCGGGGTCAGCCCGGCCTTGGCCTCATTGGCCAGCCAGGGCGGCAGGATCTCGAAGCGCTGGCCGCACTCCAGGGGCACGAAGAACTCCATCCAGGCCCGGCCCCAGTCCTCCTCCTCGCGCTCCTCGGTGCGCACCTCGGCCTGGGGCCAGCGCGCGGCCACGGTCTGGGCCAGGTCGCGGCCCGCGGCCGTGTCCTCCACGAACAGGCAGTAGGTGACGAGGCCCGGGGAGGGCTGTTCCTCCTGCCAGCCATGGGGCACGTTCTCGGCCAGGAAGGCTTGGCAGGCGTCGGTCTGGTCCTCGGGCAGGGTGAAGCGGATCTGGAGCAGGTCGTTCACGGATATTCCTTGAAAAGCCGGGGGCCGGTCGTCCCGGCCCCCGGTGGATTGCGCGTCGTGCGGACGTTCAGATCATGGTGTCGAAGACAGAACCCTTGCCGGTGTACATGGACTGCTGCACCGTGGCCGTGAAGCGCTTCTGCTCCTCGGCCGCGCGCTGCTCCGGAATCCGGGACAGCCCTTGGAGATGGGCGTCCTGGGTCCGCTTTTGCGCGTCGGACTGTTCCGGCCGCGTCACGGGGCCCGTTCCAGCGACTCTGCCGACACTCATGCGGGTGTTCCTTTTCTCATGCAAATCAGGCTATAGCCTCGCGCCGTCCGGGTCAAGCGCCGCGCGTCAGGATGGAGTCCAGGGCCTGGAGGAAGGCGGCCAGATCCTCGCGGGCTATGGTCAGGGGCGGCAGCAGGCGCAGGACCTTGTCGTGGGCCAGGTTGCAGACGAACCCGGCCTCCAGCAGGGCCTTCCAGACCGCCTGGCCGGGCGCGGCCAGCTCGATGCCGAGCATGAGTCCCAGGCCGCGCACATGGGCGATCTTGTCCGGATGCCTGGCCAGGAGCTTTTTGGCCTCGTCCAGAAGCCAGGCGCCCAGTTCCGCGGCGCGCTCCACGAGCTTGTCCTCGGCCAGGATGTCCAGGACCTTGCAGGCCACGGCCGAGAGCACGCCGCCGCCGCCGAAGGTGGTGGCGTGGCAGCCGGACTCGAAGCCTTGGGCCGCCTCGTCCGTGGCCAGGACCGCGCCCATGGGCAGGCCGTTGGCCAGGCCCTTGGCCGTGGTGAAGATGTCCGGGGTCAGGCCGAAGTGCTGGTGGGCCCAGAACCGGCCCGTGCGGCCCATGCCGGTCTGGACCTCGTCCACGATGAGCAGGAAGCCCTTTTCCCGGCGCAGGGCCAGGAGGGCGTCCACGAACTCCGCGGGCAGGGGACGCACCCCGCCTTCGCCCTGGACCATCTCCACGAGCACGGCCGCGGTCCTGTCGCTCACGGCCGAGCGCAGGGCGCAGGCGTCGGCAAAGGGCACGGTGACGAAGCCCGGGGGCAGGGGGCCGAAGCCGTCCTTGATCTTGCCGGACTGGCCCGTGGCCGTGAGCGTGGCCAGGGTGCGGCCGTGGAACGAACCCTCCAGGGTCACGATTTCGAAGGCCTCGCGCTTGCGGACCACCTGCATGAAGCGCCGGGCCAGCTTGATGGCGCCCTCGTTGGCCTCGGCCCCGGAGTTGCAGAAGAAGACCTTGTCCGCCTGGCAGGTGGCCAGGAGCTTCTCGGCCAGGACGATCTGCTCCTCCTGGAAGAACAGGTTGCTCACGTGCACGAGCTTTTCGGCCTGCTCGGCCATGACCCGGGCCAGATCGGGCCGTCCGTGGCCCAGGCCGCAGACCGCGATGCCGGCCAGAAGGTCCACGTATTCCTTGCCGTCGAAGTCGTAGAGCCGCGCGCCCTGGGCCCGCTGTACGGCCAGGGGATAGCGGCCGTAGGTCCGCATGATGACCTGCGCGTCGCGTTCCTTGATCCTATCGAAAATGGCGCTCATGGCGTCTCCTCATGTGCTTCCGGTGTGTCCGAATCCTCCGGCCCCGCGGTCCGTTTCAGTGAGGTCCCGCGCGGGCAGGATGCGGGCCTGGAACGAGGGCAGGAAGACGAGCTGGGCCACGCGTTGCCCGCGCTCGATTCGTCGCGCCCCGTCCGAGGTGTTCAGAAGCCAGACCAGGATTTCGCCGCGGTAGTCCGGATCGATGAGCCCCACGCCCTGGGCCACGGTGAGGCCGTCCTTGGCCCCCAGGCCGCTGCGGGAGAAGACGAACCCGGCCACGTCCGGCGCCAGGATCTCGATGGCGATGCCCGTGGGCACCTTGACCCGGCCGCCGGCCGGGACCTCCACGAAGGGCTCGTCCAGGCAGGCGCGCAGGTCCAGGCCCACGGAGTGGGGCGTGGCGTAGGAAAGGCCCAGCTCCTCGGCCAGGGGGCGCAGATACTTGACCTTGACGTGCAGTTCCTGGGCTGGTGCGGACATGGGGCTCCCGTGGGTTGGAAATCTGCTTTTTGCTCCCGAAGCGCCGCCTCTGTCAATGCCGTGGCCGCGCGGGTATTTTCCACCCTTCCGCCCTTGCCATTCCACGCTTGAGCCGATATGACCGGAATTGATCGGGATTGCGACGACGCCTCTTACCAAGGAGCCCTGCATGCAACCGTTGCGCATCTATAGCGTCGTTTCCAAACTCCCCCCCAAGCTCGAAGCCATGTGGGACTTGGCGTACAACCTGGTCTTCTCCTGGAACGACCGCATCCTGAACCTGTTCGCCTCCACCGACCACGAGCTCTGGCGCCGCTGCCACGAGAATCCCATCGCCTTCCTGAACAACATCCCCCAGAAGACCCTGGAAGACCTGGCCCGCGACGACTTCTTCCTCTCCCGTCTGGAGGACGCCAAGCGCTCCCTGGACCAGTACATGTCCCGCAAGTCCGCGGCCTACACCTTCCCGGACAACAAGGACCACGCCCCGGTGGTGGCCTATTTCAGTTTGGAGTACGGCATCACCCTCTCCCTGCCGATCTATTCGGGCGGCCTGGGCATCCTGGCCGGCGACCACCTGAAATCCTCCAGCGACCTGAACATCCCCCTGGTGGGCGTGGGCCTGCTGTACCGCGAGGGCTACTTCCGGCAGTACATGACCCCGGACGGCTGGCAGCAGGAGCGCTATCCCGAGAACGACTTCAACCAGATGCCCATCCGGCTCATCAAGAACGCCGAGGGCAATCCGGTGACCATCCAGGTGGACCTGGCCGGCCAGCCGCTCACCGCGCGCATCTGGGAGGCCCGGGTGGGCCGCATCCGGCTCCTGCTCCTGGACACCTACATGCCCGAGAACCCCGAGCACTTCCGCCAGATCAGCTCGAGCCTCTACGGCGGCAACCTGGAGATGCGCCTCTGGCAGGAAATCCTGCTGGGCATCGGCGGCATCAAGGCCCTCGCGGCCCTGGGCCTGGAGCCCAAGGTCATCCACATGAACGAGGGCCACTCGGCCTTCGCGGGCCTGGAGCGCATCCGCAGCTTCATGCAGGAGAAGGGCTTGAGCTTCGAGGCGGCCCAGGAGATCGCGGCCTCCTCCTCGGTGTTCACCACGCACACCCCGGTGCCCGCGGGCAACGACCGCTTCCCGGCCGACCTCATGCGCCCCTATTTCGAGGGCTACACCCGCAGCCTGGGCCTGGCCTACAAGGTCTTCCTGGCCCTGGGCCGCGAAGACCCCCGCGACGACGCCGAGCCCTTCTGCATGACCGTGCTGGCGCTCAAGCTCTCGCGCTTCAACAACGGCGTGAGCAAGCTCCACGGCCAGGTCTCGCGCAACATGTGGAAGCGGGTCTGGCCCCAGTATCCTTCCGAGGACGTGCCCATCGGGGCCATCACCAACGGTGTGCACATGCCCACCTGGGTGGCCAAGGACATGGCCCTGCTGTTCGACCGCTACCTCGGCGTGAACTGGCGGGAGGACCCGGACTGCGGCCGGTTCTGGGCCCAGGCCGAGGGCATCCCGGACGCCGAGCTCTGGCGCACCCACGAGCGGCTGCGCGAGCGGCTGGTGGACTTCGTGCGCAAGCGCCTGCGCAAGCAGCTCCTGGAAAAGGGCGCCCGGCGCAAAGAGCTCCAGGTGGCCGAGGAGGTCCTGGACCCCCAGGCCCTGACCATCGGCTTCGCCCGGCGCTTCGCCACCTACAAGCGGGCCAACCTCCTGCTCCAGGACAAGGAGCGGCTCCTGCGCCTGGTCCAGGACTCCGACCGCCGCGTGCAGTTCGTCTTCGCGGGCAAGGCCCACCCCCAGGACAACGAGGGCAAGAAGATCATCCAGGACCTCATCCAGTTCTGCCGCCGGGAGGAATGCCGCTACAGCATGGTCTTCCTGGAAGACTATGACATGAAGATCGCCAGCCGCATGGTCCAGGGCTGCGACGTCTGGCTGAACAACCCGCGCCGGCCCCTGGAGGCCTGCGGCACCAGCGGCATGAAGGCCATGGCCAACGGCGTGCTCCAGTGCAGCACCCTGGACGGCTGGTGGGACGAGGCCTACACCCCGGACAACCGCCTGGGCTGGGCCATCGGCCGCGGCGAAGAGTACGAGGACCTGACCTACCAGGACTTCGTGGAGAGCCAGACCCTCTACAACCTGCTGGAGAACGAGATCATCCCCGAGTTCTACGACCGCGGCCACGGCAACCTGCCGCGCTCCTGGATCCGGAGCATGAAGGAGGCCTTCAAGGAGCTGGGCCCGGTGTTCAACGCCCACCGCATGGTCGAGGACTATGTGGAGAAGGCCTATCTCCCGGCCTACAAGAACTTCCGCAACCTCATGCGCGACGAGTTCGCCCCGGCCAAGGCCCTGTCCTCCTGGCGCATGGAGATCATGACCAAGTGGGGCACGCTCAACGTGCGCAACGTGCGCGCCGAGACCCCGGGCAGCATCTACGTGCGCGAGCCGGTCATCGTGGAGTGCGAGGTCTATCTCGGCGGCGGGATGCGGCCCGAGGACATATTGGTCCAGATCTACCACGGCCCCGTGGGCCAGGACGACCGCTTCCTGACCCGCCAGACCACGCCCATGTCGCCCGAGGGCGACCGCGGCGACGGCTGGCACCTGTACCGCGGCGACCTGATTCCGGGCGAGGCGGGACGCTTCGGCTTCACCGTGCGCATCCTGCCGCACCACCCCCTGCTCCTGGACCCGCATTCTCTCGGTCTTATTTTCTGGGCCAAGAATTGAGGAAATAAGGGGTCCGAACCCGGCTTGAACCCTGGTTCGGACCCCTGAATCGGGTCCCCGGCCTTTCGAAATTGGCAATTTTTACGATTTCCCGTGAAATCCTGCGCCAGACCTGGATCGCCGCCCCTTTGATCCCTTCTTGACAGGGTGGGGCTCTTGTGATTTTCTGGCTCCCCTTTTGCACTTCTCATGGAAGCCCCCGGAGCCTGAGCTCGCTGGATGGATCCAGCACGGCAGCGGGGGAGTTTTTGTCAACTCTTCAGGGAGCGAGGTGGCGGACTTGCTGTTCCAACCCATCAACAAAAACTATCACGACTACCGCATCGAGCGGGACAAGGACCTGTGCATCAACTGCAAGGTCTGCATCCGACAATGCGCCTACGAAGCCCATTTCTGGGACGAGGCGCGGCAGAAGGTGCGCCACGACAACACCAAGTGCGTGGGCTGCCATCGATGCGAAGCCTTGTGCCCCACCGGAGCCCTGTGCATCCGGCTGAACGAGTCCGAATTCCGCCCCAACGCCTGCTGGCGTCCGATTTTCATGAAAAACATCTACAAACAGGCCGACACCGGAGGCGTGCTCCTGGCGGGCATGGGTTCGCCCGTGGACATCCCGGTGTACTGGGACAACCTGCTCCTGGACGCCAGCCAGGTCACCAACCCCTCCATCGACCCGTTGCGCGAGCCCATGGAGCTGAAGACCTTCCTGGGCTCCAAGCCGGACCGGGTGGAGTTCGCCGCCCCCGCCAAGGGCAAGAAGGGCAAGCCCAAGCTGACCACCAAGCTGGCCCCCCAGATCGAGCTGAACTACCCGATCATGTTCTCGGCCATGAGCTTCGGCTCCATCAACTTCAACCTGCACGTGGCCATGGCCCGGGCCGCCACCGAGCTGGGCATCTGCTACAACACCGGTGAGGGCGGCCTGCACAAGTCGCTCTACAAGTACGGCAAGAACACCATCGTCCAGGTGGCCTCGGGCCGCTTCGGCGTGCACGCCGAGTACCTCAACGCCGGCGCGGGCATCGAGATCAAGATCGGCCAGGGCGCCAAGCCCGGCATCGGCGGCCACCTGCCCGGCGAGAAGATCAACGAGAAGGTCTCCGAGACCCGCATGATCCCGGTGGGCTCGGACGCCATCTCCCCGGCCCCGCACCACGACATCTACTCCATCGAGGACCTGCACCAGCTCATCTTCGCCCTCAAGGAGGCCTCCCGCTACCGCGTGCCGGTCTCGGTGAAGATCGCGGCCGTACACAACGTGGCCGCCATCGCCTCGGGCATTGTCCGGGCCGGGGCGGACATCGTGGCCATCGACGGCATGCGCGGCGGCACGGGCGCGGCCCCGGCCATGATCCGCGACAACGTGGGCATCCCCATCGAGCTGGCCATCGCCGCGGTGGACCAGCGCCTGCGCGACGAGGGCATCCGCAACCGAGCCTCGATCATCGCCGCGGGCGGCACGCGCTGCAGCGCCGACGTGGTCAAGGCCATCGCCCTGGGCGCCGACGCCTGCTACATCGGCACCGCGGCGCTCCTGGCCGTGGGCTGCACCCTGTGCGGCAAGTGCTACACCGGCAAGTGCCCCTGGGGCATCGCCACCAACGACTCCAAGCTGTCCAAGCGCCAGAACCCGGACATCGCGGCCAGGAAGATGGCCAACCTGATCCGGGCCTGGGGCCATGAGATCGAGGAAATGCTCGGCGGCATGGGCCTGAACTCCATCGAGAGCCTGCGCGGCAACCGCGACAAGCTCCGGGCCGTGGGCCTGTCCTCCACGGAGATGGACATCCTCGGCGTCAAGCACGCCGGCCGCTAGGGCGAGGGGGAATGTCATGAAACGCGTCTATCCGGACAAGGAATACTGCATCGGCTGCCACCTCTGCGAGCTGGCCTGCATCACGGTGCATTCCAAGAGCCAGGACCTGATCATCGCCTACACCCAGGAGCGCCTGGAGGACGGGCTCAAGGCCTGCAAGCGCTTCCAGGAGAAGGGCCCGACCTGCGTGGCCCTGTCCTGCCGCCACTGCGACGATCCGGCCTGCGTGGCCGCCTGCATCTCCGGGGCCCTGCAGAAGGATCCCGAGACCGGGGCCACCACCTACGACATCGAGAAGTGCGTGGGCTGCTGGTCCTGCCTCATGGCCTGCCCGTACGGGGCCATCCAGCGCCACCCGACCCTGAACAAGATCGTCAAGTGCGACCTGTGCCGCGACCGCGAAGGCGGCCCGGCCTGCGTGGCGGCCTGCCCGAACATGGCCCTCAAGTTCGAAGAACGCTAACCCCAAGGAGAACGCGACCATGACCTACGTGATCATCGGCAACGGCGTGGCCTCCGTGGGGGCCATCGAGGGCATCCGCAGGCTGGACCACGAGGGCACCATCGTGGTGCTCGGGAACGAGCACGTGCCGGCCTACGGCCGTCCGCTCATCTCCTACCTCCTGGCCGGAAAGATCGGGCCCGAGCGCCTGAACCTGCGCAGCGACGACTTCTACCGCCGCATGTGCGTGGATTTGCGCCTGAACACCACGGCCACGGCCATCGACACCAAGAAGAAGACCGTGACCACCAACAAGGGCGAGACCATCCCCTATGACCGGCTGCTCATCGCCACCGGCGGGGTGCCGTTCAATCCGCCCATCCCCGGGGCCGACGGCTCCGGCGTGTACAACTTCACCACCCTGGACCACGCCCAGGCGCTCATCGCCGCGGCCAAGAAGATGAAGCGGGCCGTGGTCATCGGCGGCGGCCTCATCGGCCTCAAAGCCGCCGAGAGCCTGTTCGACCGGGGCGTGGACGTGACCATCCTGGAGCTCTCCAGCCGGGTGCTCTCCGCGGCCTTTGACGAGAACGCCGGACGCCTGGCCGCCCGGCGCCTGGCCGAGACCGGCATCGGCGTGCGCTGCGGGGTCACGGCCAAGGAGATCCACCGCGACGACAAGGGCGGAATCATCGGCGTGCTCACCACCGACGGCATGTTCGTGCCCTGCGAGGCCGTGGTGGTGGCCATCGGCGTGGTGCCCAATTCCAAGCTGGCCAAGGACGCCGGGATCAAGACCGACCGCGGCGTGCAGGTGGACGACTCGCTCCAGACCAGCGCCAAGGGCGTGTTTGCCGCCGGCGACGTGGCCCAGGCCCGGGACATGATCACCGAGGACAACCGGGTGGTGCCCATCTGGCCCAACGCCTACAACCAGGGCTACTACGCCGGCCGGAACATGGCCGGGGCCAAGGAGTCCTACGAGGGCGGCCTGGCCATGAACTCCATCAGCTTCTACGGCCTGCCGACCATCTCCGTGGGCCAGGTCAACCCGCCCAAGCCCGAGGACTACGAGATCGCCATCCACCTGGACGAGAAGCGCCAGATCTACCGCAAGCTCGTGTTCAAGGACGACCGGCTCATCGGTTACGTCCTGGTGGGCGAGATCGACAACGCCGGCATGTACACGTCCTTCATCAAGTTCCGCATGCCCATCCCGGCCGAGACCAAGCGCGCGCTCATGCACGGCGAACCCGGAGTCTTCCTCTGGCCCGAGCAGGTCTTCGACAAGACCTGGAACCCGGCCGGTGCGGACAAGTAGAGCGAGGGAACAATGAAAGCACCTGAAAGATATTACGATTTCCAGAAGGACATCTCGGGCTGCGGCATCTTCGGGGTGATCCACAAGAAGAAGGGCCTGATCAAAGGCGAGATCCCGATCAAGGCCATGGCCTGCATGCACGACCGCGGCAACGGCCTGGGCGGCGGCTTCGCGGCCTACGGCATCTACCCGGACCATGCCGACAAGTACGCCTTCCACCTCATGTGCGACGACCAGGCCGGCCTGGACGCCGCCGAGGAGGTGCTCAAGCGCTATTTCACCATCCACGCCTCCGAGCCCATCCCCACCCGCCGGGTGCTCTCGGTGAAGAACCCGCCCGTGGTCTGGCGCTTCTTCCTCTCGGTGAAGAGGGAAAAGCCCCAGGACCTGCGCGAGGTCTTTGACGAGAAGGACTACGTGGTCTCGGTGGTCATGAAGATCAACACCGGCGTGCCCGGGGCCTTCGTCTTCTCGAGCGGCAAGAACATGGGCGCGTTCAAGGGCGTGGGATTCCCCGAGGACATGGCCGAGTTCTACCGCCTGGACGAGTACAGCGCCTACATCTGGACCGGCCACAATCGCTTCCCCACGAACACCCCGGGCTGGTGGGGCGGGGCGCACCCGTTCACGCTGCTCGACTGGTCCATCGTGCACAACGGCGAGATCAGCTCCTACGGCATCAACCGCCGGTTCCTCTGCGAGCACAGCTACATCTGCACGCTCATGACCGACACCGAGGTGGTGGCCTACCTCCTGGACCTGCTCATCCGCAAGCACGGCCTGAGCAAGGACCTGGCGGCCAAGGTCTTCGCCCCGCCGTTCTGGGACGAGATCGCCCGCATGTCCGACGAGGACAAGGAGCTCTACACCACGCTGCGCGCGGTCTACGGCCCGGCCATGCTCAACGGCCCCTTCGCCATCCTGGTGGCCGACAACACCGGGCTCATGGGCCTCAACGACCGCATCAAGCTGCGGCCGCTGCTGGTGGCCGAGAAGGACGACATGGTCTTCATGTCCAGCGAGGAGAGCGCCGTGCGCCTGGTCTGCCCCAAGCTGGACTCGGTCTGGATGCCCAAGGCCGGCGAACCCGTCATCGTGAATCTGGAGGCCTGATCCCATGGCGACGAAAACGCGCAAGAAGCTCACCCTCACGGCGGGGGAGACCTACTACCGCCAATTCAACGAGAAGATCCGCGAGGCCGTGGACCAGGGCGTCACGGACTTCGTGCTCAACGACGTGAACAGCCAGCGCTACATCGCCACAGGGCTCACCGGCGACCTGCATTTCCAGGTCCAGGGCGTGCCCGGCCAGGACATGGCCGCGTTCATGAGCGGGCCCACCATCCGGGTGCTGAACAACGCCCAGGATGGGGTCGGCAATACCATGGACGACGGCCTGGTGGTGGTCGAGGGCATGGCCGGGGACGTCATCGGCTACGCCATGCGCGGCGGCCGCATCTACATCAAGAGCGACGTGGGCTACCGCGTGGGCATCCACATGAAGGCCTACATGGAGAAACTCCCGGTCATCGTGGTCGGCGGCAAGGCCGGGGACTTCCTGGGCGAATATATGGCCGGCGGAATCATTTTGCTTCTCGGCATGTTTTCTGATAAGCCGGACGCGCCGGTGGCGGGCCGCAGTCTCGGGACGGGCATGCACGGCGGGGTGATCTACGTCCGGGGCGAAGTGCCCGTGACCCAGCTCGGCCCGCACCTGCACAGCCAGCCCTGCGACGCCGAGGACATGAAGATCATCCGGGGCATCGTCGCGGACTACGCCAAGGAACTCAAGCTGGACGCCAAGAAGATTCTGGCCGAGTCCTTCGTCAAGGTCCGGCCCTTCTCGCACCGGCCTTACGGCAACCTGTACGTCCCGGCCTAGCCGGGCAAGAGAACCCAGGAGGTTTCCATGCTGTTTGATTCCATCGCCCACGCCATGGGCTCCGCCGGCGGCGCCGGCGCCGACGGGGGCAACCCGATCACCGCCTTCCTGCCGCTGATCCTGATGTTCGCCATCTTCTACTTCCTGCTCATCCGTCCGCAGCAGAAGAAGGCGAAGCAGCACAAGGAAATGCTGGCCGGCGTGCGCAAGGGCGACCGGGTCATCACCGCGGGCGGCATCGAGGGCGCGGTCCTGGACGTGGACGGCGACACCCTCACCGTGGAGATCGCCTCGGGCGTGTCCGTGAAGGTCAACCGGAACTACGTGGCCGGTTTGATGAATCCGACGCGCAAGGCCGACAAGGAAGAGAAGTAGAGCATCCTCAACTCGTCCGGCCCAGGACGCGGCGAGACAGCATGGCGGACCAGCCCCGGAGCGTCTCCGGGAGGTTCGCCCCTGTCTTTCTGACGCACGGGCCGGTTCCGGCTCAAGGACCCGTTCGGGAGAATCCATGAAGAAACTGAACTGGAGAGTGGCCCTGACCCTCGTGGTGCTGGTCCTCGGGGCCGCTTACGTCCTGCCCTCGATTCCGGCCGTGCAGAACTCGCCGCTGGCCCGCATCCTGCCCGACCGCCGCATCAATCTGGGCCTGGACCTCAAGGGCGGCATTCATCTCACGCTGGGCGTGGACATGAAGAAGGCCCTGGAGAACAGCCTGGCCATCGCCGGCGATGACCTGCGCAACGCGGCCCGCGAGGACGAGATCGTGGTCCTCAAGCCCACGCTCCTGCCCGGCGAACGCCTCGAACTGGCCCTGCTCACCGTGGACAAGGAGAGCGCCTTCGAGGACCTGCTCAAGAAGCAGTTCAAGCAGATGCGCGTGGACGGCAAGCAGCCCCGCGAGGGCCGCGTGGTCTATACCCTGGCCTACACCCAGGACTACGTGAAGCAGCTGACCAAGCTCACCCTGGACCAGGCCGTGAAGACCATCCGGAACCGCATCGACGAGTTCGGCGTGGCCGAGCCCGACATCCGCAAGCAGCAGGACGAGAACCGCATCCAGGTCCAGCTCCCGGGCCTCCAGGACCCCGAGCGGGCCATCAAGATCATCGGCAAGACCGCGCACCTGGAGTTCCGCATGGTGGACGACACCGTGGACCCGGAGCAGGCCAAGAAGGGCGGCGTGCTGCCCCCGGGCTCCGAGCTCTCGGTCATCCTGCACCGGAGCAAGGACGGCGGCTACCTGGAGAAGCCCATCGCGCTCAAGAAGGAAGTGGTGCTCACGGGCGAGGCCATCAGCGACGCCCAGGTGCACTTCGGCAACTACGGCGAGCCCTACGTGGGCATCGCCTTCAATCCTCGCGGCGCGCGCTCCTTCGAGCGCCTCACCGGCGAGAACGTGAAGAAGCGCATGGCCATCGTCCTGGACGGCAAGGTCTATTCGGCCCCGGTCATCCAGGAAAAGATTTCCGGCGGCAAGGCCAGCATCACCGGCAGCTTCACCCCCGAGGAGGCCGCCGACCTGGCCGTGGTCCTGCGGGCCGGCTCCCTGCCCGCGCCGGTCTCGGTGCTGGAGCAGCGCAGCGTGGGCCCCTCCCTGGGCCAGGAGTCCATCGACAAGGGCGTCATCTCCACCCTGGTGGGCGGCGCGCTCATCATCCTGTTCATGGTGGCCTACTACGGGCTCTCGGGCCTGGTGGCCGACGTGGTCCTCCTGCTCAACATCGTCCTGACCCTGGCCGGGCTGGCCCTGTTCGGGGCCACCCTGACCCTGCCCGGCATCGCGGGCATCATTCTGACCATCGGCATGGCCGTGGACGCCAACGTGCTCATCTACGAACGCATCCGCGAGGAGATCCGCAAGGGCCTCAGCGTGGCGGCGGCCGTGGACCTGGGCTTTGACCGGGCCACCCTGACCATCGTGGACGCCAACCTGACCAGCGTGCTCACCGCGGCCATCCTCTACCAGTTCGGCACGGGCCCCATCCGGGGCTTCGCGGTGACGCTCATCCTGGGCATCCTGACCTCCATGTTCACGGCCATCTTCGTGTCGCGGATCTTCTTCGACTGGTACGTGAAGAGACGCCCCGAAGCCGCCACCCTCAGCATCTAAGGAGAGACCAGATGGGCCTCCATTTCATCCGTCCCGATACGAAAATCGACTTCGTGGGCTTCCGCTATGTGGCCTACTGCGTCTCGGCCGCGCTCATCCTCCTGGGGCTGGTGTCCCTGGTGGTCAAGGGCGGCCCGCGCTACGGCATCGACTTCGCCGGCGGCATCGTGGTGCAGGTCAAGTTCGAGCAGAAGACCGACATGACCCAGGTGCGCCAGGCCCTGGAGGACCAGAACCTGCCCGGTCTGGTGATCCAGCAGATCGGCGCGCCCGAGGACTCGGAATACCTGGTGCGCACCTCCAGCTCGGAGATCAGCTCCGAGGACGTGCGCACGTCCGTGTCCCAGGCCCTGGAGCAGAAGCTGCCTCAGGCCAAGGGCGACATCCGCCGCCTGGAGATGGTCGGGCCCAAGGTGGGCGCGGACCTCCGGAGCAAGGCCCTGGAGGCCATGTATTACGCCATCCTGCTCATCGCCATCTACATCTCCGGCCGCTTCGAGCAGCGCTGGACCGCGGCCGGGATCATGGCCGGAGGCCTGTTCCTGGGCATTTCGGCCCTGCAGTTCCTGGGCCTGTCCACGTCCTGGCTCATCGTGGCGGCCATGGTCATCACCCTGGGACTCTGCCTGTACCTCCGATTGACCTACGCCCTAGGGGCCGTGGTGGCGCTGATCCACGACGTGCTCATAACAGTGGGGATATTCTCCCTGCTGGACAAGGAGTTCGACCTCACGGTCATCGCCGCGCTGTTGACCATCATCGGCTACTCGCTCAACGACACCATCATCGTCTTCGACCGCATCCGCGAGACCCTGCGCTACGGCAAGGGCGGCAACTTCGGCCAGATCATCAACGACTCGGTGAACCAGACCCTGTCGCGCACCATCCTGACCTCGGGCCTGACCATGATCGTGGTGGTCTGCCTCTACCTCCTGGGCGGCAGCGTGATCCACGACTTCGCCCTGGCCCTCATGGTCGGCATCTTCGTGGGCACCTATTCCTCCATCTTTGTGGCCAGCCCCATCCTGCTGCACTTCCGGCGGAACGCCTCGGACGAGGTTCCGGCCAAGGCCTGAACCCGTCCCGGTCCCTGAAAAAAGCCCCCCGGAGTCCGGGGGGCTTTTTTCATGCCGTGCGCACACGAAGGGGCAGGTGCAGGCGCTCGATTCCGGACGGTCCGATCCGGAGACGGACCTCCAGGGCCTCCCCGGAAACCGGCCAGCGCACCGCGACCCGGCCCCTGTCCCGGCCGCCGCGCTGCCAGAGGCAGGCAGCGGCCCCGGCCGCCAAAGGGGAGGGGAGTTCCTGGCCCGTGTCCAGCCAGGAGCGCACCAGCGGGCCATGGGGGCCCAGGACGCAGAGGACCAGCCCGGCCAGGCCCTGGTCCCGCAACCCGGCGGCCAGTCCCTCGGGCATGCGCCAGGCCAACAGGGTTTCCAGGTCCGGACACCGTGCCGCCAGCATGGCCCGGTCCAGGGTGATGCGCCAGGGGGCCGAGGCCAGGGGCGAGGCGCCGAGCCCCACGGCCAGGGCCTCGGCTGGGGTCAGTTCCCGGAGCAGGGGAGCGGGAAACTCCACCAGGATGCGGCCCCGGCAGCGCCACGCCTGGCGCGGCCCATCCGGGGTGCGCAGGGTGCAGGGGGCCTGGGGCCAGGGCCGGGGCGGCCGGAGCAGATGCAGGGCCGCGGCCAGGGCCAGGCCCTGCTGGGCCGGGGGCAGGGCGGCCGGGTAGCGCAGGGTTGCGCCCTCCGGGGTTTCAGGTCCCAGGACCAGACAGTCGCCGCAGGCCTCCGTCCCGTTCCCGGTCCGGAGCACCGGCAGCACCAGCCCGCTGCGCGCCGAGAGTCCCACACGCACCGCAACCGCTTGGTCTTCCAGACGATCGGCCATGGCTCCTCCTTGACCGGCCCAGGATGAGCCTGCTAAACAATCGAATCAACCGAATCGTTTTGACGTGACGATGCGATTTTTCCGAACCATGGAGGAGGAGGCGTGGACATCCGGCAACTGCGGACCTTTCTGGAGGCGGCCCGGCACGGCAGCTTCAAGCGCGCGGCCGCGGCCGTGCATCTGGTGCAGTCCTCGGTCTCGGCCCAGATCCGGGCCCTGGAAGAGGAGCTGGGTGCGCCGCTGTTCGAGCGCAGGCCCCGCAAGGTGCTCCTGACCGCCATGGGCGAATCCCTGCTGCCCTATGCCGAACGCATCGTGGCCCTGGCCGAGGAGGCCGTGGGCAGCCTGGGGGCCTCGGCCCGGCCCTGCGGCAAGCTGACCATCTGCTCCTCGGAGTCCCTGGCCGGGCACCGCCTGCCCGAGGTGCTCCAGGCCTTCCGCCAGGAGCACCCCCAGGTGCGCCTCATCCTCAAGCCGGCCAGCTATGCGGAAATCAAGAACTATCTGGCCGAGGACCGGGCGGACCTGGCCTTTGTCATCGGCGCGCCGGTGCGCGAACCCCGCTTCGTGGCCGAGACCCTGCGGCGCGAGGACATGGTCATCGCCGCAGCCCCGGGACACCGCCTGGCGGGCCGCGCCGGGGTCCGGGCCCGGGACCTCAAGGGCGAGACCATCATCTACAGCGGGCCCAGCTGCAGCTACCGCCTGTCCTTTGAGCGCAGCCTGGCCGCCTGCGACTGCGCGCCCGGGTCCTGGATGGAGTTCTCCAGCGTGGAGGCCATCAAGCGCTGCGTGGCGGCAAACCTGGGCGTGGCCCTGCTGCCGGCCGTGAGCGTGGAGCAGGAGGCCCGCGAGGGCGGACTGCTGACCCTGCCCTGGCGCGAACCGGGATTCGCGGTGCAGACCCAGATGGTCGTGCGCCAGGGCCGCTGGCGCTCCCCGGCGCTGCTCGCGTTCATGGACACGGCCCGCCNNCCCGCCGCATCCTGGCCCAGGCGCAAAAAAAGGCTCCCTCCCCAAGCGGGAAGGGAGCCTTGAACAGACGCAGCGGAACCTAGGCCAGCTGGGCCAGGAGGGTTTCCTTGATGGAGGTGATGGAACCCTCGCCGTTGAGCTCGATGTACTTGGTCTTCCCGGCCTTGGCCAGGTCCTTGTAGAAGTACGCCGCGGCCANNGGTGCCGGTCTTGGTGTCGTAGTAGATGTCGTGGCGCTTGTTGATGGCGGTCTCGTCCTGGTCGTCGGCCCGGGCCGAGAGGTCGCCGCCGCAAACCCGGCACTTGTCGCCGTTGGGC
The DNA here is from genome assembly GCA_002382645.1 of Desulfovibrio sp. UBA4079. Lineage (GTDB taxonomy): Bacteria > Desulfobacterota > Desulfovibrionia > Desulfovibrionales > Desulfovibrionaceae > Aminidesulfovibrio. The sequence goes on along the minus strand of DFYP01000202.1, from coordinate 18,448 downwards.
TTGATGGCGTCGATGAAGATGNNGATGTTGTTCGGGTGGTTGTTGTCCTTGGCGCAGAGGCGGCGGCCCATGATGCGGTTCTTGGCCACTTCGCGGGGCAGCAGGATCTCGATGACGTAGTCCAGCTTCACGCCCGCGGTCTGCAGGGCGTCCCAGAGCTTCTGGGCCTGGACGATGGAGCGGGGGAAGCCGTCCAGGAGCCAGCCCGCGGCGCCGGAGCTCTTGAGCACGTCCAGGACCATGGGGATGGTGATGTCGTCGGGCACCAGCTCACCGCGGTCGATGAAGGCCTTGGCCTTCTTGCCCAGCTCGGTGCCGCCGCCGATGTGCTTGCGGAAGATGGCGCCGGACTCGATGTGGTCGAGCTTGTATTTTTCCTTCACCAGGGCGCCCTGGGTGCCCTTGCCGCTGCCGTTGGGGCCGAAAATGAGAATGTTCACGGATATGCCTCCTTGGCCTTGTGCAAAAGTTTCACAAGCTTTTAGCTGGAGCCCTGCGTGCTGTCAATGACTGCCAGGACTTTTCCAGCGGAGTGCAAGGCTTCTCTAACTGTCTTGGACCAGAGGAAGGGCCCGGGTCCTGGTTCCCCGGCACCCTGTGCCGGGCCCGGTCCCGGGTCTGGATCGCGCAAAAACGGAATCCATTGATAGAGCCGGTTCAACGCATATACCTGGAGAGACGGGAAGATAGAATGTCGCAATCGACTATTTTTCAAGACTTTTTCTAGAGAATCGGATGCCCTCGCGGGTCACGGCGGCGAGCTTGTCGCCCGGAAACTGGAACACGGTGCCGAGCCGGTTCTCCTGCCACGCCGCGTCCATCCGGAACAGGGTTTCGGCCAGGACCTGGCCCGGGCCCAGGCTATCCAGGATCTGCTTGTACAGGCGCAGCCGCAGGGCCGGGTGGCTCGTTTCCAGGATGCTGTCCGCAAGCAGGGGGCCGTCCGTGGGCTGGACCCCGGGCAGGTCCATCTCCCGGGTCCAATAGTCCTGGTCCAGGCGGCCCAGGCGCCAGAGCCGGGCCACGGCCTCCAGGAATCCGGGATTTTCCTCCAGGAGCAGGGGCAGCACGTCCCTGCGCATCCGGTTGCGCCGGAACAGGGGCGTCTGATTGCTCTCGTCCTCGCGCCAGGTCAGGCCCAGGTCCTGGGCCAGGTCCCGGAGCACGGCCTTGGGCGTGAGGAGCAGGGGCCGCACGCTCCGCAAGCTGTCGTCCCGGCCGCACATGCCGCTGAGTCCGGGCCAGCCCGTGCCGCGCACCAGGCGCAGAAGCACGTCCTCGGCCAGGTCGTCCAGGTGGTGGCCCAGCATGACCCAGTCCAGGCCCTCCTGGGCCAGCACGTCCCGGAAAAACTCGTGGCGGGCCTGACGCCCGGCGTCCTCCAGGCCCAGGCCGCGTGCGCTCGCCAGGTCGGCCACGTCGCTGCGGACCGACCGGAAGGGGATGTCCAGGGCCGCACACAGGGTCCGGGCCTGCTCGGCGTCCTGCCCGGATTCCGGCCGCAGGCCGTGGTCCAGGTGCGCGGCCACGATCCGGCCCTGGTCCCGGGCCGCCAGGCAGGCGCAGACCAGGAGCAGGGCCGAGGAGTCCAGGCCCCCGGACAGGCCCACCAGGAAACGGCCGGAGCCCAGGGAGACCCCGAGGTCGCGGGCAGCGAAGCGCTCGATGCCCAGGCAGAAGTGGGCCCAGCGCGGGGGCAGGTCGTGCAGGGTGCGGGGCAGGGGTGCGGTCATGGGGCCCCCGGCTGCGGTCAGACCGCGATGTCCAGTTCCCGGATGAAGATGTCCAGGTGGTCCATGGCCCAGGCGCGCTGGGCCTCGTCGGCGTAGGTCACGCAGGAGCAGCGCAGACGGCCCCGGCCGCGCACGAGCAGCTCGAGCTTGAGCGCGCCGAAGTCCGGCAGGACCTCCAGGGCCAGGATGTGCGGCCCGCATTCCTGAGTGTGTTCGGCCTGTTCCGGGCTGAGCAGGTCCTCGGGCAGGGGCAGGAAATAGATCCCGTCCAGGGGGCCGCGCAGGCCCAGCTCGGTGAGCCGGGCCTCGATGCGCTTGAGGTTTTCGCCGGTCAGGTCTTCGATGAGATAGCTGCGCATGGTCGGTTCCTATTCCAGGGGCGGGCAGGTGTCCTCGTCCCGCAGGTCTTCCTCGTCCTGCTCCTGGCGTTTGCGGTCGCTGTGGGCGTCCTCGGGCACGTTCTCGCTGTCCAGGTTGAACAGGCGGCGGGTCTGGTCCAGGAAGCGTTCGGCCGTTTCTTCCTGGCCCCGGCGCTTGAGATAGCAGACCGGGTCGTGGAGGATCTTGCGGCCCACGGACAAGACCAGGGTTTCCAGGGCCTTGCGGGTGTCCTCGTCCACCGGGCCGATGCGGCGCAGGGTGCGGGCCAGCTCGCGGCGGCCGATGTCCTCGGCCCGGGAGAGCAGGTCCACAATGGTCGGCTGGAGGTCCAGGGACTTGAGCCAGCGGGCGAAGGTCTCGGTCTCGGCGGCCACGATGTCCTGGGCCTTGACCGCCTCCTCCCGGCGCTGGGCCAGGTTGCCCTCCACCACCTCTTTCAGATCGTCGATGTCGTAGAGATAGACGTTGTCCAGGCTGTTTATGTCCGGATCGATGTCCCGGGGCACGGCGATGTCGATGAAGAACATGGGCGCGTGCTTGCGGGCCTTGAGCACGCCCTTCATGTCCCGGGCCCGGATGATGGCCGTGGGCGAGCCCGTGGAGCTGATGACGATGTCGGCCTCGGGCAGGCGCTCGAACAGCTGGTCAAAGGCCACGGCCTCGCCGCGCATGGTCTTGGCCAGGTCCTGGGCCCGGGACAGGGTCCGGTTGGCGATGAGCAGGCGCTCGATGCCGTTACTGAGCAGGTGCGTGGCCGCCAGCTCGGCCATTTCGCCCGCGCCGATGAGCAGGGCGGTCTTGCCGTTGAGCCCGCCGAAGATCTTGCGGGCCAGTTCCACGGCCGCGAAGCTGATGGACACGGCACTGGAGGCGATGGCCGTCTCGGTGCGGACCCGCTTGGCCACGGAAAAGGACTTGTGCAGCAGGCGGTTGACGATGACCCGGGCCGCGCCCTTTTCCACGGCCGCGCGGTAGGCGGCCTTGAGCTGGCCCAGGATCTGGGGCTCGCCCATGACCATGGAATCCAGGCTGGCGGCCACCCGGAACACGTGGCCCACGGCCTCCAGGTCCTCGTGGACATAGGTGTGCGGGGCGAGCGCCGCGGGATCGCCGCCGCAGGTCTTGGCCCAGTAGGCCAGGACCTCTGCGGTCAGGTCCCCGGGATGGTCGGACACGGCCAGGATCTCCACCCGGTTGCAGGTGGACAGGGCCAGACACTCGCGCACCCGGCAGTCCTTGAGCAGACCCTGCTCGAAGTCCTGCACATTGGTCAGGGCGTAGCGTTCGCGGACTTCCACCGGCGCGGAGCGGTGGTTGAGTCCCAGGAGGATGATCTTCTTGTCCATGGCCTACGGGCGGAAGGTGATGGTGTGGTGGAGCAGGGCCACGACGACGAAGACGAAGACCACGATGGCCATGAGCGCGGGCTTGCGGCCGCGCCAGCCCAGGATCGCGCGCTGCCAGAAGAGCACGGCGAACAGGACCCAGACGGCCAGGGCCGTGATGTTCATGGGGTCCCAGGCGAACTTCTTGAGCGGGTCCATGAGCCGCCAGAGGAAGCCGGAGAACAGTCCCAGGGTGTACAGCGGGAAGCCGTAGAGCGTGGCCCAGCGGTTGACCCGGTCGAAATTGTCCAGGGAGGGCAGGTCGTTGCCCATGGAGGCCAGGCCGGCCTTGCTCTTGATCTTCTTGTTCAGGTGGAGGAAGGCCAGGCCCGCGCCCACGGCCAGGGTGAGCAGGGCCAGGCAGGCCACCAGGGCCGCGATGTGCATGCCGAAGAAGACCAGGCTCAGTTCCCGGGGCAGGGTCACCCGGATGCCCGAGGCCGCCAGGGAGGCCACGAACAGGAACAGGGTCAGGGGCATGACGGCCAGGGCCAGGAAGCGCGAGCCCACCCGCCGCCAGGTGAGCAGCCCGGCCAGGAGCACGCAGAAGGCGATGAGGCTCAGGTAGAAGTCCCCGCCGCCGGGGAAGGCCGGGGCCTCCCGGACCTGGACCAGGAGGTCCGCGCCGTGCAGGGCCAGGCCCCCCATGGCGAAACCCGCGGCCAGACGCTTGAGGCCCTCGGAGGCCAGGCCCACGCCGGTGAGAAAGAGCACGCTGCCCACCAGGTACACGGCGATGACCGAGAGCTGGAGAATTTCAAAGGAGACCATGGAGCAGCTCCGTGATGCGCGGCCGCAGGGCCTCGGGCAGATGTTCGGCGAGAACGGCCGCGGCCTGTTCCCGGTCCCTGGCCGCCAGGGCCTCCAGCAGTCGCGAGCCCACCAGGGCCCGGAACACGGCGGTGTTGTCGCGGGTCTCCTGGCCCAGGTCCAGGAGCAGGGGCCGCAGGCGGCCCATGACCACCAGCAGGGCGGCGTATTCCTTACCGAAAGACTCCTGGAGGTGGCGGCGCAGGTGCTTGGCCAGGGCCGGGCTCTGGCCGCCCGTGGAAATGGCCAGGGTCAGGTCGCCCTGGCTGACCACCGCGGGCACGATGAAGCTGCACTTCTCGGGCTGGTCCACGATGTTGCAGAGCAGGCCGCGCTCCTGGCAGAGGTCGCTGATGCGCCAGTTGAGGGCTTCGTCGCTGGTGGAGGCGATGACCAGGAAACGGCCGTCCAGGTCCTGGTCCTCGAAGCTCCGGCGCTCGAAGGTCAGGGCCGGGTTCTCCAGGAGGGCCAACAGCTCGCCCTCGGGCTCGCGCATGTCCAGGACCAGGACGCTGCCCGCGCCGCAGGCGAGCAGGCTGGCGATCTTGCGCGTGCCCACTTCGCCCGCGCCGACCACGAGACAGGCCTTGTTCTCCAGGCTCACGAACATGGGGTAGTAACGCATGGCCCGATGCATATACCACAGGCGCCCGCCCTGTAAACGCCAAGCCCGCGCCTTGCCAGGAACTCCCCATCCGGGTTAGGCACGGACAGGGGAAATCCGGCCATGCAGCATGTCCTCGTGATCCAACTGGCGCGCTTCGGCGACCTGGTGCAGACGAAACGCCTGCTCCTGTCCCTGGCGGCCCGGGCCCGGGTGCACCTCTGCCTGGATGCCTCCCTGGCCCCCCTGGCGCGGCTGCTCTATCCCTGGGCCGTGCTCCACCCCCTGACCGCCCACGGCACGGGCCTGGCCAAGGCCGGGACAGGCGCGGTCCTCCAGGCCATGCTCGGCCAGAACCGGAAGATTTTCAGCGAGTTGCAGGACCAGGACTTTGCCGAGGTCTTCAACCTGAACCGTTCGCCCCTGAACCTGGCCCTGGCCGCGCTGTTCGACCCGGAGCTGGTGCGGGGCCATGTCTGGAAGGACGGCCAGGCCCTGCTGGGCTCCTGGCCCGAGCTGGCCATGCGCTGGTCCGCCAGGCGGCGGCTGGGGCTCAACCTGGTGGATTTCTGGGCTCATTTCACGCCCTTTCCCGTGGCTCCCGGGGAGGTGAACCCCGAGGCCAAGGCCAGGGGAGGGGGCCTGGGCCTGGTCCTGGCCGGGCGGGAGTCCCGGCGTTCCCTGCCCCCTGAGATCCTGGCCCGGCTGGCCGTTGCCTTCCTGGAGCAGACGGGCCAGGCGCGCCTGTTCCTCCTGGGCAGCGCGGCCGAGGCCCCGGTGGCCAAGGCCGTGCTCCGGGCCCTGCCGCCAGGAATCGCNNGTGCTCCTGGGCCTGGACCGGGTCTTCACCCCGGACACGGGCAGCATGCACCTGGCCGCGCACCTGGGCGTGCCGGTGTCGGCCTTTTTCCTGTCCTCGGCCTGGTGCTTCGAGACCGGACCCTATGGCCTGGGCCACACGGTCTACCAGGCCGTGACCGACTGCCTGCCCTGTCTGGAGACCCGGGAGTGCGACCAGCAGGTGCGCTGTCTGGACCCGTTCCGGAACCCTGGGTTTGTCCGCTTCCTGCTCACCGGCAACCCGGAGCACGCCCCGGACGGGGTGCTCGGCCTGTCCAGCGCCCTGGACCGTCTCGGCGCCCACTACACGGCCTTCAGCGGACAGGATGCGGACCTCCCGGAGCGGCAGAAATTCCGCGATTTCCTGTCCCGGCACCTCCATCTGCCCGGCGCGGCGGCCGAACCGCCCCAGCCGGACCTGGCCGCGCGCTTCTACCAGGACCGGGATTGGCTTGTTGAAAACAGGCAATAATTTCATATGGTAGAAAAAGTCTAGATTTTGTCTAGATGAACTTCGCAGGGATTTCAGGGGGAGGGGGAAGGTTTCCAGACTCCTGAAACCGGTCCAAAGGAACACTCGCATGAAGGAACATCTCCGCGTCCTGGTGGTCCTGCCCCTGTACGGCGGCTCCCTGCCCGTGGGCCGGTTCTGCGCCGCGGCCCTGCGCCGGCTCGGCCACCTGGTGGAGGTCTTCGAGGCCCCGGACTTCCACGCCTCGTACCAGGCCCTGGAACGCCTGCGCGTGACCTCGGACCGCCTGCAATACCTGGAGAATTCCTATCTCCAGGTGCTGGCCCAGGCCGTGCTGGCCAAGGTCGAGACCTGTGAGCCCGACCTGGTCCTGGCCCTGGCCCAGGCGCCCCTGACCATTCAGGCCCTCAAGCGCCTGCGCCGGGACAAGGTGGCCACGGCCATGTGGTTCGTGGAGGACTCCCGGCTGTTCACCTACTGGCAGGCATTCGCCCCGCACTACGACCTGTTCGCCGTGATCCAGAAGGACCCCTTCCTGGGCCAGCTGGAGGCCCTGGGCCAGGCCAACGCCCTGTACCTGCCCCTGGCTGCGGACCCGGAGTTCCACCGGCCTCTGGACCTGACCCCGGCCCAGCGCAAGGAGTTCGGGGCCAGCGTCGCGTTCATGGGCGCGGGCTATCCCAACCGCCGCCAGGCCTTCCGCAAGCTCCTGCGGCCCGGGTTCAAGATCTGGGGCACGGAATGGGAGGGCGACCACGTGCTCTGGCCGCACGTCCAGCGCCAGGGCGCGCGCATCTCCTCCGAGGACTGCGTGGCCATCTTCAACGCCACGGACGTGAACCTGAACCTGCATTCCAGCATCCAAGCCGAGCGCACCGTGACCTGCGGCGACTTCATCAATCCCCGGACCTTCGAGGTGGCCGCCTGCGGGGCCTTCCAGCTGGTGGACCGGCGCGCGCTCATGGCCGAGTCCTTTGCCGAGGACGAGCTGGCCACCTTTACCTCGCTGTCGGAACTTGCGGAAAAAATAGATTATTTCCTGGAGCACCCTGAGGAGCGCCAGGCCTATGCGGCGCGCAGCCGGGCCCGGGTCCTGGCCGAGCACACCTACGACCGCCGCATGGACGCGCTCCTGGACTTCGCGGCCTCCCGGCTCAAGGGCTGGCCCAGGCCCCGGCGCCAGGCCGAGGCCTTGGACGCAAACCTGCCAGAAAACCTGCGCCAGGACTTGGGAGCGCTGTTGGAGCGGCTGGGCCTGCCCGCGGACGTGGGGTTCGACGACCTGGTCCAGGCCGTGCGCCAGCAGCAGGGCAGGCTCTCGGATCTGGATACGGCGGTGCTGTTTCTGGACGAGTGGAAGAAGCTCTACGCCAAGAAGTAAGACCTATTCCCCGATCTTGCGCCGCTTTCTGAGCCAGGCCAGGAGCCTGGGCTCAGCCCCTTCCTCCTTGGCGAAATAGAAGGTCCGGCCCTTGAGCTCGGCCGGCAGGTAGTCCTGCTCGGTCCAGGCCCCGGGGAAGGAGTGCGGGTACTTGTAGCCCCGGCCGTAGCCCCATTCCTTCTGCAGGCTCGTGCTGGCGTTGCGCAGGTGCAGGGGCACGGGCTTGAGCCCGTTGGTGCGGATCTCCTTCTGGGCGTTGAGATAGCCCGAGTAGGAGGCGTTGCTCTTGGGCGCCAGGGCCAGATAGACCGCGGTCTCGGCCAGGGGGATGAAGCCCTCGGGCATGCCCACGAACTCCACGGCCTGCTGGCAGGCCACGGCCAGCTGCAGGGCCTGGGGATCGCCCAGTCCCACGTCCTCGGAGGCCGAGAGCACCAGGCGGCGGCAGACGAAACGCGGGTCCTCGCCGGATTCCAGGAGGCAAGCCAGGTAGTACAGGGCCGCGTCCGGGTCGCTGCCACGGATGGACTTGATCATGGCCGAGGCCAGCTCGTAGTGCGAGTCCCCGTCGCGGTCGCCCCGGATGACCACCTCGGGCAGGGACTGCTTGAGGCTCTCGGCGCTGCGGCGCTCCGGGGGCAGGCCCGCGGCGTACTCCAGCAGGTTGAGCAGGCTGCGGCCGTCCCCGCCCGAGAGTCCGGCGAGAATATCCATGCTTTCCGACGAGATGTCCGTTTCGAGCACCTGGGCCCCGCGCTGGGCGATGCGCACGAGCTCGGGCCGGGTCAGGCCCCGGCAGCGCAGCACGTGGAGCCGGGACAGGAGCTGGCGGGTCACGCTGAACGAGGGATTCTCCGTGGTGGTGGCCAGGAGCACGATCTCGCCGGTCTCCAGGAGCGGCAGGAAGAAGTCCTGCTGAGCCTTGGAAAAGCGGTGCAACTCGTCGAGGATGAGCACCTCGATGCCCGAGAGCTGCTTGCGCAGGGTGGTCAGCCCGGCCTCGGGCGCGCTCACCCGCAAATAGGGCAGGCCCTTGGCCCGGGCCAGGAGCAGGGCCAGGGTGGACTTGCCGCAGCCGGGCGGGCCAAAAAAGAGCAGGCTCGGCAGGCGCTTGGCCGCCAGGAAGGCGTTCAGCCGTTCGCGCAGGTGGTCCTGCCCGGCGAAGTCGTCCAGGGTCTTGGGCCGGATGCGGTCGGCCAGAGGCTGTTTCTCGGCGATCTCGATCTTCACGGACGGCTCCCCCGGTCCAGATGGGCCAGGCCCATGCAGAGCAGGGCGGCGGTCTCCCAGCGCAGCACGCTGGGCCCAAGGCTCAGGGGCCGGAACCCGGCTTCCAGGAGCCGGTCGGCCTCAACGGGCTCCAGCCCGCCCTCGGGCCCCAGGACCACGAGCACGCGGCCGCGGCCCAGGTCCCCGGGCGCGGGCAGGTGCCGGGTTTCAGCCTTCTCCCAGCAGAGATAGCACTGCTCGAAGCCCTGCGCAAACGCGGCAAGCCCCTGGATTCCGCCAGGAATCACGGCCAGTTGCGGCAGCCAGGGATTGGCGCACTGCTTGGCCGCCTGGACGAGCTTGTCCTGCCAGGAGTCCTTGGGCGCGGTGGGCGGCTCGCCCTGGCTGCGCTCGGCGCGCCAGAAGGCCAGGCCCCAGGCCCCCAGCTCCACGGCCTTTTCCAGGAGCCAGTCGCGGCGGCTGGACTTGTTCCAGCCCAGGGCCAGGACCAGGCGGTCCTGGGGCAGGGGCAGGGCGGTGATGGATTCCGGGGTGAGCAGGGCGCGGCCGCGCTCCGCGCTCTCGAGCACGAACAGCCCCTCGCGGCCCTGGCCGTCGAAGAGCCGCAGCCGTTCGCCCGGGGCCGCGCGCAGGACCTTGAGCAGGTGCCTGGCCTCGGGCCCGTCCAGGACCCAGGGACCGTTCTGGTTCCCGGGCCAGGATTCCGCGGGCAGATGAAAGGAATTGAGCCGGGTCACGGCCCCTCCGGGCTACTGTTCCAGGGCGGTCAGGTCCTCGTAGGTCTCGCGGCGGCGGATGACCCGGGCCTGGGAGCCGTCCACCAGGATCTCGGCCGCCCTGGGCCGGGAGTTGTAGTTGGAGGACATGGCGAAGCCGTAGGCCCCGGCCGAGTAGACGGCCAGGTATTCGCCCTGTTCCATGCCCGGCAGCTCGCGGTCCCGGGCCAGGAAGTCGCTGGACTCGCAAATGGGGCCCACCACGTCCACCTTCACCGGCGGCCGGTCGTGGGCCGTGATCTCGCCGATGCGGTGGAAGGAGTCGTAGAGCGCGGGCCGCACCAGGTCGTTCATGGCCGCGTCCACGATGAGGAAGCGCTTGCTGGGGGTCTGCTTGGTGTAGACCACCTGGGTGGCCAGGATGCCCGCGTTGCCCACGATGACCCGGCCGGGCTCCAGGATCACGGTGAGGGGCATGTCCCGGAGCCGGGCCGTGAGGGCCTCGCCGAACTCGCGGGGGTGCGGGGGCTCCTCCTCGTTGTAGGTGATGCCCAGGCCGCCGCCCAGGTCCAGGTAGCTGATGGAAAGCCCCATCTCGTCGAGTTTGGCCTTGAAATTCAGGATCTTGTCCAGTGCTTCCAGGAACGGGCTGATGCTCGTGAGCTGGGAGCCGATGTGGCAGTCGATGCCCACGGGCTCGATGGCCGTAAGGTCCCGGGCCAGGGCGTAGGCCTCCAGGGATTTTTCCAGGTCCAGGCCGAATTTGTTCTTCTTCATGCCCGTGGAGATGTAGGGGTGGGTCTTGGGGTCCACGTCCGGGTTGATCCGGAAGCTGACCTTGGCCACGGCGCCCATGCCCTGGGCGATGTCGTTGATGCGCACCAGCTCGGCCAGGGACTCCACGTTGAACATGAGGATGCCCGCGGACAGGGCCTCCTTGATCTCCTCAGGCCGCTTGCCCACGCCGGAGTAGACGATGCGCTCGGCCGGAACCCCGGCGGCCAGGCCGCGGTAAAGCTCCCCGCCGGAGACGATGTCCAGGCCCGCGCCCATGCTGCCCATGAGCCGCAGGAGGTTCACGTTGGAGTTGGCCTTCACCGAGTAGCAGGTGAGGTGCCTGAGGCCCGCGAAGGCCGAGTCGAAGGTCTCGAAATGGCGCCGGATCGTGGCCGCGGAATAGATGTACAGGGGCGTGCCGTGGGTCCGGACCAGTTCGGACACCGGCACTTCTTCGGCAAAAAGATTGCCGTTGCGCATTTCAAAATGATGCATGGAGAGGGCTCCTTGAGGACGGGTTATCTGGGCCAGGAGGAAAACAGCTCGGAGTTCACTTCGCCCAGGTTGGTGAACTGGTTCCGGCCCATCACGCGCCAGACATAGACCCCGTCGGGATTCAGGTCGCAGGCAGTGAAGCGGAAGGCCGAGCCGATGCGGATCAGGTTCGGGTGGCCGGGGGTGAATTCCTCGGCCCGCGTGGGCTGGAAGGGGCAGCCGGGGCAGCCCTTGCCCTCGCCCTCGCCCACCTCCATGAGTTGCAGGGTCAAGGCGGCCAGGTTGTCCACAGCCCCGAGCACGCGCACCTCCACGACCAGGCAGCCGGCCTTGCGCTCGGCCCGCACGGTCTTGAAGGTGAAACTGTCCTCGGACCGCACCGGCTCGGGCCATTCCTTCTTGCCGCAGGAGACCAGCAGGCAGGCGCAGAGCAGGGCGATGAGGACCGCAAGGCGGCGGGTCATTGTCCGTCCTTGAGCATCTGTTTCCATTGGTGGAGCAGGGTCAGGGCCTGGATGGGCGTCAGGCCGTCCACGTCCAGTTCGCGCAGGGCGGAAACCAGCGGGGATTCAGCCGCTGCGGGCGTGGTCCCGGCGGTTTCCAGGCCGGGCAGGTGCGGCCGGCTGCAGCGGGGCGCACCCTGCGCGCGCTCATTTTGCGATTTTTCCTCGAGCTTCGCAAGGATTTCCCTGGCCCTTTCCACCACAGGCCTGGGAACCCCGGCCAGCCGGGCCACCTCGATGCCGTAGCTCTTGTCCGCCGGGCCCGGCACCAGGCGGCGCAGGAACACGATGTCACCCTTCCACTCGCGCACCGCGATGTTCAGGTTGCGCAGGCCCGGAATCCGGCCCTCCAGGCTGGTGAGCTCGTGGTAGTGGGTGGCGAACAGGGTGCGCACCCCGCCCGCCCGGCGCGAGAGGTCCTCGACCACGGCCCAGGCCAGGGCCAGGCCGTCGAAGGTGCTCGTGCCCCGGCCGATCTCGTCCAGGATCACCAGGCTGCGCCGGGTGGCCTGGCGGAGGATGCGGGCCGTCTCCATCATCTCCACCATGAAGGTGCTCTGGCCCTGGGCCAGGTTGTCCGAGGCCCCCACCCGCGAGAAGATCCGGTCGGCCAGGCCGATGCGGGCCTGGCGGGCGGGCACGAAAGAGCCGATCTGGGCCATGAGCGTGAGCACGGCGGTCTGGCGCAGGACCGTGGATTTTCCGGCCATGTTCGGCCCGGTGATGAGCAGGATGCGGCGCTCCTCGTCCAGGCGCACGTCATTGGGCACGTAGTTGGCCGCGCCCTGGGCCGCCTCCACCACGGGGTGGCGGCCGGATTCCACAACGATCTCCAGGCCTTCGTGGACCTCGGGACGGGTCCAGTCGTGGAGCCGGGCGGCCTCGGCCAGGCCCTGCCAGTAGTCCAGCCCGGCCAGGACCCCGGCCATGTACACGAACCTGGCCCGGGCCTGGGCCAGGACCTGGCGCAGCTCCTGGAAGAGCTTGTATTCCAGAGCCTTGCGCTCCTCGGAGGCCGAGAGCAGGCGGTCCTCCAGCTCCTTGAGCCGGGGGGTCACGTAGCGCTCGCAGTTCACCAGGGTCTGGCGGCGGATGAAGGTCTCGGGCACCGGGCCCTGGTGGGCCTTGGAGACCTCGAAATAGTAGCCGAAGACCCGGTTGAACCCGAGCTTCAGCTTGGGAATGCCCGAGGCGGCCCGCTCCTGCTCGAAAAGTTCGCGCACCCGGGCCTCGCCGTGCTCGGTGAGCTGGATCAGGTCGTCCAGCTCCGGCTGATAGCCCAGGCGGAACAGGCCGCCCTCGGTCACGGCCAGCGGCGGGCTGTCCACCAGGGCCGCGGAAAGGGTGGCGGCCAGGTCCCCCATGTCGTCCCAGGATTCCAGCATGGTGCGCAGGTCCGCGGGCGGGTTTCCGCCGGTGAGGGCCGCCCGCGCCTGGGGCAGGGCGGACAGGCTCTGGCGCAGGGCCGCGAAGTCCCGGGGCGTGGCCCGGCCCAGCTGGACCCGGGTGGAAAGCCGCTCCAGGTCGTGGATCTGGTCCAGGGCCTGGCGCAGGGCCTGGCGCACGCGATCCTCGCGGAAAAAGTGCTCCACCGCGTCCAGGCAGCGGCCGATGCTCCCGGGGTCCCGCCAGGGCTCGCGCAGGCGGGTTTCCAGGAGCCGCGCGCCCAGGGGGGTGACGGTGCGGTCCAGGACCTGGAACAGGGTGCCCTTGCCCGCCCGGCCGTCCAGGCGGCGGAAGATCTCCAGGTTGCGCTCGGTGACCTCGTCCAGGATGAGACGCCTGGACAGGTCCAGAGGCCGGAACCCGGCCAGGTGCGAAACGTCCTGTTTCTGGGTCTGGCGCAGGTAGAAGAGCAGGGCTCCGCAGGCCCGGGTCAGCTCGGGCTTGTCCTCCAGGCCCAGGCTGGCCAGGTCGGCCACGCCCTGCACCTCCAGGAGGCTGCGGCGGGCCGTATCCAGGTCAAAGGCCCCGCGCTCGGGCAGAAACACGGCCTGGGCCCCGGAGTCGGCAAAGGCGGCGGGAACCGTGCGGCCCTGGGGCAGGAGCAGCTCGCGCACCCCGAGCTTGGCCAGCCACTGCCAGAGTTCGGGCTCGCGGGTGCTGGACAGCCCGGACCACTGGCCCGTGGAGACCTCGGCCCAGGCCGCGCCGCCGCGCTCATGGCCCGCGTCCCAGTACAGGGCGGCCAGGAAATTGCTGCCCTTGGCCGGAAGATTGGCGTCCTCCACCACGGTGCCCGGGGTGAGCACCCGGGTCACCTCGCGGCGCACCAAGCCCTTGGCCAGCTTCGGGTCCTCCACCTGGTCGCAGATGGCCACCCGGAAGCCCTTTTCCAGGAGCTGGGCCAGGTAGCCCTCGGCCGCGTGGTGCGGCACCCCGCACATGGGCACCTTGTTCTCAGAGTTGGGATTGCGGCTGGTGAGCGCGATGGACAGTTCGCGGGAGGCGATCTCGGCGTCCTCGAAGAACAGCTCGTAGAAGTCCCCCATGCGGTAGAACAGCAAGGTGTCCGGGTGCTCCGCCTTGATGCGGAGGTACTGCTCGAACATGGGCGTGAGCTTGGGCGCGGACACGGAGGGCCGGGGCTCCTACTGGCTGAAGTCGTAGCGGAAGGCGATGGAATGCCAGCTGCGGCAGCGCGGACAGAGGTAGAACACGCTGTCGCGCTTGAGCCCGCAGGTGCGGCAGACGAAGCGCCGCAGGCGCCGCGCCTTGTCCATGAAGAATTCCAGCTGTTCCTTGAAGAACGGGGTGAAACTCTGCTCGTCCTTGGTCAGGCGGAAGACCTCCAGCCGGGCCAGCCAGAAGTCCGGCCGGAGCACCAGGGTCTTTTCCAGCCAGGAGCGGGCCTCCAGGTGCTGGCCGCAGTGCAGGAGCAGGCGCGCGCCGTAGAAGAACAGGAGCACGTCCGGGTCCTGGTCCTCGAGCATCGGGATCACGGCGCCCACCAGGTCGCGGTTGCTCAGCGGGGCCTCGTTGCCGGGGGCGCGGCGCACTCCGGCGGCCGTGTCCACCAGGCCCTCCAGGAGCACGAAGCGCATCTCCCGGTCCACCTTGACCAGGGCCTCGCGGAGCACGTCCTTGACCTGCCCGGACGACCCCTCGGCGTAGGCCCGGCCCAGGCTCTCGGTCCAGGCCTCCACGGACCCGGGATAGACCCGCACGGCCTTGCGCAGCAGGCTCCCGGCCTGGGCCGCATTGCCGCCCTGGGCCAGTTCCTGGGCCCGGCGCACCAAATAGTGGGCCTGGGCCAGGGGCCGGTTGAGCCGGCTGTAGAGTTCCGCGGCCCGCTCGAATTCCGAGCCCTCGGCGGCCAGCTGGGCCTGCTCCAGGAGGATGGCGGGCTTGTCGCCCATGAGCGCGCGGGCCTGCTCAAAGGCGTGGGCCGCGCGATCCAGGAAGCCGCCGCGCCGGAAGTCCCGGCCCAGCTCGAACCAGGCCCGGGCCGTGAACGTGGGGTCCAGGCCCTGGCGCACGATGAGGTTGTTGCGGATCTGGATGGCCCGCTCGATCTCGCCCTGGGAACGGTAGAGGCTGCCCAGGGCCAGGTAGATCTCCACGGCCTCGGGGTTGTTGCGGACCACCTGGGAGAGTTCGTCGATGGCCGCGCGGGTGTCCTGCACCGGCAGGGTCTCACCCTCGCCGGGGCCCAGGGACAGCTCGAAACGGTCGCCGGCGCGCTTGCGTCGCAGAAAATCGAGCAAGGACAAGGGCGCTCTCCTAGAGTTCCTGTTCCTCGGAGGAAACCGGGCCGGGCTGGTTGTCCAGGGGCAGGGTGCGCAGCTGGTGCAGTTCGCGCTCCAGGGCGGTGTTCTTCTGGCGCAGCTCCCGGACCAGGCCCGAAAGCCGGAAGCGCTCGGACAGGAAGTAGCAGATGCAGACCAGGGCCCCCACCAGGAAGCCGCCGAGCACGATGAGATAGAAGGGCAGGGGGATGGAGCGCAGGCTGAACAGCAGGGGCACGTTGAGCACCAGTTCGTAGGTCTGGGTCACGGTGTCCTTGTTCTGAATGAAGAAGAGCATGGACAGGAAAAAGAAGAGCACCAGGAGGATGACCTTGATGTAGCGCATGGGCTGCTCCTTCTATTCCGCCGCCTCGAACAGCGGCTTGAGTCTGCGGTAGGTGGACAGAAGATGTTCAGGGATCACGTGGGTTTCCCCGAACACGGCCATGAACGAGGCGTCCCCGTTCCAGCGGGGCACGATCTGAAAATGCAGGTGCCCGGCGATGCCCGCCCCGGCGGCCTCGCCGAGATTGAACCCGGCGTTGATGCCGTGGGGCCGGAAGGCCCGCTGGAGCACGGCCACGGAGCGCTGCATGAGGTCCATGCACTCGTGGGATTCCTCAGCATTGAGCTCAGTGAGACAGCAGACGTGGCGGTACGGCGTGACCATGAGGTGCCCGTTATTGTAGGGGAATTTGTTCATGATCACGAAGCAGGTCCTGCCGCGGTGGAGCACCAGGCGCTTCTCGTCCTCGTCGGTGTGCTCGGGAATGCAGAACACGCATTCATCCGGCTTGGGTCCCAGGATGTAGTCGAGCCGCCACGGCGCCCAAAGAACGTCCATCGCCATCCCTTGCAAGAGGTTCGATCCACGCCAGCAACCCTACACGGGCCATGGCCCGAGGGCAAGCATCCGGCGGCCGTTCAGCCCCGCGGCCCGGGCTCTCCGCCGGATGCCGCCCATTCCTTCTTGAGCCTGCGGACCAGGAGCAGCTGCTCCTTGCGGCCCTCGGCTTGGCCGTCGATGCGGGCCCGGCGCACGGCCTTGAGGATGCGCGCGTAGATCGGGCCCTCGGGGATGCGCAGGCGCTTGAGATCCCGGCCGGAGATCTCGATGGCCTGGAGCGCTGGATTGGTCAGGTACTGGGAGATGTGCTTGCGCATCTCCTCGCGGCGGCTGCGGGCCATGAGGAAGAGCACGCCCTCCACCGGCAGGGTCTCCAGGCAGAAATAGAGGTCGGACAGGGGCGAGGCCTCCCCCTTCCAGGACATGAGCCGGCCCAGGGCCGCGCCGATGGCCTCGCGCAGGGCCAGGAAGCCGTGCTCGTCGCGCTGGGACAGGCCCAGGCGGCGGCAGATGTCCCGGGCCTGGTCCGCGTCCGTGCCCTGGGTCAGGCCCAGGAGGTAGAGCTTCCAGGGCGTGACCGCAGGTTCCAGGTAGAGCAGCTTGTGCCAGTTGTGGACCTTGGCGATCTCCTGCATGAGGTGCGTCTTGGCCAGGTCCATGACCAGCTGGGGATGCACGGCCTCCAGCAGTCCCAGCTCCTGCATCCGCGAGAGGCAGGCCAGGGGCGCGTCCTCGTTGAGGATATGTTGGAGTTCGTGGAACACGCGGTTGCCCGAGAGCTTGTTGAACAGGCCCAGCTGCAGGGCGTTCTTCACCAGCCGCAGGGTCTGGGAGGCGATGCGGAAGCCGAAGCGCTGCTCGAAGCGCACGGCCCGCAGGATGCGCGTGGGGTCCTCCACGAAGCTCAGGGAGTGGATCACCCGGATGGTCTTTTCCTTGATGTCGCGCTGGGCCCCGAAGAAGTCCACCAACCGGCCGAAGCTGTGGGGATTGAGGTGCACGGCCAGGGCGTTGACCGTGAAGTCCCGGCGGTAGAGGTCCATCTTGATGGAGGACAGCTCCACCGTGGGCAGGGCCGCGGGGTACTCGTAGTACTCCAGCCGGGCCGTGGCCACGTCCACCCGCCGTCCGCCGGGCAGGATGACCACCGCGGTCTTGAACTTCTTGTGGGTCTTGGCCCGGCCGCCCATGCGGCGGACCATTTCCCGGGCGAACCGGATGCCGTCGCCCTCGACCACCAGGTCCACGTCCAGGTTGGTGCGGGCCAGCAGGATGTCGCGCACGAACCCGCCCACGGTATAGACCTCCCAGCCCAGGTCCTGGCCCAATTCGCCGGCCTTCTTGAGCAGGTCGAAGACGTCCGCGGGCAGGCGGTTGAACATGAGGGTGCGGATGTTGCGCTCGCGCTTGCGCTCCTGGTTCAGGGACTCGGGGATGCGCGAGGGCTCGTCGGCCAGCATGGTCACCAGGTCCGTGCGGGTGATCACGCCCAGGAGTTGGCCCTGGTCCACCACGGGCACCAGGCGCTGGCGCTTGCCCAGGATGATCTCCATGACCTCCTGGAGCCCGGCCGTGGGCGGCACAGTAAGGAATTCCCGGAGCATGTATTCGCGCACCGGCACCTCACCCAGCTTGTGGGTCAGGGCCTTGTCCGCGGTCTTGTGCTCCAGGAGGCCCACGCACTCCATGCCGCCGCCGGCCACCACGGGCACGCCCTTGAGGCCGAAGCGGGTCATGAGCTCCACGGCGTCCTTCATGGGCTGGTCCTGCCCGATGACCACCGGCGGCTTGGACATAAGGGTCTCGACCACCATCTGGGAATGCACGTGGGAGTAGAGCAGGGCAAAGAGTTCGTTCTTCACCTCGGAAAGGGTCTTGTTCTTGATGGTGGCCGAGGCGGCATAGGGGTGACCGCCGCCGCCCAGGGCCGTGCAGATGGCCCCCACGTCCACGTCCGCGCTGCGCGAGCGGGCCACCAGGTGGATGCGGTCGCCCATGCGGCCCAGGGCGAAGAGCACCCGGATGTTCTCCATGTCCATGAACTTGTGGACCAGGAAGGCGAAGTCGCCGACGAAATTCTCGGTGCTCGCCTCGGTCATGACCACGGCCACGCCGTTGATCTCCTGGGTGGTCGCGGTCTCCAGCAGTTCTCCAAGGATCTTGACCTGTTCCGAGTCCAGGTCGCGGGAGAGCAGGTCCGAGATGACGTTCACGTCCATGCCGTGGCGCCGGAGCCAGGCCGCGGCCTCGAAGTCCTCGGGCGTGGTGGAGTCGAAGGCGAACGAGCCGGTGTCCTCGAACAGGCCCAGGCCCATGACCGTGGCCTCCTCGGGCAGGGGCGTGAGGCCGCGCTCGCGCATCTCGGCCGCCAGGATGGCCGTGGTGGAGCCCCAGGACTTGACCACGCTCCGGGTCGCGGCCACGTCCTCCTCGGAGTCCGGGTGGTGGTCAAAGGCGTGGATCTCCACCCGGGGATTGTCCAGAAGCGGCTGGACATGGGCCAGCCGGGACTTCTGGCGGGTGTCCACGACCACCAGACGACGCAC
>DFYP01000079.1 GCA_002382645.1 Desulfovibrio sp. UBA4079 | reverse complement strand
AAGCGGCCTGCGCCTTTGGCGGGGCGGTCTGGGCTTTGTCCTGTTCTGGGGCCTGCTCAAGAGCGGGCTGGACCTCTGGGCCGGGGCGGCCTGGGATGCGGCCCTGGCCGGGGGCGCGCTCATGGCCCTGCGGCTGTTCTGCCTTCTGCTCCTGGGTCTGGGCCTGGCCCTGTCCACCCCGCCGCGCCAGTGCGGCCTGGCCCTGTCCTGGGCGGGCCGGCCCCTGCTGGGGCCCCGGGCCTGGGAACCGGCCCTGGCCCTGGCCTTGATGATCCATTTCCTGCCCCTGGGCTGGCGGGTCATGGGCCAGGTGCGCAAGACCCTGGCCCTGCGCTGCCCGCATTTGCCGCTGTCCCGGCGCTGGCTCGTGTTCGCCTCGGCCGTGGTCCGCAACCTGGCCCGCAGGTCCTGGGAGCAGACCGTGGCCGTGGCCGCGCGGGGGCTGGACCGGGAAGAGGTCTGGCGCCGCGATTTTTCCGCGCCGGACCGGGATTGGCTGTGGGCTTTCGGGACCCTGGCGGTTCTAGCCGCGTTCTCGCTCTGGTGAGCTTTCCCAGCGCAGGGTGGTGAGCAGGGCCAGGACGAACAGCCCGGCGTCGCGGGCCATGGCCCAGGCCAGGCCGCCCTTGGCCGCGGGGTCGGAGTGGAAGCAGCCGCAGGAGATGTCCAGGCCCCGGGCCAGGGCCGAACCCTCGGCGGCCAGGAACACGGCGAGCATGGCCGTGATGAGCAGCGCGGCCCCGGAGGCGGCCCGGTTCAGGATCAGGGCCAGGCCGCAGCTCAGCTCCAGCCAGGGGAGCAGGGCCGCGGCCCAGACCGCCGGGCCCTGGGACACGATGTGGTAGTTCAGGATGATCTGCACGAACTCCCCGGGGTGCAGGAGCTTGTCCGCGCTGGCCACGACGAACAGCAGGCCCAGGCCCAGCCGGAGGAGCAGGGCGACGCGCTTCACTGCGACACCTCCAGCGGCCCCCGGGTCATGATCCAGCCCTCGATCCCGTCCTGCATCACCGCCACGGTATAGTCCTTTTCCAGCAGGATGCCGGCCAGGCTGTGGCTCCGGCCGCAGGCCAGGCTGTCGCAATAGATCACCAGGGTCTTGTCCCGGGGCAGGTCGTCGGCCGCTCCGGCCTTGGCCTGTTCGGGCGTGATGTTCCGGGCCCCGGGCACGTGGGCCAGGGCGAAGTATTTCGGCTCGCGGGCGTCCACGAACAGGGCCTGGCCCTTGCGCAGGAGGTCCGCGGCCGCCAGCGGCGAAAGGGTGGCGTAGGGCGGGGCGCCGGGGTCCTTCTGGAAGACCTTGAACAGGGGCAGCCCGTCGGGCCGCAGGGCATTGGCGGCCAGGCCCAGGGCCAGGGTCAGGAGCAGGAGGTAGCCGGCTTCCTGCAGGGTGCGCAGCGGTGTGATTCGCATGGGAGGTTCATACAAAAGCCCGGACGTTCTTGCAATGGAGCCCGAGCGGGATTACGGAGGAGACTGGAGGAGGGATCATGCGCCAGTTGACCGCCCAGGAGGCCCGCACGTTTCTCGAATCCGGGAAGACGACCGCGCGCACCCTGCTGGATGTACGCCAGCCCTTTGAATACCAGGAGGCGCATCTGCCCGGGGCCCAACTCGTGCCCCTGGCCGAACTGCCGGACCGCCTGGGCGAGATCGCCCGGGACAAGCCTGTGGTGGTCTATTGCCGCTCCGGCCACCGGAGCATGGCCGCCGCCGGGATCCTCGAATCCCACGGCTTCGACGTGCTCAACCTCCAGGGCGGGATCTCGGCCTGGGAAGGGGCCGCGGCCGTGGGCGAGCCGCACCAGGGACTGGCGTTTTGCTTGGCGGCCCAGGACGCGGAGTCGGTCTGGCTGCTGGCCTGCGGCCTGGAGATGGTCCTCCAGGAATTCTACGAGGAGTTCATGTCCCGGGCCGAGACCCAGGACCTGCGCCTGGCCTTCCGCCAGCTGGCCGGGTTCGAGGTGCGGCACCGCGAGCGCATCTACCGGCTCTACGCCAAGGAACGGACCGGGGCCCTGGAGCGCGAGGAGTTCGAGCAGGAGGCCTGGCGGCGCGTGCCCGGGGACCGCGACGGCGACTTGGCCGAGGGCGGGGTGGAGCCCCGGCGTTTCGCCGAATCCAGCGGCCTGCGCATCGAGGGCGCGCGCGACGCCCTGGAGCTGGCCATGCAGTTCGAGGCCCAGGCCCTGGACTTCTACTCCCGCTGCGGGGTCCGCGTTGGTTCCGGCGAAGCGGCCGCGGCCATGCAGCAGATGGCCCAGGAGGAGCAGGCCCACCTGCGCATGCTGGCCGGGTTCCTGGAGCGTCAGGCCGCCGGGCAGGAGGCTTAGGAAGCGCTTGTTTTCAGGCGCAGGAGCCGGGCGTTGGGCAGGACGATGCCCGCGATGATCAGGGCGGCCCCGCCCAGTTGGAGCAGGGCCACCTCCTCGCCCAGGAGCAGGTGCGCGGCCGCCAGGGTGGCCACGGGCTCGAAGGTGGAGAAGATCGAGACCCAGGCGCTGCCGATCCTCTCGATGGCCAGGTAGAGCAGCGAGATGGCCAGGGCCGTGGGCACCAGGCCCAGGACCAAGCCCAGCCCCAGGCGCTGCGGCTCGCTTTCCCAGAATCCCCCAGGACCGTTCCAGAGCGTGAAGCCGATGGCCGTGCACAGGATCACGTAGAACGTGGCCCGCAGCGGCTCCTCGCCCCTGAGCAGGACCTGCACCAGCAGGAGATAGCCCGAGAACACGGCCATGGCCCCCAGGGCCAGGGCCAGGCCCGGTCCGGACAGGCCTTTCAGGAAGGCGTCGTGGAAGACTAGGCCGCAGCCGGCCATGACCAGGGTGAGCGCCGCCAGGGCGCAGCGGTCCAGGCGCTGGCCCAGGAGCGGCACGGCCAGCAGGGTCACGGCCACGGGATAGAAGTAGAACACCAGGGCCGTGGTGGAGGCCGGGATGCGCTCCAGGGCCAGAAAGAACAGGCTGCTCTGGGCCAGGTAGATGCACCCGAGCAGGGCGGCCTTGGCCAGAAGGCGGGGCGTGGGCCGCAGCAGGGCGCGGCGGCGGACCAGGAACCAGGCCAGGAGCAGAAGCGCGCCGAAGCCGAAGCGCTGCTGGAGCATGGCCGGGGCGGTGAGGCCCAGGCCGTAGCCCAGCTTGGCCAGCACGGCGATCATGCCGAAGCAGATCGCGGAGATCACGGAATAGCACAGGCCGCGGAGCATCATCCCTCCCAGAGGGAGCGGACCTTACTCCGGTTCACGGCGGCCGCCAAGCCTCTGGAACAGGGCCAGGTACTCCTGGTTGCCCTTGGGCCCGGTGATCCCGGCCGGGGCCAGGCCGACACGTTCAAGCCCCAGGCTGCGGCAGAACGTGGTGACGCTTGCCACGGCCTCCAGCCGGTCGGCCTCATCGCGCACCACGCCCTTGTCCGTGCGGCCCGGCCCCAGCTCGAACTGGGGCTTGATCAGCGCCGCCACCAGGCCGCCGGGCTTGAGAAAGCGCAGGCACCCGGCCAGGACCTTGGTCACGGAGATGAACGAGACATCGGCGGTGATGCAGTCCACGGGTTCGGGCAGGAGGTCGGCGGGCGGGTCCTTGAGGTTCACGCGCTCCAGGACCACGACGCGCGGGTCCTGGCGCAGCTTCCAGTGGAGCTGGCCGTAGCCCACGTCCGCGGCATAGACCCGGGCCGCGCCGAACTGGAGCAGGCAGTCGGTGAATCCGCCGGTGGAGGCCCCGGCGTCCAGGCAGACGAGGCCGCTCGGATGGAAGCCGAGCTCTTCGATGGCCGTGAGCAGCTTGAATCCGCCGCGGCTCACGAAGCGCTCCCGGCCTTCCACCAGGAATTCGGTGTCCGGCGGGAACATCTGGCCGGGCTTGGACACCGGGGTCTTCTGGCCCCGGACCAGGACAAAGACCTCGCCGGCCATGATCAGGCGCTTGGCCTGCTCGCGGCTCTCGGCCAGGCCTTGGGAGGCCACGAGCTGGTCCGCGCGCTCCCGGCCGGCCACGCTACCTCCGGGCCAGGCCCAGGCGCTCGACCACCTTGGCCGCGGCCGCGGCGGTGTACTCCTCGGCCGAAAGCCGGTCCTTGTCCTCGGGCGTGATGACCAGTTCCGGCCGGTTGGACAGCTCGGCCCGGGGCGTGACGCCGAATTCCGGCGGGAAGCTGTTCTGGAAGTACTGGTCCTGGAATCCGATGAATTTCAGGTGGTGGGCCGTGGCGTCCAGGATGCACAGCTCCTGCTCCGTGACCAGGCCCAGCTCCTTGGCCCGCAGGGCCCCGGCCAGGCATTCGCCGCCCTGGGTGCAGGCGATGTGCCCGTGGCGGTTGGCCAGGAGCATGCCGTCCATGATGGCCTGTTCCGTGACCTGGACCACCTGGAAGGAGTGGGCCCCGCCCAGGGCCTCGTAGCGCTCGGCGAAGTGGCGCACGCGCGGGAAGGACACCGGGTTGCCGATCATGGCGGCCTGGGCCACGCTGGGGGTCACGCTCACCGGCGCGTACTGGCGTTTGGCCGGGTCGTCCACGCTGTAGTAGCGGTACACCGGGTCGGCGTGGTGCGACTGGACCCCGAAGATCCGCGGCAGCTTCTCGATGAGCCCCAGGTCCAGGAGCTTGAGGAACCCGGCCATGATGGCCGTGATGTTGCCGGCATTGCCGATGGGCACGAACACGCAGGTCCCGGAGAGGTCCCAGCCGCGCCACTGGGCCACCTCGAAGGCGTAGGACTCCTGGCCCAGGATGCGCCAGGCGTTTTTGGAGTTGAGCAGGGCCACGCGGTAGTTGTCGGCCAGGTGCTCGACCACCTTCATGCAGTCGTCGAAGACCCCGGGCACCTCCAGGACCGTGGCCCCGCTGCCCAGGGGCTGGGCCATCTGCTGGGGCGTGACTTTCCCATGAGGAAGAATGACCACGCTCTTGATGGGCCCGCCCACATAGGCGGCGTAGAGCGCGGCCGAGGCCGAGGTGTCGCCCGTGGAGGCGCAGACCGTGAGGATCTGATCCCAGCCCTGGGTCCGGATGCAGGCCTTGAGAAAGCTGAAGGCGCAGGCCATGCCCCGGTCCTTGAACGAGGCGCTGGGATTCTGTCCGTCGTTCTTGTAGGCCGTGCGCAGGCCGGTGATCTGGCGCAGGGCCGGGCTGGACTCCACGATGGGCGTGTTGCCCTCGCCCAGGCAGACGATGTCCTCGGGCTCCAGCACCGGGGCCATGAGCTCGTAGAACCGGAAGATGCCGCGCAGGCCCGGGTGTTTGCTGGCGGCGCGCTCGTCGAAGATCCGGCGCCATTCCGTGCCGCTGCGGGTCTTGAGCCGGTCAAAGGCCGTGTCGCGCAGGAGAAAGACCCCGCCGCACGTGGGGCAGGTGTAGAGCAGCTCATTGATGCCGAAGGTCTGGCCGCAGCCCAGGCAGACGTATTCCATCGCGCCGCGGTAGGTGGGGAACTGACGGTCCATGTGGTTCTCCGGAAACTGCGGTTAGGGCCAGATCCGGGGCGCGCAGAGGATGACCATGGCCGCGCCCAGGCTCATTTTCACGGTGGCGCCGAAGGCCTTGCCCCAGAATGCGCCCCAGGCCGCCTGCCGGGCCTCGGCCAGGGGCCTGCGGTGGGTCAGCTCCAGGATGAGGCAGCCGATGAAGGCTCCGGCCAGGGAGCCCAGGAGCGCGCCCAGGCCCAGAAGAAAGGGCGCGCCGAGCACGGCCCCGACGATGGCCCCGAGGATGCCGCCCAGGTTGCCCCGGCCGCTGGCCCCGTATTTCTTGGCGCCCCAGGTCTGGGCCGCGAACTCGGCCCCTTCCCCGGCCAGGGCGATGCCCAGGAGCAGGCCCAGGAAGAGCCAGGTCAGGCCGCCCTCGGCCGCCGGGTGGAGCCATTTCCAGACCGCGGCCAGGGTCAGCACCACCCAGTTGGCCGGCAGGCCGAAGAGGTGCAGGAAGAGCACGGCTCCCAGCAGGCCCAGGAAAAGCGTGGCCCAGACATAGTCCACTAGGCGTTCCTCAGATCCACCACCCGCTTGGCCTTGCCCTCGGCCTGGGGGATGGAGTTGTGCTGCACGAGCTCCACCTTGGGGGTCACGAGGAGCTCATCGCGCAGCCGGTCGGTGATTTTTTTCTGGAGCTTCTGGAGGGCGCGCATGTCCTCCTCGAAGAACTCCTCCTTGATCTCCACCTTGACCCGGATCTGGTCGATGTACTCCACGGTGAACAGCTCGATGAGGTAGTTCTGGCCCACCTCGGGCATGGCCATGAGCACCTGTTCCACCTGCATGGGGTAGATGTTCACGCCCTTGATGATGAGCATGTCGTCGGCGCGGCCCGCGATGCGGTCGATGCGCCGGTGGGTCCGGCCGCAGGGGCAGTCCCCGGGCAGGAAGCGGGTCAGGTCGCGGGTGCGGTAGCGCAGGATGGGCATGCCCTCGCGGGTCAGCGTGGTCATGACCAGTTCGCCGATCTCGCCCTCGGCCACGGGCTCGCCGGTCTCGGGATTGACGATCTCGGCCAGATAGGCGTCCTCCCAGAGGTGCATGCCGGTCTGGTGCTCGCACTCGAAGGCCACGCCCGGGCCGTTCATTTCCGTCAGTCCGTAGGAGTTGAAGGCCTTGAGCTTGAGCAGCTCCTCCACCCGGCGGCGGACCTCCTCGGTGTGCGGCTCCGCGCCCACCAGGGCGATGCGCCAGGAGAGCGAGGCGGGGTCGATGTTCTCGCCCTTGAGGAAGGAGGCGAAGTACAGGGCGTAGGACGGGATGATGTGCACGGCCGTGACCTGGAAGTCGCGGATGAGCTTGATCTGGCGTTTGGAGTTGCCCGCGCCCGCCGGGATGGTCAGGCAGCCGAGCTTCTCGGCCCCGAAGTGCATGCCCAGGCCGCCGGTGAACAGGCCGTAGCCGCTCATGTTCTGGAACACGTCGCCCTGGCGCATGCCCGTGGCGAACATGCAGCGGGCCACCAGCGAGGCCCACTGCGCGATGTCGGCCTGGGTGTAGAACACGGCCGTGGGCGAGCCCGTGGTGCCCGAGGAGGCGTGCAGCCGCACGAACTGGTCCTTGGGCCGGCAGAGCATGCCGTAGGGGTACTGGGAGCGCAGGTCGGCCTTGGTGGTGAAGGGCAGGCGCCGCACGTCGTCCGCGGTCCTGATGTCCTCGGGCCGGACCCCGGCGCTCGCCAGGCGTTCCCGGTAGAACGGGGAATTCTGGGCGTTTTCCAGGACCTTGCGCAGGCGCTCGGCCTGGAGGCGGAGCAGGTCCGCCCGGGGCAGGGATTCCACGGGATCGTAATGCATGAAGCCTCCAGGCGCGTTCATTCGTAAGGCGATTCGGAGGGGTAGGGCGTGGCGCTCAGGTTCTCGAAGGCCGTGTACTTCTTGAGGAAGGCCAGTTCCACCTCGCCCACAGGACCGTTTCTCTGCTTGCCGATGATGATCTCGGCCATGCCGGCCTTGGGGTTGTCGTCCTTCTTGTTGTAGAACTCGTCGCGGTACAGGAAGATGATCACGTCGGCGTCCTGTTCGATGGCCCCGGATTCACGCAGGTCCGAGAGCATGGGCCGCTTCACCGTGCGCTCCTCGACCTTGCGGTTGAGCTGGGACAGGGCGATGACCGGGATGTCCAGCTCCTTGGCCAGGGCCTTCAAATTGCGCGAAATGTCGGAAATCTCCTGCTCGCGGGAGTCGATGTCCCGGCTCGAGCGCATGAGCTGGAGGTAGTCCACCACCACCAGGCCCAGCTTGTGCTCGGCCTTGAGCCGGCGGCAGCGGGCGCGCAGTTCCAGGGTGGTCAGCGCCGGGGTGTCGTCGATGAAGATCGGGGCCTTGCCGAGCACGTCGGCGGCGTCCTGGAGCTTGGCCCAGTCCGAGTCCTCGATGAATCCGCTGCGCAGCCGGGAGAGCTCCACCAGCCCCTGGCAGGCCAGGAGGCGGGTCATGAGCTGCTCCATGCTCATTTCCAGGGAGAACACGGCCGTGGGCACCTCGGAGCGCACCGCCGCGCGCAGGGCGATGTTCAGGGCAAACGCCGTCTTGCCCATGCTCGGGCGGCCGGCCACGATGATCAGGTCCGAGTTCTGGAGGCCCGCGGTCATCTCGTCGAAGCGCACGTAGTGGGTGGCGATGCCGGTGACCGCGGACTTGTTCTCGTAGCGCTGCTGGAGCTGGTCAAAGACCTTGTCCACCAGCGGCTTGGAGGCCATGTAGGTGCTCTGGGCCTTGGCCTCGGCGATCTCGAAGATCTGCTTTTCCGAGGAGTCCAGCAGGGCGTCCACGTCCCGGGCCTCGTAGCACTCCGAGATGATGGTGCTGGCGGCGTCGATGAGCCGGCGCAGCACGGCCTTGTCGCGCACGATGCGGGCGTGGTGCAGGGCGTTGGCCGCGCTCACCGGGGAGTCGGCCAGCTCGGCCAGATAGACCGGGCCGCCCACCTGGTCCAGCTCCCCGGACTGGTGGAGGTGGTCCTTGACCGTGACCAGGTCGATGGGCCTGTTCAGGCCGTAGAGGTCGATGAAGGTCTGGAAGATGGTGGCGTGGGCCGGGGAGTAGAAGTCCTCGGGGCCCACCAGGTCCACCAGGGAGTGGAACAGGGTGTTCTTCAAAAAGACGCCCCCCAGAACCGCCTGTTCGGCTTCCAGGTTCTGGGGGGGAACTTTGCGTAGGAGATCGGAGGAGGCCCTGGGCTGGGCCTCCCCCGTGGAGTGTGTGTCGCGGCCCTTAGGCCTGCTGTTCGGTTCCTTCCGCCGGCTGTTCATCGGTCGCCTCGGGGGCGGGCTGCTCTTCGGTATGGCCTTCGCGAACCACGGAGAGCTTGATGGCGGCGTGGACGTCAGGGTGCAGCTTGATCTCCACCTCGAACTGGCCCAGGGCCCGGATGGGGTCGGCCAGGACGATCTTGCGGCGGTCGATCTCGATGCCCTGCTCGGCCAGGGCCTCGGCGATGTTGGCCGAGGTCACGGAGCCATAGAGCTTGTCGCCTTCACCCACGCGCACCGCGATGGTGATGGCGGCGTTGTTGATGCGCTCGGCCACGTCGGAGGCGCCGGTGCGCAGCTTGTCGGCCTTGGCCTGGAGCTTCTTCTTCTCCAGCTCGAACTGCTTGAGGCTGGCCTCGGAGGCCGGCATGGCCAGGCCCTGGGGAATCAGGTAGTTGCGGCCGTAGCCCGGCTTCACGGTGACGATCTGGCCGAGGCGGCCGAGGGACTCCACGTCGGCGCGCAGAATGAGTTTCATGACCGGCCTCCTACAGGGTCCGCTTCTTCACGTCCGTGCTGTGCACGGTGGTGTAGAAGAGCAGCGCCATCTGGCGGGCGCGCTTGATTTCGGTGGTCAGCTGCCGCTGGTGCCGGGCGCAGGTGCCGGTGATCCGGCGGGCGATGATCTTGCCGCGCTCGGTGATGTAGTCGCGCAGGATGTCCGGACGCTTGTAGTCCAGGGGCATAGCCTTGTCCGCGCAGAACCGGCAGAACTTCTTGCGGGGCGTGAACTTCTTGTTGCGGAAAGCCATATCCGTCCCTCCCCTAAGCCGCGGTCGCGTCCGCCAGGCGGACGGTGACGAACTTGAAGATGCCGTCGGTGATGCGGATGTTGCGCTCCAGCTCGGCGATGACCGTGCCGGGCGCCGCATACTCCAGGCGCACGTAGTTGCCGCGGGTCTGCTTCTGGACCGGATAGGCCAGGGTGCGGATACCCCAATCGTCCACGGCGCTCATCTTGCCGCCTTCACGCTCCACGATGGACGTGAGGGTTTCGATGATCGCCTTGCGGTTCTCCTCGGCCAGTTCGGGCGAGAGAAGAACCAGTGTCTCGTATTTCTGAGACATGCGTTCCTCCTTGTGGTCTATGGCCCTTCCCTTTGCGGGAAGAGCAAGGCAGAACGGGGACCTTATTCGTTCACCGCGGCCCTGTCAAGGCCGCTTTTCCTGGTCTTTGTCCTTGGCGGGCGGCGTCCAGCCGCACTCCTTCTTGGGGCCTCAGCCCAGGCCCAGGCGGCCCAGAACCTTGCCGAAAACGAGCAGTCCGGCCAGCAGGAGGATGAGGACGATCCAGGGTTCCATGGTTAGATTCCCATGATGTGCAGACCGGAGTCCACGTAGAGCACCTCGCCGGTGACCCCGTTGGCCAGGGAGGAGGCCAGGAACGCGGCCGCGCCGCCCACGTCCGCGGTGGTCACGTTGCGGTGCAGGGGCGCGCGCTCCTCCACGTGGGTCAGCAGGGCCTTGAAGCTGGACACGCCCGAGGCGGCCAGGGTCTTGATCGGGCCCGCGCTGATGGCGTTGATCCGCAGGCCCTTCTGGCCCAGGTCCACGGCCAGGTAGCGCACGCTGGCCTCCAGGGCGGCCTTGGCCACGCCCATGACGTTGTAGCTCGGCACCACCTGCTGGGAGCCGTGGTAGGTCATGGTCAGCACCGAGGCCTCGGGGTTGAGCAGGGGCTCATAGGCCTTGCACAGGGCCACCAGGGAGTAGGCCGAGACATCCAGGGCCAGCTTGAAGCCGTCGCGGCTGGTGTCCAGGTAGCGGCCCTTGAGCTCGTCGCGGTTGGCGAAGGCCACGGAGTGCACGAGCACGTCCACGCCGCCCCACTTCGCGCGCACGGCCTCCACCGAGGAGGCGATGCTCGCGTCGTCGCTCACGTCGCAGGAAAAGGTGAAATCGCCGCCCAGTTCCGCGCTGATGGGCTCCACGCGCTTCTGGATGGCCTCGTTGACGTAGCTGAAGGCCAGGCTGGCGCCCTGGTTCTTGAAGGCCTGGGCGATGCCGTAGGCAATGCTTTTCTCGTTGGCCACACCGAAGATGAGGGCCTTTTTTCCTTGCAGCAGCATGTGCGAACTCCTTGTTGCATCCAGCGTAAGCTACACCCGGGGTTCCGAGCCGGTCAACAGCCGGAAGGCCTCCAGGTACTTCTCCTGGGTCTTGGTCGCGATCTCCGCGGGGATGCGCGGGGCCGGGGGCTTCTTGTTGAAGCCGACCTCCTCCAGCCAGTCGCGCAGGAACTGCTTGTCGAAGCTCGGCTGGCCGCGGCCCGGGGCGTAGCCCGCGGCGGGCCAGAAGCGCGAGGAGTCCGGGGTCAGGACCTCGTCGATGAGGATCAGCATGCCGTCCTTCTGTCCGAACTCGAATTTGGTGTCCGCGATGAGGATGCCCCGGGTCTTGGCGTAGTCCCGGGCCCGGGAATAGATGGCCAGGGACAGGTCCTGGGTCTTGGCCATGAGCTCGGGCCCGAGCATGGCCGCGGCCTGGTCCACGGTGATGTTCTCGTCGTGCTCCCCGAGCTCGGCCTTGGTGGAGGGCGTGAACAGGGGCTTTTCGAGCATGGCCGACTCCTGGAGCCCGGCGGGCAGCACATGGCCGCTGACCTTGCCGGTCTTCTTGTAGTCCTTCCAGCCCGAGCCGGTGATGAACCCGCGCACGATGCACTCGATGGGCAGGGGCTTGGCCTTGCGGGCCAGGACCGAGCGGCCGCGCAGCATTGCGGCGTAGGGCGCCAGGGCCTTGGGGAAGTCCGCGGTCTCGGTGGCCAGGATGTGGTTCGGAGTCAGGTCCTCCATCATCTTCATCCAGAACAGGGTGATCTGGTTGAGGATCACGCCCTTGAGCGGGATCGGGTCGGGCATGACCACGTCGAAGGCCGAGATGCGGTCCGTGGTCACGAGGAGCAGGGTCTCGGCGTCGATCTCATAGATGTCGCGGACCTTGCCCCGGGAGGCCAAGCGGTATTCCTTGATGTCGGTGGTGATGACGGCGGGTGCGCTCATTTCTTCCTCTTTTGGGGGATGCGGCATTCCACGGAACGGGCGTGGGCCTCCAGGCCCTCCAGCCGCGCCAGCCGGGCGATCTTGGCCCCGTGCTCGGCCACGTAGGAGGGCGGTGCGGCGATCACGCTGGTCTTCTTGCAGAAGGTCTGCACCGAAAGGGCGCTGGAGAAGCGGGCCGTGCCCAGGGTGGGCAGCACGTGGTTGGGCCCGGCGAAATAGTCGCCCACGGGCTCGGGGCAGTGGCAGCCCAGGAACACGGCTCCGGCGTGACGCACGAAGGGCAGCATGGCCCAGGGGTCGGCCACGGCCAGCTCCAGGTGCTCGGGAGCCATGCGGTTGACCAGATCCAGGGCCGCGTCCTGGTCCGGGGTCAGGGCCAGGGCCCCCCAGTCGGCCAGGGATTTGGCCGCGATCTCGCCGCGCGGCAGGCGCTTCAACTGGGCGGCCAGCTCCTTCTGCACGGCCGCGGCCAGCTTCTTGTCCCAGGTGGCCAGGACGCAGGCGGCCAGGGGGTCGTGTTCGGCCTGGGAGAGCAGATCCGCGGCCAGCCAGGCGGGCTCGGCCGAGGCGTCGGCCAGGATGGCGATCTCGCTGGGCCCGGCGATCATGTCGATGCCCACCTGGCCCACGAGCAGGGCCTTGGCCGTGGCCACGAAGATGTTGCCCGGACCGGCGATCACGTCGCAGGCCCTGATGGTTTTGGTGCCGTAGGCCAGGGCCGCCACGGACCAGGCGCTGCCGCAGAGATGGATCTCCTCGATGCCGAGCAGGCTTGCTGTGGCCAGGATGTACGGATTGAGCGTGCCGTCGCGGCGCGGCGGGGAGACCACGGCGATCTCCCGGACCCCGGCCACCTGGGCGGGCACGGCGTTCATGATCAGGCTGGAGACGAGCGGGGTCTCGCCGCCCTGGCCGCCGGGCACGTAGAGGCCCACGCGGTCCACGGGCAGGACCATCTGGCCCAGCACGGCCCCGTCCGGGGTGGTGGTCAGCCAGGAGTTCTCGCGTTGGCGCTCGTGGAAGCGGCGCACGTTGGCGATGGCCTCGGTGAGGATGGCAACGTCGGCCGCGGGAATGGCCTTGAGGGCCTTGGCCAGGGCGGCCTTGGGCACGCGGAGCTTGGCGGCGGTGAAGTCCGGGCAGTCGAAGCGCCGGGTGTATTCGGCCAGGGCCGCGTCGCCGCGCTGGCGCACCCGGGCGAGGATCTCCCGCACCGTGGACTCCACCGAGGCTCCGGGGTTGCGGCGTCCGGCCAGGCGGTCGCGCAGGCCGGGCCAGTCCTTCATTCCGCTGTAGGCGATCTGTGGCAGGGACATGGCGTGTTCCGTGGTTCCAAGGGTTGGCGTCGAGGTCCGGAATATACGGGAGGAGGCCCGGAAAGTCGAGCCGGGGAAGGGCGCAAAAAAGGGCCGGGGCTTGCGCCCCGGCCCGGTTGCGGCGTGGGAAAGGCGAGGGAATTGGAACCTAGAAGCTGTAGGCCAAACCGGTGCTCAGCTTGAAGGCGTCTTCACGCTCGATGCCGGCCCAGGTGTCCTTGTCGTAACCGTTGACGATGTAGCCCAGGTCCAGGGACAGGGTCAGTTCGTCATACAGCTTGTAGGAGTTGTTCAGGTCGAACTCGATGATGTGGTCTTCCTCGGTCAGAGAGTGGCCGTAAGAGACGAAGTCGAGGCCCGTGGCACCGATAGTCCAACCGGCCGTCGCCTTGTCGTTGGTGCCCTGCACGTACATACCGGTGATGGTGTGGGACAGCTTCTCGATGAAGGAGATGTCCTTGAGGCTCAGGCCCAGAGCCCAGAAGCCCATTTCCGTGTTCAGGTAGCCATTGCTGCCCGAAAGCAGGGTGTCGCCGCCGAACCAGAAGGAGCCGGCAGCCCAGTTCCGGGTCTTGAGGGCGGGCATGCGCTCGGAACCGTTGTCGGCGTCGTCGTCCTCACCCGAGGTGTACACGAAGAACACTTCCGGGGTCATGAAGTCCAGGCCCGTGTAGTCCACGGCCAGGTCCATCATCCAGCCGGAGCGGTCGCTGGCGTCGCCGCCGCCGCTCACATTGCCGTAGGCCACGTCAGCCATGACCTTGATCGGGTCGAAGTAGGTCATGGTGAAGCTGGTGCCGCCCCAGTAGGCGTTGCGGCCGGCGGTCAGATCAGGGTTCACGGTCAGGAGGCCGGCGAGGATGTCATTGGCGGCGTCGTCGCCGACATTCATGGCGGTGTAAGCGTCGTGACCGACATAGGCGTACACGAAGTAGGGAGCGAAGGCGAAGCCGTCCAGGGTCACGGGCAGGGCCAGGAAGCCGGTGTCGAACGAGCCGTTGGTGTGGCCGGAGACGTCATCATCCTGGTCGTACAGGCGGCCGTAGCCGGCCAGTACGCTCACCTCGTCGATGATCGGGGTGGAAACCACCAGGGCGGGCATTTCGTCGTCCAGGATCATGTTGCTGCCGACGAAAGCGCCGGAGTTCGGCAGCACGATGCCCTGGAGACCGCCGCGCACGGCGATCTTGGTGTCCGGGACCATGAAGTCCAGGTAGGCCATGCGCACACGGATGGCGGTGCTGTGGTCATGGAAGCGGAAGCCCTCGTTGGTGCCGCCGGCGTTGCCAGAGCCCCACCGGGTGGTGCCGATCTCGGTGCCCAGCACACCCTTGAGGTTTTCGTTAGCGATGAAGTCGAACTGGGTCCGGGCGCGCTGATAGACGTTGAAGTCGCCGTCGCCGTCGGGACCGTTGTCGTCCTTGGTCATGTCGAAGTTTTCGGAGAACAGGAACTCCAAGGCCCACTGGCCCGAGGCTTTTATCGTGGCGGCGGAGGCCATGGAGGCCATGCCGAGCACGAAGGCCAGGATGGTGGCGAGAAGCACCAAACGTTTCATGGTTATTCTTCCTTTCTTTTGCGTGTTGCGTGATACGGTTGCCCTTCCAACGCCTCAACTGTTTGGATTCTTACCAAGGTTCAATTTTTTTTACAAGGGGGTATGTGGCAGGTTGGTAACAAATTCTTTACACAGTGATGGAAATCCGACACATGCAGTGCATCTCGCTGGTTTTACATGTTTTTTGTTTGCAGGGGAGAGATTTCAGGAATATCCGCCACAACAGGAC
Source organism: Desulfovibrio sp. UBA4079 (assembly GCA_002382645.1). Classification (GTDB taxonomy): domain Bacteria; phylum Desulfobacterota; class Desulfovibrionia; order Desulfovibrionales; family Desulfovibrionaceae; genus Aminidesulfovibrio. The sequence continues at coordinate 1,279 of DFYP01000079.1, read as the reverse complement.
AAAAAAAGGCCGGGGCGCAAGCCCCGGCCTTGGTACGGCATGAAAGGCTGAACTGGAACTAGAAGCTGTACAAGAGGCCGGTGCTCAGCTTGAAGGAGTCGTCCGTCTTGTTCTGACCCCAGAGGTCCTTGTCGTAGTCGTTGATGTCGTAGGAGATGTTCGCCATGAAGGTCAGCTCGTCGTACAGCTTGTAGCTGTTGTTCAGAGAGAACTCCACGATGCTGTCCTCCTCGGTCAGGGTCTGGCCGTATGCGATGAAGTCGCTGTCAGAGACCCAGCCGGCCACGGCCTTGTCGTTGGTGCCCTGGGCGTAGAAGGCCGTGAAGTCGTGGGACAGCTTGTCGAGGAAGCTGATCTTGTTCAGGCTCAAGCCAGCGGCCCAGAAGCCCAGCTGGTTGTTGAAGAAGCCATGGTCGCCGGACAGCAGGGCGTCGCCGCCGAAGAACAGGCCGTTGCCGATGCCCCAGTTGCGGGTCTCAAGGGCGGGCATGCGCTCGGAGCCGTTGGTGGCGTCGTCGTCTTCACCCGAGGTGTACACGAAGAACACTTGCGGGGTCATGAAGTCCAGGCCCGTGTAGTCCACGGCCAAGTCGAACATCCAGCCGGAACGGTCGTTGACGTCGCCGCCGCCGCTCACATTGCCGTAGGCCACGTCAGCCATGACCTTGATCGGGTCGAAGTAGGTCATGACGAAGTTGGTGCCGCCCCAGTAGGCGTTGCGGCCGACATCGGTGGTCGCCCCGGGAGTGGCCAAGCCCCACAGCACGTTGGCGCGGATGGGGGTGTTGTCAGTGTTCTTCAGGGCGTCGTGGCCCACATAGGCGTACACGGCGTAGGGCGCGAACTGGAAGCCGTCCAGCTTCACGGGCAGGGCCAGGAAGCCGGTGTCGAACGAGCCGTTGCTGTGGCCGGAGTCGTCATCATCCTGGTCGTACAGGCGGCCGTAGCCGGCCAGCACGCTCACCTCGTCGATGATCGGGGTGGAAACCACCAGGGCGGGCATTTCATCATCCAGGATCATGTTGCTGTTGTTGAACGCGCCGGAGTTCGGCAGGGCGATGCCCTGGAGACCGCCGCGCACGGCGATCTTGGTGTCCGGGACCATGAAGTCCAGGTAGGCCCGGCGCACACGGATGGCGGTGCTGTGGTCATGGAAGCGGAAGCCCTCGTTGGTGCCGCCGGCGTTGCCAGAGCCCCACCGGGTGGTGCCGATCTCGGTGGCCAGCACGCCCTTGAGGTTCTCGTTGGCGATGAAGTCGAACTGGGTCCGGGCGCGCTG
>DFYP01000178.1 GCA_002382645.1 Desulfovibrio sp. UBA4079 | reverse complement strand
CTACAGCGTCCACGCCCTGGACGCGCCCGGCCCGGCCAAGCTCACCGAGAACGCCGGGCGCATCCTCCTGCGCGGCGGGGACCTGGACTCCCGCTTGACACTGCTGCGCGGATTCGTGCGCGACCTGGCCCGCCGCCTGCTCACGCCCTGGCTGCGCGACCTGGGCCGCCCCGCGGGCCTGGTTCCGGCCGGGGTGCGGGTGCGCTCGCAGAAGACGCGCTGGGGCTCCTGCTCCCGGGCCGGGGTCATCTCGCTCAACAGCAGGCTGCTGTTCCTGCCCCGCGAACTGGCCGAGCAGGTCCTGGTGCACGAGCTCTGCCACCTGCGCCAGATGAACCACTCGGCCCGCTTCTGGGCCCTGGTGGAGCGCCTGCGGCCCGGCGGCCGGGCCCTGGAGCGCGAGCTCCCGGCGGCCTTCCGCGGCCTGCCCTCCTGGCTCAACGGCCCCCTGCCCTGAAAAACGGTTCGGGGGCTCCTGCCTTCAGGCAGAAGCCCCCGAGGTGCGTCGGGACTCGGACCGGACCACGGGTCCGGCGCTCATTCCGCTTTTCCCGTGCGGCGGGAGGCGAGGATCTCCCGCCGCCGCCCCTGCGCACGCGGCGCGGGGCGCGCAAATCTAGGCCGTGGGAAGCGGAGCCGCGATGCTGCGCAGCACGTACTCCACGGTTTCCTCGAAGAGTCCGGGCAGATGGAAGGGTGTCAGAAAATAGGTGCGCACCGCTCCCAGGATGTTGGAGTAGATGAACAGGGCCGTGGGCTTCACGGGCAGCTGGCGAATGCTGCCGTCCTCCATGCCGCGGGCCAGGCAGGACTCGATGGCCGTGAACAGCTCCGTGAACTTGGCCGCGATGCGTCGGCGGTCCACCAGGGTCTCCACGTCGCTGAACGGCGAGCAGCGGATGAGCACCGGGAAGGTGGCCTTGTTCTCCAGGGTGAAGCCGAGGTAGGCGGAGATGAAGGCGCGCACGGCCGCAAGACCGGTTTCGGCCTGCTCCATCTGGGGCCGGATGGCCCCCAGGACGCGGTCCACCATGTCGAAGCCGGCCGCCAGGAACAGCTCCTCCTTGGTGCCGAAATAGTGCGACACCAAGCCGAAGGCCACCCCGGCCTTCTCGGCGATCATCTTCATGGTGGTCCCGGCGTAGCCCTTGCGTCCGAAGACTTCCTGGGCGGCCAGGAGAATGGCCCGGTCCTTGCTCGCCACGAACGGCGCTCCCCCGTTTGATCAACGAATCAATGCCGCATCCAAAATCGCCCGTTGAGCCGCTTCTGTCAAGTGCCTGCCTGGATTAATAGAGGAATCTGCCGGTGACCGAGCGGGGGTCGGCCTGGATATCCTCGGGCGTGCCGCGGGAAACGATCTCGCCCCCGGCCTCGCCGCCGCCCGGACCCAGGTCGAAAACCCAGTCCGAAGCCCAGACCACGTCGGTGTTGTGCTCGATGACCACCACCGTGGCCCCCCGGTCCACCAGCTTCTGGAGCACGCGGATGAGCTTGCCCACCTCGTGCATGTGCAGACCGGTGGTGGGCTCGTCCAGGATGTACAGGGTGCCCGGCAGGCTGCGCTTGCCCAGCTCGCGGGAGATCTTGATGCGCTGGGCCTCGCCGCCCGAGAGCGTGGTGGCGGGCTGGCCCAGGCGCAGGTACTCCAGGCCCACCTCCTCGAGCACCTCCAGCCGCCGCTGGAGTCCCGGATGGTTGGCGAAGAACTCCCGGGCCTGACGCACGGTCATGTCCAGGACCTCGGCGATGTTCTTGCCCCGGTAGGTCACCTCCAGGGTCTGGGCGTTGTAGCGCAGGCCCTTGCAGGTCTCGCAGGTGACATAGACGTCGGGCAGGAAGTGCATCTCCACGCGGATCTGGCCGTCGCCCTGGCAGGCCTCGCAGCGGCCGCCGCGCACGTTGAAGCTGAACCGGCCCGGCGCGTAGCCCCGGGTGCGGGCCTCCTTGCTTCCGGCGAAGATGTTGCGGATCTCGTCGAAGACCTTGGTGTAGGTGGCCGGGTTGGAGCGCGGGGTGCGGCCGATGGGCGTCTGGTCGATGGAGATGATCCGCTCCACGGCCTCGGCTCCCTGGAAGCCCTCCACGATGCCGGGCTGGTCCACCTTGATGCCCCGGGCCAGGGCCAGGTGCTTGTACAGGGTGTCCACCACCAGGCTGGACTTGCCCGAGCCCGAGACGCCGGTGAAGCAGACGAGCGCGCCCAGGGGGATGTCCAGGGTCAGGTCCTTCAGGTTGTTGGTGCGCGCGCCCTGGACCCGCAGGTAGCCGCGGTGGCCGCGGCGCTCGGCCGGACGTTCGATGGAGAGGTCGCCGCGCAGGTACTTGGCCGTGAGGCTCTCGGCCTCCATGAGCCGGTCCACGCTGCCCTGGAAGACCACCTCGCCTCCGAGCCAGCCCGAGCCCGGGCCCAGCTCGAGCACGTGGTCCGCGCTCTTGATGGTGGCCTCGTCGTGCTCCACCACGAGCACGGTGTTGCCGCGTCCCTGGAGGCTGCGCAGGGTGTCCAGCAGGCGTTGGTTGTCGCGCGGGTGCAGGCCGATGGAGGGCTCATCCAGCACGTAGGTCACGCCCACCAGGCCCGAGCCCAGCTGGGAGGCCAGGCGGATGCGCTGGGCCTCGCCGCCGGAGAGCGTGGCCATGTTCCGCGAGAGGCTCAGGTACTCCAGGCCCACGTTGACCATGAAGCCCAGGCGGTGGCGCAGCTCCTTGAGCAGGGGCTCGGCGATGAGCGTCTCGTGTCCGGCGAAGGACAGGGACTGGAGCCACTCCAGGGCCCGGCGGATGGACATGGAACAGAACTCGGAGATGTTCCGGTCGGCCACGCGCACGGCCAGGGCCTCGGGCCGCAGGCGCGCGCCCTCGCAGGCCGGACAGGGGCGGCTCTGGCGGAAGCGCGACAGCTCGTCGCGCCAGATGGAACTCACGCTCTCGCCCTCCTCCAGCAGCGGCACCACCCCGCGCCAGCCCTCCTCCTCGAAGCCGAAGAAGAGCGCCTTGCGGGCCTCGGCCGAAAACCCGGAAAGCGGCGTGTCCAGTGTGAAGCCCAGGCTGCGGCCCACCCGGCTCAGGACCTCGCGGTGCCGCGCCAGGAGCCGCGGATTCTTCCAGGGGATCACCGCGCCCTCGGCCAGCGAGAGGCCCTTGTTGGGGGCCAGCAGATCGGGCTCGAAATAGTCCACGCTGCCCAGGCCCAGGCAGGTGGGGCAGGCGCCCTGCGGACTGTTGAAGGAAAACAGCTGGGGCGTGAGCCGGGGCATGGAGATGCGGCACTGCGGGCAGGTGGACAGGGTGCTGAAGAAGCGCTCCTCGCCGCCGACCACGGCCACGGCGCAGGACTCGTTGCCGTACTTGAGAGCCAGCTCCACCGAGTCGGCCAGGCGCTTCTTGATGTCCGGCTTGAGCACGAGCCGGTCCACCACGAGATCGATGGTGTGCTTTTTCTTCTTGTCCAGCTCGGGCGCGTCGTCCAGGAGGATCACCTCGCCGGCCAGGCGCACACGGGAGAATCCCTCGCGCTTGAGCTTGGCGAAGAGCTCCTTGTGCGTGCCCTTCTGGTGCTGCACCAGGGGAGCCAGGAGCAGGAACTTGGCCCCTTCGGGCAGGGCCATGATCTCGTCCACGATGCGGTCCGAGGTCTGGGCCGCGATGGGCTTGTTGCAGGACGGACAGTGGAAGCGTCCGAGCCGGGCGAAGAACACGCGCAGGAAGTCGTAGACCTCGGTGACCGTGCCCACGGTGGAGCGCGGGTT
>DFYP01000107.1:28378-29213 GCA_002382645.1 Desulfovibrio sp. UBA4079 | reverse complement strand
GGCGGCCGCGGCCTCGAACACCGTGGTGGCCCCGGCCCGGCAGAGCAGCAGGTCGGCCCGGGCGTAGGCCCCGGCCATGTCCTCGATGAAGCCCGCCACCCAGTCCCCGGGCAGCCCGGCGGCCTCGTAGGCCTGGCGCACCCGGTCCTGGTCCGCGGGCCCGGCCTGGTGGGTCAGGGTCACCTTGGCCGCGGCCAGCAGGGGCAGGGCCGCCAGCACGGCGTCGTTCACGGCGCGCGCGCCCTGGCTGCCGCCCAGGACCAGGAGGTGGCGGCCCTGGGTGCGGGACTCGTCTTGGCCCACGGCCGCGATCTCGGGCCGCACCGGGTTGCCACTGAGCCGGGTCTTGGAGGCCCGGAAGGCCTTGCCCTGGTCCGGGAAGGACAGGAACACGCGCCGGGCCACCCGGCCCAGGATGCGGTTGGTCACCCCGGGCACGGAATTCTGTTCGTGCACGGCCGTGGGAATGCCCAGGAGCCGGGCCGCCAGCACCGGGCAGAACCCGGCGTAGCCGCCGAAGCCGATGACGGCCTGGGGCCGGAATTCGCGCAGGGCGGCGAAGGACTTGAACAGGCCGCGCACGAGCCAGGTGGAGGCCACGAGGCCCTTGAGGCCGCGGCCCACCACGCCCTGGGCCGGGAGTTCGCGGAACTCCAGGCCGGCCTTGCGGGCCAGCTCGCCCTCGGGCCCGGGGCCGCCCAGGAAGAGCACCCGGCAGGCCGGATCGCGCCGCCGGATTTCCCCGGCCACGGCCAGGGCCGGGAAGATGTGGCCGCCGGTTCCCCCGGTGGTGATCACGATTTTCTCCACCGCACCGCGCTCCGCGAAAGGTTCA
>DFYP01000107.1:0-28359 GCA_002382645.1 Desulfovibrio sp. UBA4079 | reverse complement strand
CAGCCCAGGGCCAGGACCAGGGCCATGCCGAAGGCCGTGAAGCGGTCCTGGAGGTCTTCCTGGCGGTAGGCCACCCGGAAGGCCCGCCAGAGCAGGATGCCGATGACCAGGAGCACGGCCGAGAGCCCGAGGAAGCCCAGCTCCTCCCCGGCCACGGCCATGATGAAGTCGTTGTGGGCCTCGGGCAGGTAGAACAGCTTCTGCTTGCCCGCGCCGAGCCCGGCCCCGAACAGCTGGCCCGAGCCGAAGGCGTAGAACGACTGGACCAGCTGGTAGCCCTCGGCCTGGGCGCTTTTGAACGGATCCAGGAAGGCGGTCCAGCGCTTGAAGCGGTAGGGCGAGGAGGTGATCAGGAGCCAGCCCGCGCCGCTGGCGAAGATGAGCGAGAGGAGCAGGTAGATGATCCGCGTGCCGCCCACGAAGCACATGAAGAAGAGGATCATGGCCAGGCACACGGCCCCGCCGAAGTCCGGCTGCAGGAGCAGGATGAGGCAGAGCAGGCCGGTGGCGAAGAACGGCGGCAGGAAGCCCACGCTGAAGGTCTTCACCATCTCCTGTTTCTGGGAGAAGAAGTAGGCCAGGTAGAGGACCAGGGCGGGCTTGGCGAACTCCAGGGGCTGGATGGCCACGGGGCCCAGCCGGAGCCAGCGCTTGGCGCCGCCCGCGGACACGCCCAGCGGCGTGAACACGCAGAGCAGCAGGAGCCCGGCCACGCCCACCACCCAGAGGTAGGTGGTGTTGTAGAAGAACTTGCGCGGCATCCGGGAGATGGCCAGCATGGCCAGCACGCCCACGGCCGCGAACAAGGCCTGCTTCTTGAAGAAGATGTAGGAGTCGCCGTAGTAGCGCTCGGCCATGACGCCGCTGGCCGAGAGGACCATGATGATCCCGAAGGCCGCCAGGAGCATGGCCGAGATGAGCAGCCACCAGTCCGGATGGCCCGCGTTTTCGGGGGATCTGCCCAGGTCGTTCATGCCAGCTCCTTGACGATGCGCTGGAAGTGGTCGCCGCGGGCCGCGTAGCCCCGATAGGCGTCGAAACTGGCCGTGGCCGGGGAGAGCAGGAGCACGTCCCCGGGCCTGGCCGAGGTCCACAGGCGGCGCACGGCCCGCTCCAGGTCCGGCTCCCAGGAGAGCTTGAAGCGCTTGCCCAGCACCGGTTCGAAGACCTCGCGGGCCGCGCCGAACAGGGCGATCTCCACCACCCGTCCGTCGAGCGCCGGGATGAGACCGGCCACGTCCCCGCCCTTGAACACCCCGCCCAGGAGCAGGCGCACGGGCCGTTCGAAGCTCTGCACGGCCGCGGCCGTGGAATCCAGGGTCGTGGACTTGGAGTCGTCCACGAAGAGCACGCCGTTCTTCTCGCCCACGGCCTGGAGCCGGTGGGCCAGGGGCTGGAAGGCCGCCGCCGTGGCCCGGGCACTTGCCTCGCTCACGCCGAAGGCGCTGGCCGCCTGCCAGGCCGCCTCGACATTGGCCCGGTTGTGCGCGCCGGGCAGATGCGGGGCGGGCAGCCGGTCCGTGGGGCCGAACCAGATTTTTTTGGCCCGGGTGAAGTCGCGCTTTTCGAGTTCGGCGCGCATCTCCCGGGGCAGGATGGCCAGGCCGGAGGCGTCCATGCGGGCGAACAGGTTCAGCTTGGCCGAGAGGTACTCCTCCATGTCCGCGTGGTAGTCCAGGTGGTTGGCCGCGAAGTTCAGGAGCACGCCGACCTTGGGCGCGAAGCTCTGGCAGTTCTGGAGCTGGAAGCTGGAGACCTCCAGGACCACCACGTCCGCGCGCGAGCCGTCCAGGAGGAAGCGGCACAGCGGGGTGCCGATGTTGCCGCCGGTGAACACGGTCTTGCCCGCGTCCGTGAGCATCTGCGAGACCAGCGTGGTGGTGGTCGTCTTGCCGTTGGTGCCGGTGATGGCCAGCACCGGGTCCTGCAGGAACCAGGAGGCGAACTCCAACTCGGCCACCACGTTCTCGGAAGCCACCGGGGCCAGGGCGGCGGCGATCTTCTTGGCGGCCACGCCCGGGGACAGGACCACCAGGCTTGCGTCCGCGAACTGGGCCGGGGTGTGCGCGCCCAGGCGCAGTTCCACGCGGCCGGCCAGGGGGCCGAGGGCTGCCGGGTCCAGGTCCGGCTTGGCGTCGGCCAGGGCGACGCGCGCGCCGAGGCGCAGGAGCAGCTCGGCCGCGGCCAGGCCGGACTTGCCCGCGCCCACCACCACGGTCTGCTGGTTGCGGACCCGCTCCGCCACGTGTTGCGCCAATGCCGTCACTGGTCCTACCTCAGCTTGAGCGTGCTCAGGGCCATCAGGGACATGAGGATGGACAGGATCCAGAACCGGATGATGATCTTGGATTCCGGGATGCCCTTCATCTCGAAATGGTGGTGCAGGGGGGCCATGCGGAAGATGCGCTTGCCGCCCGAAACCTTGAAGTAGCCCACCTGGAGGATCACCGAGAGGGTCTCGAACACGAACACGCCGCCCACCAGGATGAGCAGGAGTTCCTGCTTGCAGAGCACGGAGATGAACCCGAGCAGGCCGCCCATGGACAGGCTGCCCACGTCGCCCATGAAAACCTGGGCCGGGTAGGCGTTGTACCAGAGGAAGCCCAGCCCGGCCCCCACCAGGGCTCCGCAGATCACGGTGATTTCGCCCACGCCGGGCAGGTGCGCGATGTTCAGGTAGTCGGCGATGCCCGCGTGGCCCGCGGCGTAGACGAAGATGGCGAAGGTGGCCGCGGCCACCACCATGGGCCCGATGGCCAGGCCGTCCAGGCCGTCGGTGAGGTTCACGCCGTTGGACCCGCCGATGAGCACCACCAGGGCGAAGGGCAGGTAGAACCAGCCCAGGTCCGGCACGAAGTACTTGAAGAAGGGCACCGAGAGCTTGGTGGAGTACACCGGCTCGAAGATGAGCGCGGTGACCGCCAGGCCCGCCACCAGGAGCTGGCCCAGGAACTTGGCCCGGGCCGAGAGGCCCTTGTTCTGCTTCTTGACCACCTTGAGGTAGTCGTCGGCAAAGCCCACGGCGCCGAAGCCCACGAACACGAACAGGGCCAGCCAGACATAGTGGTTGCGCAGGTCGGCCCAGAGCAGGGTGCTGGCCACCACGGCCAGGCCCACCAGCAGGCCGCCCATGGTCGGGGTGCCCTGCTTGCACTGGTGCGCCGGACCGTCCTCGCGGATGTACTGGCCGCATTTGAGCTTGGTCAGCCAGCGGATCATGGCCGGGCCGCAGAGCACGGTGAGCACCAGGGCCGTGAGCAGGGCGTAGATCGAGCGGAAGGTGATGTAGCGGAAGACGTTGAAGGCCCCGATCTGGCCGGCCAGGGGATAGAGCAGATGGTAGATCATGCGCCGGATCCTCCCTGGGGGCTGCACCCGAGTTCGCGGGCCAGGGCGGCCACGTGCAGTTCCATGCGCGCGGACCGCGAGCCCTTGACCAGAATCACGCCGCCGGAAAGCTCCAGCCGCCGCCAGGCGGCGAGCATGGCCTCGGTCCCGTCCACGGCGGTGACCGGGGCCGGGCTGCCGTTGCGGCCGTAGCCCCGGGCCACGTCCTCGGCGTACGAGCCCTGGAACAGGACCCGGGCCGGGGTCATGGTTTTCAGGAACCGGCCCATGTCCTCGTGGGCCGCGGCGGCGTCCGGTCCCAGCTCGCCCATGGCCCCGAGCACCAGGACCAGGGGCCGGTCCCCGGCCAGGGCGCGGGCCGCTTCCACGGCCCGGGTCATGGACAGGGGATTGGCGTTGTAGGAGTCGTCGATGAGCGTCCAGCCTGCGCCGGTGAGGCAGCAGAAGCGCTGGTCCGGCCGCTGGAACGAGGCCAGGGCCTGGACCGTCTCGGCCCCGGAGATCCCCAGGTGGTGCGCCGCGGCGGCCACGGCCGCCACGTTTTCGGCGAAATGAGCGCCGCAGAACGGCAGCACGGCCTGGACCTCGCCCTGGGGGGTGCGCAGGAGGTAGCGGCCGGAATCCTGGCCCGCGGGTCCCTCGAAGGAGCAGAAGAACGGCGCGGCCGGGTCCTGGGCCGAGAAGGTCACGGCCTCGGGCGCAAGCGCCAGGGCCGCTTCCAGGAGCAGGGGGTAGTCGCGGCTCACCAGGGCCGTGCCGCCGGGCCGCAGGTGTTTGAGGAGCGAGGCCTTGGCCCGGGCCACGCCGCGCAGGTCGCCCAGGCCCTCCAGATGGGCCGGGCCGATGTTGTGGATCACGGCCAGGTCCGGGGCCACGATGGGGCCCAGCTCGTCCATGTCGTGGGGCTTGCTGATGCCCGCCTCCAGGACCCAGACGTCCTCCTCGCCGGAGGCCGCGAAGATGGACTGGGGCAGGCCGATCTGGTTGTTCCAGTTCTTGTAGTTCTTGGCCACGCTGAAGCGCTGCCCGGCCACGTGGGCGAGCATCTCCTTGACCGTGGTCTTGCCCGCGGTGCCGGTGACGCAGACCACCTTGGCCCGGGTGCGGTCGCGCAGGAACCGGCCGAGCCGGCCCAGGGCGGCCACGGTGTCGCGGACCACCAGCACCGGGGCCTGGGTGATCTCGGGCAGGGGTCGTCCGGCCACCACGGCCAGGGCCCCCTGGGCCACGGCCTGGGCCGCGAACTCGTGCCCGTCGAAGCGCTCGCCGGAGAGGCAGAAGAAGACATCGTCCCGGCCCACGGCGCGGCTGTCCGTGCGCACGGCGGCCACAACCCGGTCGCGGGCCTCGGGGGTCTCCGGGCCCCCCAGGAGGCAGGCCTCCAGCTGGCGCAGGGTGAGTCTCACCCGAGCACCTCCCGGATGGCGCGCTGCACGGCTTCCACGTCGCTGAACGGCAGCTTGCGCTCGCCCACCTGCTGATAGGCCTCGTGGCCCTTGCCGGCCACCAGGAGCACGTCGCCCTCGCGCATCAGGCCCACGGCCTTGCATAGGGCCTGGTAGCGGTCCGGCTCCTCCACGATCTCGGGGGTGCGGGGGCCGGAGGAGAGTCCAGGCCGGGCGTCGGCCATGATCTCCAGCGGGTCCTCGAAGCGCGGATTGTCCGAGGTGAGCACGGCCACGTCGGCGTAGTCGGCCACGGCCCGGGCCATGAGCGGCCGTTTGCCCCGGTCGCGGTTGCCGCCGCAGCCGAAGACCGTGACGAGCCGCTGGAAGTCCAGGGAGCGCAGGGTGTTCTGCACGTTGATCAGGGCGTCCGGGGTGTGGGCGTAGTCCACGAACACGGCCAGGCCGCGCTCATTGGGCACGCGCTCCAGACGGCCGGGCACACCCTGGAACTCGGAGAGCCTGCGGGCCTCCTTGCAGGACAGGCCCAGGGACAGGCAGGCGGCCTGGGCCGCCAGGAGGTTCTGGGCATTGTGCGCGCCCACGAGAGGTGAGGTCAGCTCCCAGCTTTTGCCCTTGTAGGTCATGCGCAGGTGCAGCCCGGCCCCGGTGCAGGACAGGATGGTCCCGGCCAGGGTGGCGTCGCCGGCGGGCTGGTCCGTGAGGCCGTAGCCCAGGGAGGGATGGACTTCCTGGAGCAGGCGGCGGCCGTAGGGGTCGTCCCAGTTGAGCACGCTGCGCTTGTCCTCGGGCGGGCAATCACGAAAAAGTCTAGACTTGGCTTGGAAATAACTTTCCATAGTCCCATGGTAATCCAGATGATCCTGGGTCACGTTGGTCAGCACGGCCACGTCGAAGTCCAGACCGGCCACGCGCTTCTGATCCAGGGCGTGGGAGGAGACCTCCATGACCACCACGTCCACGTCGCTCTTGGCCATGTTGGCCATGAGGTCGTGGAGCTGCCAGCAGCCCGGGGTGGTCAGGCTGGCGTCCAGGCTGAACCCGGGCCAGCGGTAGGTCACGGTGCCGAGCACCCCGACCTTGAGCCCGGCCGAGGCCAGGATGTGCTCGATGAGGTAGCTCGTGGTGGTCTTGCCGTTGGTGCCGGTGATGCCGATGGTCTTCATCACGGCCTGGCCGGTCTTGAAATAGGCCCGGGCCAGCTCGCCCAGGGCCTCGGCCGCGTCGGGCTGCCGGTACAGTTCGGCCCCGCCCAGCATCTCCGGCGCCACGGGCTGGTCGGCCACCACGGCCTCGGCCCCGCGGGCCACGGCGTCGCGGATGAAGGCCTCGCGCTTGTCCCCGGCCGCGGGCATGGCCACGAAGACCTCGCCCGGGTTCACCAGGCGCGAGTCGGTGCGCACCATGAGTCCGGCGCGCACCTTGTCCAAGAGGGCCTGCCAGGGGCCGTCCACGGGCGTGTCCATGTCCGCCTTGCGCCTTCCGCTAGGAGAGGATGAGAACAAAAACATCATTGTCGCCGTCCCTCCCTTCGGGCCAGGGTTCGCCAGCTGCGGGCTTTTGGCCGCTGACCACCATGCCCCGGCCCTTGAGCACCGGGACGATTCCTTTCTGCACGAGCAGCTCCACGGCGCGGCGCAGGGGCAGGCCGTGGAGGTCCGGGACGCGTTCGCCCGGGGTGCGGGGCTGGCCCGCGGGAAGCACCTCGCCGAGCATCTGCGAGGGGTCCTGCTCGGGCCGGGCCTCGGCCAGGGCCGGTTCGGGCAGCCTGCCGTAGTAGGCCAGGGCCCGGGAGGCGATGTCCTTGACCGCCGGGGCGGCCACGATGCCGCCGTAGGAAACGTTCTGGGGCTCGTCCACCAGGGCCAGGACCAGGTATTCGGGGTTGTCGCCCGGGATCAGGCCCACGAACGAGGACAGGCGCTCGTCGCTGTAGCCGCCCTTGCCGGCCTTCTGGGCCGTGCCGGTCTTGCCGGCCACGGGCACGCCCGGGATGCGGGCCATCTTGCCCGTGCCGTCCATCTCCACCACCTCGCGCATCATGGACAGCACGGCCAGGGCCGTCTTCTCGCTGAAGACGCGGCCCGAGCCCTCGGACTGGTCCTGCATCGGGTCGGCGATGAGCCGCAGGGGTTTGGCCTCGCCCTTGTTGGCGATGCACAAATAGGCCTTGGCCATCTGCAGGGCCGTGACGCCGATGCCCTGGCCGAAGGAGATGGCCGCCTGGTCGATCTCGGTCCAGGACTGGGCCGGGTGCAGGATGCCCACCCCGCCGGCCAGGGCCGTGACCCCGGGCCGGGAGCCGAAGCCCAGGCGCAGGAGATAGTCGTAGTAGCGCTGCGAGCCCAGGGCCTGGCCGACCTTGGCCGCGCCGATGTTGCTGGAGTAGCGCACGATCTGGTTCACCGTGAGCCAGCGGTGGGGGTGGTCGTCGCGGACGATCTTGGTGTGCACCTTCCACTTGCCGTTCTCGCAGTCGAACAGCTGGTCCGGGGTGACGGTTTTCTCCTCCAGGGCCGAGGCCACCAGGAAGGGTTTCATGGTCGAGCCGGGCTCGAACACGTCCTGGGCCGCGCGGTTGCGGCGCACGCCCGCGGCCGTGGTCCGGCTCACGTTGGGATTGAAGAAGGGGTAGTTGGCCATGGCCAGGATCTCGCCGGTGGAGACCTGGACCACGATGGCCATGCCGCCCTGGGCCTCGTACTTGCGCACGGCCTCGGCCAGGGCCTGCTCGGTGAGGTCCTGGATGTGCGAGTCGATGGTCAGGCGCACGTCCTTGCCGTTGATGTCCATCTCCCGGCCCTGGTCGTCCAGGTACAGGCGGCGGCCCGAGGCGTCGCGCTGGACCACGAGCTTGGCCTGGCCCGCGGCGAGGCGCTCCTCAAAGGCCGCCTCCACGCCCTCCAGGCCCTTGCCGTCCACGTCCACGAAGCCCAGGACCTGTCCGGCCAGGTGGCCGTTGGGATAGAGGCGGTTGTATTCCGCGGTGAGGTGCACGCCCGGGAGCTGGGCGTCGGTCACGGCCTTGGCCTGGGCATCGCTCACCTGGCGCTTGATCCAGACGAAGTTTTTCTTGGAGGCGAGGTCCTTGCGGATATCGGCCTCGGGCAGGCCCAGGATTCCGGCCAGGGTCCGGGCGGTCTGGGCCGAGCGGGCGGTGTCCAGGGGCCGGGCGTAGACCGACTGGGCCTCCACGCTGGTGGCCAGGACCGCGCCGTCCTTGGACAGGATGCGGCCGCGCTGGCCGCGCTCGAACTCGGCGGCGTAGCTCTGGCGCGAGGCCAGGGCCTCCAGCTGCGAGCCGCGCCAGAGCTGGATGTAGCCCGCGCGCACCCAGAGGGCGCCGAGCAGAACGACGAAAAGGCCGGCGACGAATGCCAGCTTGAATCTGCTGAAGTCCCGGCCTTTCTTTTTCTGTTTCGCCATGTCTCGGGCCTCAGGGCTTCGCGGTCGCGGGCCGGTCCTCGGACGCGGGGAGGCGCCGGATCTGCCCGGGACCCGCAGGTCCCAATCCGAATTTGTCGGCCAGGCGCTTGAGCTGGTAGGGGGCCATGAGGTTGTCCCGTTCCACGCTCAGCTTGTCCGCCAGGGTGTTGCGCTCAGCCAGTTCGTGCTCCATCTTCTTGAGCGTGTAGGCCAGGTCCACCCGCTCGATGTTCATCCAGACCGAGGCCAGGCCCAGGCACAGGGCCAGGCCCAGCAGGGGCAGCAGGACCCAGAAGCCGCCGCGGAGCCCGGCGCTCATGCGCGTCCCTCCAGGGGCAGCCGCTCGGCCACCCGCAGTTTGGCGCTGCGGCTGCGCGGGTTCTGATCCATCTCGGCCTGCTCCGGGATCACCGGCTTCTTGGTCAGGACCTTCATGCTCGGCTTCTTGCCGCAGGTGCACAGCGGCTGGCGCGGCGGGCAGATGCAGCCCTTGGCCAGGGCGCGGAAGGCCTGTTTGATCATGCGGTCCTCCAGGGAGTGGAACGAGATGACCGCCAGCCGCGCCCCCGGGACCAGCCGTTCCGGGATGCGCGCCAGAAAATTCTCCAGCTCCTCCAGTTCGCGGTTCACGGCCATGCGCAGGGCCATGAAGGTCCGCGTGGCCGGATGGTTGCGGGCCTGGCGGCGGCGGTCCGGGGGATAGGCCCGGACTACGATCTCGGCCAGCCGCGCCGTGGAGTCGATCTCGGCCTGTTCGCGCTCGCGCACGATGGCCTTGGCGATCCTGCCGGCCAAAGGCTCTTCTCCGTACTCGCCGATGATCCGGCGCAGTTCCTCGAACCGGGCCTTGTTCACCAGGACCCGCGCGGGCTTGAATCCCGAGCCCGGGTCCATGCGCATGTCCAGGGGCCCGTCGGCCGAAAAGCTGAAGCCCCGCTCGGCGTTGTCCAGCTGGAGCGAGGAAACCCCCAGGTCCAGGATGGCGCCATCCAGGGCGTCCCAGTTCAGGCGGTCCATGGCCGCCTCGAATCCGCTGAAGGACGTGTTGTCCAGGTGCACCCTCCCCGCGAAGGGGGCCAGCCGCTCCCCGGCCAAGGCCAGGGCCTGGCGGTCCCGGTCCAGTCCCAGGATCTCGGCCTGCCCGTCCGTGGCCCGCAGGATTCCGAGACTGTGCCCGCCCAGTCCCAGCGTGCCGTCCAGGTAGCGCCCGCCCGGCTTCGGCCCGATCCAGTCCAGGGTCTCCCGCAACAGCACGGTGACGTGCGCCGCGCCGGCGTCCAGAGTCCCCTCCCCGCTAGAAGGGCAGGATGACGCCGGCTTCGGACAGCTCGTCGGAGACATCGCTGTAGTCCTGCTCCAGCAGACCCTGGTAACTCTCCTCGCCCCAGATCTCGAAACGCTCGCCCACGCCCAGCAGGACGACCTCCTTGTTCAGCCGTCCGCTTTTGCGCAGGTGCGCCGGAAGCTGCATGCGGCCTTGGGGGTCCACCAGGACCTCCTCGTAGCCGGAGTAGAGAATGCGCATGAAGTCCCGCAGCTGCCTGCTGGGATTCTTGGATTTCTTTTGCAGCTCGGATTCGAGCTTGTTCCACTGCGCCGGGGTGATGCCGATGACGTGGCCCTCGAAGATGGTCAGCACGATCTTGCCGTCGGCCACTTCCGCGAAGATCTGGTCGCGGAATTCCGGCGGCAGGATGATGCGGCCCTTGGGATCCAGGCTGCGGTGCGCGTGCCCGCGGAACTTCATCTGACTCCACCTTTCGACACTTTTTCCCACGTTTTTTATACTTAATCCCACCCTTCGGACAAAAGCAAGGGGATGTCAAGATGAATTAGACGTTTTCTTTGAAGAAAAATGAGGATATGACTGGGTTCCGAAGGCCTCCGGGCGGGGGGCTGCGGCTTTGGAGCGCGCGAGGCGCGGAAAACACGGGATGCATCGCGCCGGGCGGCAAGCGCCCGGCCATACGGGCGGACAGCCCGCGCCGCAAGGAAATCACGCCATGCACACCAAGATCATCGCCACCCTGGGACCGGCCACCAACGACGAGGACTCCGTCCGCGCGCTGGTGGAGGCCGGGGCGCGCATCTTCCGGCTCAATTTCTCCCACGGCGGCAAGGAGGGCTTCATCCGGCTGGTGGACATCATCCGGGGCCTGGAGCGCAAGCTGGGCCTGACCCTGTCCATCCTCCAGGACCTCTCCGGACCCAAGATCCGCACCTGCGACATCGGCCGCGGCACCCTGGAGATATCCCGCGGCGACGTGGTCCTGCTGGGCGTTCCCGGGCAGGAGGAGGGCCGCGACGAACCGGTCATCTGCCTGGACCTGCCCGCGGTGATCAAGAGCCTCAAGGTCGGCGACACCGTGGCCCTGTCCGACGGCATGCTCCAGTTCCACGTCACCGGCCGGGAGAACGACCTCCTGGTGAAGATGACCGCCGAGAACTCGGGCATCGCGCCGCCGCGCAAGGGCATCGCCTTCCCGGGCAAGACCACGCCCCTGGACGCGCTCACGGCCAAGGACAAGGTGGACCTGGCCCTGGGCCTGGAGATCGGCGTGGACGTGGTGGCCATGTCCTACGTCCAGAGCGCCGACGACATCTGCGCGCTCAAGGCCGAGATGCGCCAGCTGGGCAAGACCCTGCCGATCATCGCCAAGCTCGAGCGCCGGGGCGCCATCCAGAACCTCCAGCGCATCCTGGAAGAGACCGACGGGGTCATGGTGGCCCGCGGCGACCTGGGCCTGGAGTGCGAGCTCTCGGACATCCCGGCCATCCAGAAGCGCATCATCAACGCCTGCAACGCCGCGGGCAAGCCGGTGATCGTGGCCACCCAGATGCTTCTGTCCATGGTCTCCAGCCCCCTGCCCACCCGGGCCGAGACCACGGACGTGGCCAACGCCATCCTGGACGGCGCGGACTGCATCATGCTCTCCGAGGAGACGGCCATCGGCAAGTACGCGGACAAGGCCGTGGCCTTCATGCGCAAGATCGCCCAGACCGCCGAGGAGTTCCACTTCGAGTCCTCGCCCGGGCCGCGGCCTCCCGGGGACCAGGAGCACCCGGCGCGCTTCCTGGCCTACGCCGCCGCGCTCCTGGCCCAGAAGACCCGCTCCAAGGCCATCGTCTGCCACAGCACCTCCGGGGCCACGGCCCGGATCCTCTCGGCCTGCCGGCCCAAGCAGCCGGTCTACGCCCTGTCGCCGGACGCCCGGGTGCGCCACTTCACCAACCTCTCCTGGGGCGTGGTCCCCGAGGCCCCGGTGGAGAGCGAGGATTCCCACCAGGACCGCGCCGAGAAGTTCGTCTGCGACTCCCCGGCCTTCGCCGTGGGGGACTGCGTGGTGATCACCGCGGGCCAGCCCAAGCGCAACCAGATCCAGACCCAGACCAATGTCGTGAAGATCTTCGAAAAGTGAGCCGGACATGAGCGCCAAGCAGAAGATGGACGTGCCCGACGGGCTTTCCGAGGAATACTACCAGATCAACAAGGACATTCTGGGCAGCTTCAACAAGTACCGTCCTCCGCTGAACATCTACCGCTTCAAGGAGGACGTGGCCCGGATCATGCCCTACTATCAGGCGGGCGGCAGGCTCTCCAACGAGCAGGTGGAGGAGCTGGCCGCGCTCAACGACGAGGGCCTGATCTTCGTCTCGCGCGCGGACCACGCGGTCTACGTCAAGCACATCAGCTACCAGCTCGACCTGGTGCTCATCGACAAGAACCTCAAGGAGCGGGAGATCGCGGACATCTTCCAGCAGGCCCTGACCCGGCGTCTGGAGGAGTTCCTGGACCAGCCCGTGGGCATGGTCTTCCAGAAGTTCTGGACCGATCTCCTGGTGCTCACCGAGTACCTCTGGAACGACCCCCAGCGGATCAAGGCCCTGACCCGGCGCCTGCACCCCAAGCACAGCCTGGCCAACCACGCCTTCAACTGCGGGATCATGGGCCTGGCCCTGCACCTGCGGCTCCACGCCAAGAACTTCGAGGAGGGCGGGGTCAAGCGCAAGAACTTCGACCACCTGGCCGCCGGGCTCTTTCTGCACGACATGGGCATGACCAAGGTGGCGGCGTTCATCCGCGAGAAGGAGAAGCCGCTCATGCCCGACGAGCGCAACAAGGTCCTCCAGCACCCCATGCACGGCTCCGAGATGCTGGCCAAGCTGGACCTCAAGTTCCCCGAGGTGGAGGCCTGCGTCCTGGAGCACCACGAGCGCCTCACCGGCACGGGCTATCCCCAGAAGCGCGTGGGCTCGGCCGTGAGCCCGGTGGGCCGGCTCTGCGCCGTGGTCGATTCCTACTGCGCCATGATCACCAAGCGGCCCTACGCCGAGGCCATGGAGCCCATGAAGGCGGCCACGACCCTGGCTCAGGACGGCGGCTACGATCCGGAGATCACCAAGCACCTCCAGGCCATGATCCTGACCCAGAAGATGTAGGCCGGGAAAAAAGAGAACGCGGCGGCGCACCGGCATCCCGGTCCGCCGCCGCGTTTTTTGCGCGGAAAGGTGGGCTAGAAGGCCTCGCCCATGGTCCGGGCCACTTCCCGGAACACGTCCCCGGCGTAGATGATGCCGATGACCCGGTCGCCTTCCTCGACCACGGCGTAGCCCCGGCGCTTGGCCAGGAGCTGGTCCATGGCCGCCAGCAGGGTGTCCCCGGGCTTGAGCTTGGCCACGTCGCTCTCCATGTGGCCCTCCAGCCCGGTCTGGGTGCACACGGCGCAGGCCCGGGCAAAGGTCTGGTCCCAGTCCGATTCGCCCGCGTTCTTCAGGGCGTCGTCCTTGAGCACCGTGGTCTGCACGGCCTTGAGCACGTTCCAGATGGTGACCACGCCGCGGAATGAGCCGTTCTTGCGCAGCACCACCACGGTGTGGTTCTCCGGGGATTCCTTCATGGCGGCCTGGAGCGCGCGGATGGCCTCGGCCAGGGTGTCGTCCTCGCTCACCGAGGGGAATTCCTCGCGCATCATGTCCCACGCCCGCTTCCTGAACAGCATGTCTCCCTCTCCTTGCCTCGGTGGTTGCGTCCGGCCTGCGACGCGCAGGCTTCATTCATTTTAGCCCGGGCAGGGGGCCTGGGCAAGCGCTTTCCGCTCCGCCCGCGTCTTGACAACGGCGCGCCTTGGCCGCACCTATCGGCCATGCGCGTCCTGGCTGTGCTTCTCGCTCTCCTGCTCTGGGTCGTTCCGGCCCAGGCCGGGCCGCGTCCCGGGTTCCCCTTCGCCCCGGGCGAGCGGCTGACCTACGCCATTTCCTGGACCGTGGTCCCGGCGGGCACGGCCGTGCTCGAGGTTCTTCCGGTGGGGAGCAGGAACGGCGCGCCGGTGTTGCGCTTCCGGGGTCAGGCCCGGAGCAACTCCTTTGTGGACGCCTTCTACAAGGTGCGCACCAGCATCGACTCCGAGACCGACTTCAACCTCTCCCGCGATCTGCTCTACCACTCGGACCAGCACGAGGGCAGCTTCCACAAGGAGGCCGTGGTGGAGTTCCAGTGGGACCTGGCCCGGGCCGTGCGGAGCATCCACGGCGAGACGCGCCACGAGCTGTTCATCTGGCCGCCCCGGGCCTATGACCCGCTGTCCATGCTGTTCTATTTCCGCACGCAGCCGCTGGTGCCCGGCCTGGTCTTCGAGGGCCCGGTGACCGACGGCAAGAAGTTCGTGCAGGGCCGGGCCACGGTGGGGCCGGTGGAGACCGTGCGCACCGAGGCCGGGGAGTTCCGGGCCTTCCGGGTGGAGCCGCAGGTCTCCGAGGTGGGCGGGGTCTTCCGCAAGAGCCCCAACGCCAAGCTGACCATCTGGATCTCGGACGACGAGCGCCGCCTGCCGGTGAAGGTCCAGAGCGAGGTGGCGGTGGGCCACTTCACCCTGGAACTCGTCCGGGTGGAAGACCTGGGGCCGGGCTGGGACTAGTCGCAGCGGCTGTCTGCGGGGAAGTCCACGACGACCTGCTCCTGGCCGGCCTTGGCCTTGACGATCTCGCCGATGGCGAAGGCCTCCAGGCCCAGGCCGTTGAGCCGGTTCCGCACGTCCTCCTCCGCGTCCTTGCCCACGATGAGCATGTAGCCCACGCCGCAGTTGAAGGTCTGGAGCAGGGTGGGCCAGTCCAGCTTGCCCTGGCGCTGGAGCCAGTGGAACACCGGGGGCACGGGCCAGGAGCCGAAGGTGAAGTGCGCGGCCACGCCGTTGGGCAGGATGCGCGGCACGTTGTCGTAGAACCCGCCGCCGGTGATGTGGACCATGCCCTTGATGGTCAGGTCGCGCAGCAGGTTGAGCACGGGTTGGACGTAGATGCGCGTGGGGCAGAGGAGCACCTCGGCCACGCTGCGCGACTCCTCGCCCGGGAAGGGGTCGCCGGGCTTGAGCCCGGACTCGGCCAGGACCTTGCGCGCCAGGGAGTAGCCGTTGGAGTGCAGGCCGCTGGAGGCCAGGCCCAGGATGCGGTCGCCGATGGTGATGGTGGACCCGTCCACGATGCGCTTGTCGTCCACGATGCCCACGCAGAAGCCCGAGAGGTCGTACTCGCCGTCGGCGTAGAACCCGGGCATCTCGGCGGTCTCGCCGCCCAGGAGGGCGCAGCCGGCCTGCTTGCAGCCCTCGGTGATCCCGGCCAGCACGCTCACGGCCTTGTCCGTTTCGAGCCTGCCCGTGGCGAAGTAGTCCAGGAAGAACAGCGGCTTGGCCCCCTGGACCAGGACGTCGTTGACGCTCATGGCCACCAGGTCGATGCCGATGGTGTCGTGGCGGTCGAACTGGAAGGCCAGCTTGAGCTTGGTGCCCACGCCGTCGGTGCCGGCCACGAGCACCGGGTTCTCCAGGTTGCTGAGGTCCGGCTTGAACAGGCCGCCGAAGCCGCCGATGTCCGTGACCACACCCTTGGTGAAGGTCTTGGAAACCATGGTCTTGATGCGGGAGATGAATTCGCCGGCGGCCTCGGTGTCCACCCCGGCGGCCTTGTAGGCATCGGTGCGCTTGGGCATGGGAACGGGTCTCTCCTGTGTCGGTGAAGGGCAAAGCGCCTGTTGCCATATATAATTCTCCGGGCGCAGGAGTTCAAGGCCTTTCCCCGTCCCGGACCGGTCCGCTCATTGCAAGGAGGGGCGAAAAGAGGGAGAATGTCCCCATGGCGGGAGGGCCCCCTTCCCGCAAGGAGCCGTTATGCGCCGATTCTCCGTTGCCGCCTGCCTGATCCTTTGCGTCGTGTTTTCGACGCTCCCGGCCCTGGCCGGGAAATTCCCCAACAAGGACACCGCGGTGAACCGCCAGGACGAGACCACGGGCACGCGCCAGTCCGGGGAGACCGTGACCATCCAGAACGACGCCAAGAGCGAGAACATGGACGTGGTCCCCAAGAAGCAGGAAGAGAAGGACTGGTACGAGAACATGGTCATCGGCGTGGACGTGGACGCCAACGGCAAGCCCAAGAAGCCCAAGCCCTGATTTCCCGTCGCGTTTCCTTTTCCCCGGGGCTCTGCTAGGGTGTTCCCAAACCGGGAGGCGGCCATGCACGAAGCCAGGCTTTGGGAAAAGGCCGCTGAGGGGCGGGCCCATTGCCGCCTGTGCAGCCACTTCTGCCGCATCGGCGACAACGAGCGCGGCCAGTGCGGCGTGCGCGAGAACCACGCGGGCACCCTGTTCACCCTGGTCTACGACCGGGTGGCCGCGGCCAACCTGGACCCGGTGGAGAAGAAGCCGCTCTACCACTTCCTGCCCGGGACCATGACCTTCTCCTTCGGCACCCCGGGCTGCAACTTCGCCTGCTCCTTCTGCCAGAACGCCTCCCTGTCCCAGCCGCCGCGCTCGGGCGCGCGCATCGCCGGGCACCCGGCCAGCCCGGAATCGCTCCTGGCCGCGGCCCTGGAGTGCGGGGCCCAGAGCATCTCCTACACCTATTCCGAGCCGACCATCTTCTTCGAGCTGGTCCAGGACACAGCGGCCCTGGCCCGGGCCCGGGGGCTCAAGAACATCCTGGTGTCCAACGGGTTCATGTCGCGCTTCTGCCTGGAGGAGCTGGACGGGCTCATCGACGCCGCGAACATCGACCTCAAGGCCTTCAGCGAAGACTTCTACCGCGAGCGCTGCGCGGCCCGGCTGGCCCCGGTGCTGGAGAACCTCAAGCGCATCAAGGCCATGGGCTGGTGGCTGGAGGTCACCACCCTGCTCATCCCCGGGCTCAACGACTCGGACCGCGAGCTGGCCGACATCGCCGGGTTCATTGCCGCGGAACTGGGCCCGGACACGCCCTGGCACATCTCCCGCTTCCACCCCCAGCACAAGCTCCAGGACCGGCCGCCCACGCCCCTGGAGCGCCTGGAGGCGGCCGCCGAGGCCGGGGCCAGGGCCGGGCTGCACTACGTCTATGTGGGCAACGTGCCGGGCAACGACCACGGCCACACCCTGTGCCCCTCCTGCCGCAAGGTGGTCCTGGGACGGCGGGGCTTCGAACTCACCAAGATCGCCCTGAAGGACGGCCGCTGCACGCACTGCGGCGCAACGGTGGCCGGGGTGGGCCTGCCCTGAACGGCTTGCCGGGACGAGGGGTTTCGCGTTAAGCATCCGCCACCGTCGGGGCGTGGCGCAGCCTGGTAGCGCGCCAGCTTTGGGAGCTGGATGCCGGAGGTTCAAATCCTCCCGCCCCGACCAATAAAACCTTTAAAAATAATATATTATACGGTTACCAAATTTCTTGCTTTTCAAGCAAAATGTGTTGTTTTCAGGCGTAACTGTCTCCATATTGTCTCCATTTTTACCCTCCCTATTTCTGTCTATTTCACTGCTTCCGTCTCCAAGCCGTCTCCATTTCTCTTGCGCTTCCCCCCGTGCGGGTGGTTCGCCTGGAGCGACAGCCACGCCTCGGCGTACCACAGGATGTCAGTGGTTTTATCCAGATCACGCGCCATCCCGGGAATGGCCATGGCGATTTTGCCATAGGGATCAGGGACATCCAGGAGCAGAGCGCACAACAGGGTTTCCGCATCCCGGAGATGGGTTGCGTATCTGGCTTGGAGGCATGGGAGCCGGATGATGAGTTCGTTGTAAGAGTCCGCTCCTCGCATCTGAGCGAGTATTCTGGCGAAGGCGTCCTTATATTCCTGTCTCACCGTGAAGTGCCGGACATTCTTGTGTGACCGGGGCAATCCCGGGGGAATGGCGGCGAGGTCGTATTTCAACCGACGCGCTTGTTGGTACTCGGAGGTCCTCGGCTGGTGCCGGGCGCACAAAGCGGGGCGGCGCCCAGTGGCCTTGCCCGCTGGGGCCAACCGCCAGCACAGATTGCAGAAGGCTAAGGAGTCCCACTCCTGATCATGAGGGGATTTCAGCCGCTTCCTTGGTCCCGCGATAAGAGGGATCAGACTATATATCGCATTGGCGGCGTCTTCGGCCATCTGGATCGCCTTCACATCGCCATGAAAGATCCTGCTCGCCCGAGAGTGAAGACTTCTGGCCGCCTCCTCCAATCCTTTCCAGCTTCGGCAATGAGCAGTCGGCAGTTGATTTTTCCAGGCATCGAAGATGTCGGGCCGGAGAATCTTCTTGATTGCCCGCCGAAATCCCGCGGGGGTCATCTGGTTTGAGGCGAAGACGGCGTCCGCGAGATCGCGCTCGAGCCCGGTGAGAAAGTTCAAGTGATGAATCATGCGTATTTCAAAAGGCTATTTCCACCGGTAGTCAAGGGGGAAACAGCCTGGAGATACCGTGAAATGCAGATGGACCAGTTGTTGACAATCGATGATTTGGCGGAACTTCTGCACACCACGCCTCGTGGCATCCGTATCCGCAGACACCGCGGCCGCTCTTTGCCTCCCGCGCTCCGGTTGGGGGGTAGACTCTTGTGGCGGATCAGCGATGTTGTCGCCTGGCTTGAGGCGGAGGCCCGGAGACAGGGAATAGAGACTACAGTTGCCCCAGTCCAACCGTCCGCTTCCGAATTTCCGCAACCCCGCAGTCCTGGGCGGCCCAGGAAAAACACCGTC
Source organism: Desulfovibrio sp. UBA4079 (assembly GCA_002382645.1). Lineage (GTDB taxonomy): Bacteria > Desulfobacterota > Desulfovibrionia > Desulfovibrionales > Desulfovibrionaceae > Aminidesulfovibrio. Next base: position 10,203 of record DFYP01000107.1, on the reverse strand, counting down.
ACCGCCTGACCCGAGGCTTTGGGGATGTTCAACCTCTCGCCAGTAGCCGACGTTCGCGCAAGATGGAGGGACGCATGTTTTCGTTGCACGAAAACGTGGCCTCCGTCGTCCTCCGGGCTCGGTCGGCTTTTGGTGGGAAGGCATGACTGATGGCTCGGCCGAAGAAGAAAATCTGCCTGGAGCACATTGTTGGTGTCCGGATGAGCTCAAAGGACCATGCCGATATCCAAGCGCGAGCCAAGGCCTGCGGTCTGCCGCTGTCTGTGTGGCTGCGTGAGGCGGCGCTGGGCCGCCGATTGACCCCAGCACGGCCTGCAGTCAACCAAGAGGTGTGGGGCATGCTGGGAAAGGTGATGTCCGGGATCAGCCTGCTCAAGACTCACACAACGGGAGCGAAGGCGGAGGCGTTCGACATGTTGCTGGGTTATGTGTCTGCGATCCGGGAGAAACTAGCGCAATGATCGGCCACAAGGTTGTGGGCAGGGGATTTGGAGGCCTCGCCCGATACGTCCTGGGCAAGCCAGGTGTCCAACGGCTGCTTGCGGGCACCCTGGCCGGAAAAACTCCGGCCGCCTTGGCCCAGGAGGTCGCCTGGCTGCGAACAGTGCGCCGCGACCTCTCGAAACCGGTCCTACATCGGACGCTGAGCCTGGCGCCCGGAGAGTATCTGTCGCCGGAGCAATGGTCTTGGGTTGCGGTCCATTACATGGAACGATTGGGGTATGGCTCTGTCCCCTGGTTCGCGGCGATTCATGAAGATGCGAACTGCCAGCATCTTCATATCTGCGCCCTTGCCATTGATCCCACGCGCCAGGACCGCCATGGCCGTCCGGCCAGGGTGTCCGATAGCCAGGATTTTGCCCGTTCCGCACGGATCATCCAGGAGATTGAGCAGAAACTGAAGTTGCGGCCCGGCGCCATGACCCCTGGCGAGGCCGCGCAATTGCCCTGGCGGCAGCCGCCGAGCAGGCACGTGCAGCGTTTGGCGCGAACTGGGGAGACTCCGGAAAAGGTTCATCTCCAGACGTGCATTGATGCGGCATTGCAGTTGGCCATGGATTTCGAGGATTTCAAGGCGCACCTGGAATTGGCGGGCGTTGAAGTGCGGGAAAACTGGAAGGCCGGAGTGCTGCGCGGGTTGAGCTATGGATTGGGTTGCTACCAAGCCAAAAGCTCCCAACTTGGCAAACGCTATACGGCCTTGGGCGTCATTAATGAACTGGAGAAGCGGCATGAGCAACGAGACGACCAGGATTTCAAAGGTGGAGTTGCTGCACAAGACCCAGCAGGCAGAAGGGGCCAGGGCCATGAAACAGGCCGAGGGAGTGCTGACTCTGTTGCACGAGATTCGGGATGCAGTGACCTCAAACGGCCCCCCGGACCGGACTCCTCCAGCGGAGGCGATGAGCCCGGCCGACATCCAGAAGGCCTTGGTGCAACTGGCGACTCAGCTCACAGGAATCCAGAAAGTTTTGCCTCGGGCCAAGTTTTGGAGAGGGTTGTTGGAGCGTCTGGAAGACACGGAAGCGAGTTTGCTGGAGGAGACGCGCCGCAGCATGTTCTTGCTGGTGCTGACGATCATCCTGATAGCCGTGATTGCCGGGGCCGTGCTTTTTGTGTTCGCCCGTTTGGAGATGCAATCCATTCTGAACCGGGCGCTCCTGGTGTTTCTGAACCAATGACCCCCGGAGAGGGAGACGGCGAGGAGCAGGTCTCAGGCGGGTATGGTGATGGTGCCGGGCAGCATTAAGTGGGTAATGCTGCGTAAATTGATCAGAAGTTCGCCACAAGGAGTTGGCCAAGATATGTCGTGCGTAAAACCTTGGGTAACATACCGATTTTATTTAGAATTACAAATAGTTATTTGTAGGAGTTTAATTTTAATTGAGAAGTTCCTCGTTATTGAGTAGGACGTTAATATATCTTTATGTTCGCGCTTCCAGCTTGATTGTTCTCTCCATCAGCCATTTTCCGGATGAACGTTTATCCTATCTGCCCGCGTCAGCAGGCAAGAGACAGGGCCGGGCTTTACGATGGATCTCGAACAGCTGCCACGACTCCGCCTGAGCCCAGGCCAGCTACTTTGGCTTCTGGGCAGCTTGTGTCAGATCCACCGCATTCCCTTTGATCCAGGCTTGGCCCTTCAGCAGTATCCGCCGTCCCACACGGCCGCTACTCTGGTGGAGGCGGCCCGAACGCTCGGCTTCAAGGCCGGGGACATTCCGGCCGCCCATGTGCGCTGGAACAAGCTCCCGGGCCCCTGCATCGCCTTCCTCATGCCGGAGGAGCAGCCTGCCCCCCCGGCGGCGGTTCCGCAGGCCCCGGGCTGCTGCGCCGCGGGCACACCTCCCCAGCCTGAAACCGTATCCACGGTCCCGGCCCTGGTCATCAAGTCCGACGGCAAGCAGGTCCTGTTCTTCCGAGCGGGCTCGGACAAGCCCGAAACCGTTCCGGCGGACGTTTTCGCCGCGGTCATTGAGCCGATTCTGATCTTCGTGCGCCGCGAGGCCGAGGAGGGTCTGTCTTCCGAAGACGCCGGGCTGGTGGCCGGGCTCCAGGCCTTCGGTTTCCGCTGGTTCATTCCGGAACTGCTCAAACACAAGAAGATATGGCGCGACATCCTGGTGGCTTCGCTGTGCCTCCAGATTGTGGGCCTTCTCACTCCGCTGTTCACCCAGGTCATCATCGACAAGGTGGTGGTGCACCAGACCCAGAGCACCCTGGCCGTGGTCGGGGTGGCCTTGTTCCTGTTCATGATCTTCTCCGGGGTCATGACCTGGCTGCGGCAGTATCTGGTCCTGCACACCGGCAACCGCATCGACGCGGTTTTGGGCAGCCAGGTCTTCCGCCACCTGCTCCGGCTGCCCATGCCCTATTTCGAGCATCGCTCCACCGGCGTGCTCGTGGCGCGCCTGCATGGCGTGGAGACCATCCGCGAGTTCGTTTCAGGCGCGGCCTTCGGCCTGATCCTGGACCTGCCGTTCCTGCTCATCTTCCTGGCCGTGATGTTCGCCTACAGCTGGCAGCTCTCACTCATCGCCGTGTTCCTCCTGGGTCTCATCGCCTTCATGAGCGCCCTGGTCACGCCGGTGTTCCGCAACAAGCTCAACCACCAGTTTTTGCTCGGCGCGCGCAATCAGGCCTTTCTCACCGAATACGTCTCCGGCATGGAGACCGTGAAGTCGCTCCAGATGGAGCCGCAGCTGGAGCAACGCTACGGCGACTACCTGGCGGGCTATCTCTCGGCTGGCTTCTCCACGCGGCAGGTGGGCAACACCTACAACGTGGCAGCCAACAGCATCGAGCAGATCATGACCCTGTCCATCCTGGTGGTGGGCGCGCTTTTAGTCATGCGCAACGACGGGTTCACCGTGGGCATGCTCGTGGCTTTCCAGATGTTCGTCTCGCGCATGAGCCAGCCCCTGCTCCGGCTGGTGAGCCTGTACCAGGAGTTCCAGCAGGCCAATATCGCGGTGCAGCGGCTGGGCGACATCATGGACATGCCGGTGGAGCCTCACACCCTGGTGCCCACGCGCGCCGGGAGCGGGTCGGGCAAGGTCGAGTTCAAGGACCTGAGTTTCCGCTACTCCGAGCAGCACCCCTTCCTGTACCGCAACCTGAACCTGATCCTGGAGCCCGGCAAGCTCACCGTGGTCATGGGGCCGTCGGGCTGCGGCAAGAGCACGCTGCTCAAGCTGCTGCAGGGGTTCTACCCGCCCACCAAGGGCCAGATCCTCCTGGACGGCAAGGACCTGCGCTACCTGGCCGCCAACGAGCTGCGCCGCAACTTCGGGGTCGTGCCCCAGGAGACCGTGATCTTCTCCGGTACGGTGTACGAAAATCTGATCATGGCCCATCCGCACGCCAGCTTCGAGGAAGTGGTGGAGGCCTGTCGGCTGGCCGAGATCCACGAGGTCATCGAGCGGCTGCCGCAGGGCTACCAGACCCCGCTGGGCGAGCATGGCGTGGGCCTGTCCGGCGGCCAGAAACAGCGGCTGGCCATTGCCCGAGCCCTGCTCAAACGTCCCAAGATACTCATCTTCGACGAAGCCACCAGCAACCTGGACCAGCAGACCGCAGAGCAGTTCGCCCAGACCATCAATCGGCTTAAAGGGAATGCAACAATTTTAGTAATCGCTCATCATTTGCCAGAATCTTTACTTGTTGAGTTTAGCTTTACATTTTAGTTCTGTAAAACACTTGGTGGAGTGATGTGATTATGAAAAAAATGATAGTAATCATAGTCATTTTATTGGCTAGTTTGTATATTTATGGTGTATTTTATTTCGACAAATATACACTTTTGTACAAGAGAGAGGAAACGCGATATATTCTTGCAAAAACAATAGCCACATCATTATATTCCGGGATAATGTATTCATTTAATGATTTAGATCTTGCACATATCGCAATAGAAAAAACAAAATATCAAAGCATGTTGGAAGCAATCCCAGTACCGTTTAGCTTAAAAAATTTACCTATATATTCACATAAACTTATTATTAATAAAACGATAGCTTGTTCTGAGAAATTTGATGAAATAAAATATTATATTGGTAGGCCAAAAGAATTCATTACTAAATATGATAATGGGATGGCTAGGTTTTTGTATGATAACATGTATAAGTGTAAAGGAATCGATGAATGCTATATTGATATTTATGTTGCATATGGAGATAACTGTTATAACGAAAATTTAATTTCAAAATGTAAAGAATATAAATTTTTAGATAGAATTGCAATAACTTTTGAAGAATAGGGAGGTTATTCGTATGTCATACTATATCGGTGTCAATGTATATGGGGGGGCGCCCGCACGGGGGCATGGATTGAAACAAGGCGGGCACTCTCGTCTATGCGCGGGATGTGGATTGAAACTCTTGGACCGCGGCCACTGACAGCCACCAGGACAGGCTACCCCTCACGAGGGGTAGCCGAACTCCATAACTTCCCTGGAACCCACACTGTTTATTTGATGGTAATATCCCGGCTCACTGCGTGGTCAAGTAGGACACGTCATGGGTCAGGAGGATTCTCCTTGCCTTCATGACGCTCTTGTGCGCGCCTATCGGACCTGCCGCCTGAGAATGCGTCATTTCCCAGCTAAGCGCGAAGCCAAATCCTGGGCTCGGAGGTGCGTGTAGCGCTTGAGCATCTCCAAAGTCTTGTGTCCGGTGATCGCGGCCACTTCCATCATGTTCAGACCCTTCTCGAAAAGCCTTGAGGTGGCCTCGTGCCGCAGGTCATGATAGCGGAGGCCCGGCAGGCCGCCTCGTTGGCAAATTCGGATGAACGCCTGTGTGATGGCATTGGGATTCTCGTAATACCGCCAGACAGGGCCGAGATCACGGCATCGGGATTTGAGGATCTTCAATGCCTTGGGGGACAGCGGCACCTCCCGGGGCTCTCCGTTTTTCGTCTCCGGCAGGAGCGCCACGCGATTCTTCAGGTCCACATGCTCCCATCGCATCCGGGCGAGTTCCGTGCGTCTCATGGCTGTTTCCAAGGCAAAAGAGAGGATATCGGCCATGTCCCCGCCATAAGCCGTGGCTGCCTTAAGAAGCTTTTCTTCTTCCCCGCGCTTGAGGCGTCTGTCCCTGGGACGGGGCATGGAGGGCATACGTACCACGGGGATTCCGCGCGGCAGGGAGATGCCCCAGTCAATCGACGCGGTTTTCAGGACCCGGTGAAGCAGGCCAAGATCATGCCGGACAGTCTGGGCCGAGAGGCCCGACTTCAGCGTTTTGTCCCGGTAGCCGGCGACATGGGCGGAGTCGAGAGACATGAGGGAGATACCGCCCAATTCCGCGCGAAGGCGGGCGAGATTGCCGGTCAGTGAGCTTCCTCCCCGTGCCAGTCGGGGAAACACCTCTTTTTGATAGCGGGCCAAGGCGGCCGCAACAGTGGTCCGTTCCGCCGCATCCGTGGGCAGGAACGCGCCGCGGTCCATTTCCCGCTCCTGGGCGCGAGCCCACTTCTCGGCATCGGATTTTGTGGTGAAAGTCTTTGAAATCGGGTTCTGCCCGTCACGCCGGATTCTGGCCTGCCATTTGCCGTTCGCACGTTTCTGGAAAGTCGCCATCAGGTGCCTCCAGGAGGCTGTCTGTCTCCAAAATGTCTCCAGATGTCCATCTGGTATTTGAAATATGGCTTAATATCAATATAAATTTGAAGATAAATTCAGCTTTGGGAGCTGGATGCCGGAGGTTCAAATCCTCTCGCCCCGACCAGCGAATGATGGAAAAAACGGGCGGTTGCGAAACCGCCCGTTTTTGTCGTTCCGGGCCGTTTGGTTGCCCTGGGGCACACGCGGACCAGAAGGGAACAGCCCGCCGCAACGTGCCCGGCCCCGGCATATTCCCTGCGGTCAATGCAGCCCGGTATGCAGTCCGTGTTTCTTGAGGAGCTGGTAGAGGTGTCCCCGCGAGAGACCGGAAAGGCGAGCCGCCTCGGTCATGTTCGCGGCCCGGGAGAGCAGGCCCTTGAGATAGCTCTGCTCCGCCGCCTCACGGAATTCCCGGAAGCTCTGGAAGACGTCCTCGGAAGGGGCGGATTCCGTGATGGGAGCCGTTGCCGGGGCGGCCGGCGGGGGTTGCAGCCGGCCCTTGGCCACGGCCATGCGGATGTCCATGGGCAGGTGCCAGGAGAAGACCACCGGCTCCTTGGCGGAGGCGGCAAAGGCCCGCTCCAGGGCGTGGGCCAGCTCACGGACGTTGCCGGGCCAGTGGTAGAGCATGAGCGCCTCCAGGAGGTCGTCGGAGAGGCTCTTGGCGCACTCGCCGTACTGGCTGCACAGGCGCTCCAGGAAATGCCGGCAGATGAGCGGGATGTCCTCCTTGCGGTCGCGCAGGGGAGGCAAGGTGATGGTCAGGCCCTTGAGGCGATAGAGCAGGTCCTGGCGGAACAGGCCGAGATCGGCCATTTCCGCCAGGTTGCGGTTGGTGGCGGCGATGAGCCGGAAATCGCTCTCCACCTCCTCCTTGGCCCCGATGGGCCGGAAGCGGCGGGTTTCCAGCACGCGCAGGAAGGACCGCTGCAAGGAGGGTGGCAGTTCGCCGACCTCGTCCAGGAACAGGGTCCCGTTGTGCGCCAGGCGGAACACGCCCTCCCGGCTCTGATCCGCGCCGGTGAACGATCCCCGGGTGTGCCCGAACATGCGGGCCTCCAGCAGGGACTCGGTCAGGGCGGCGCAGTCCAGGGCCACGAAGGGGTGCTTGGCCCGCGGGCTGTTGTCGTGGATGGCCCTGGCGAAAAGCTCCTTGCCCGTGCCGGTCTCGCCCAGCAGGAGCACGCTCACGTTGCTGGCCGAGGCCTGGCTCAGGCTCTCCAGGCAGGCGCGCAGGGCGCGGCTCTCCCCGATGATGCCCTGGGGCTGGAGCTGGAACTGGGCCGCCGGGACCTGCTGCTGCCGGAAGGCCACCACCCGTTGCAGGGTCAGGGTCAGGTTCTCCACGGACAGGGGCTTGGTGAGATAGTCCCAGGCCCCGTGGCGGATGGCCAGCTCCGCGCCGTCGGGGTCGCCGTGGCTCGTGATGATGACGATCTCCGGCCGCGAGGGCAGCCCGCGCAGGGCCGGGATCACGCTCAGGCCGTTGCCGTCGGGCAGGAGGATGTCCAGGAAGATGACGTCGAAGTCCTGTTTCCGGCAGAGCGCCAGTCCCTCGGCGATGGTGGCCGCGCCGCAGACCTTGTGGCCCAGCCCGCCGGCGGTTTCGCTGATGAGCCTGCGGATGAGGCTGTGGTCGTCGAGAATGCAGATGGAGGCCATGGTCAGGGCCGGGCCACGGCGCTCTTGAGCGCCTGGACGGTCTGGTTCAGGGTTCCCCGCAGATCCTGGCCGTGCTCCGGAGCCAGCGGCTCCTGCGCCCGGGCCCGGGTCTCCAGTGCGGTGGCCAGGACCCGCAGCCGGGAGGCGCCCACAGTGGCCGCCCCGGTCTTGACGGTATGGGCCAGGCGCATGGCCTCCCGGTTGTCGCCCCGGGCCGTGGCCGCTTCCAGCTCCTGCTGGAGGCTTTCGGCCGAGGTCAGGAACTCGTCCACCAGCGAGGCGTACAGGTCCCGCCGTCCGCCGAGTAGCCGCAGGGCGGGTTCCAGCTCCAGCAGCGGCCCGGCCGCGGGTTCCTCGACCCGGCCTCCGTCCGCAGGCGGAATCGCCGTGTCCCGCCGCCCGGGCGCGGCCCGCAGGATGGCCTCGCGCAGCTGGCCCAGGTCCAGGGGTTTGCCGAGCACGCCGTCGATCTCGCCGCTGGGGAGGTCCGCGGCCTCCTCGGGCACGGCAAAGGCGGTGAGCACCAGGATGGGCGTGCGGGCCTGCCCCCGCCCGTGCTCGATCCCGCGCATGTTCCGGATGGCCTTGGCCCCGTCCATGCCCGGCATCTGGAGGTCCATGAAGACCAGGTCGAAGCGTTCCTGCTCGAAGAGTTTCAGGGCGGCGAAGCCGTCCTGGGCCAGCTGCACCTCGGCCCCGCATTCGCGCAGCACGTCGCGCAGGAGCACGCGGTTCACGCCGTGGTCGTCCACCACCAGGAAGCGGCATCCGGGCAGGAACAGGTCCAGTCCGCCGGACGCGGCCAGGTCCGCGGCGTCCTGTTCCGGAACCGTCTCGCCCGGGGCGCAGGGCCGCAGCAGGGCCGTGAAGGTGAAGCGGCTGCCCTGGCCCGGGGTGCTTGCGACCGTCACATCCCCGCCCATGAGCCGGGCCAGCTGCCGGGCGATGGACAGGCCCAGGCCCGAGCCCGCGTGGCGGTGGGTCGGACAGTCCTCGGCCTGGGAGAAGCATTCGAAAATGCTCTCCAGGTGTTCCGCCGCGATGCCCACGCCGCTGTCCTGCACCTCGGTGCGCAGCGCCCACAAGCCGTTCCCGGTCTGCGCCGCGCGCATGTTCAGGCGCACGAAACCGCGCTCCGTGAACTTCACGGCGTTGCCCAGGAGGTTGGCCAGGACCTGGCGGAAGCGGAAGTCGTCCCCGCAGAGCAGGGGCGGCACATCCGGGTCCACCTCCCAGGAGAAGTCCAGAAACTTCTCCCCGGCAGCGAAGGCGAAGATGTCCGCGGCCCTGGTCACGGCCAGGCGCGGGTCAAAGGGCCGGGGCTTGAGCTCCAGGCGGCCGGAGTCCAGGCGGGCGAACTCCAGGATGTCGTTGACCATCTCCAGCAGGGACTTGGCCGAGTGGACCATGAGCCGGGCGTACTGGGCGTCGCGCGGGCTGGAATCCTGGCGCAGCATGCGCCCGGCCAGCCGGATGATCCCGTTGAGCGGGGTGCGCATGTCGTGGCTCATGTTGGCCAGAAAGCGGCTCTTGACCAGGCTCAGGTTCTCGGCCTTCTCGCGCTTGCGGTTGATCTCGAGGAAGCAGCCGCCCAGGCCCAGGATGCCGGTGAGCCAGATGACCCCGAAGGACACGGCCTGACCCTTGGCCGTGGCGTTGAAATAGCTGAGCAGCGGACCGGCGTGCAGCGAGACGTTGATGCCGCCGCGGACGTCGCCCTCGTGTTCGTTGACGTGGCATTGCAGGCAGCTGGCCTCGGCGGTCAGGGGCGCGATGTAGCGGAACAGGTCGCCGCCCGGCGCGGGCACCAGCTCGAAGAATTCGCCTCCCGGCTCCAGGCGGGAAAGGGCCTCGCGCTCCCAGGCGTCCGGAGCATTTTCCGCGCGGATCGGCTTCAGGCTGGTGATGTGCACGATGACCCCGCTGCGGGCCTCGGCGATGGAGGCGAGCTGGCGGGTCATGTACGCGGGGTTGATCTTGACCAGGATCTGGCCGGATTCCATGCGCTGGACGCGCTCCTGCTCCGGCAGATAGGGGTTGGGCTCGGCCAGGGGGCCGAGGGGCACGTAGATGCCGCCGTGCAGGGAGTTCCAGGCGCGGGTCGAGACCACCTGCTGGAAAAAGGCCTTGGCCTGGCGTTCGGCGATGTCCATGACGTGGCGCCGCTCGCCGATGATGTTCCGGGTGAACAGGGCGATGAGAAGCGCGGTCCAGACGAGGCCGAGCAGAACCGGGATGATCAGTATCCGCCGCATGGGCAGGGCCTCCTGACGGGCTGGGCCGGATTGCTCCCGTCTGCGCGTATTCAGTCTATGTCAATCTTCGCGAGCTTGTCGAGAGTTCCGGCGCGAGGGCGGCCCAGGCCCAGGCGCAGGGCTTGGCCCTGGCCCGCGCAGGCCTCCACGCAGTCGCCGCAGTTGTTGCAGTGCAGGGAC
>DFYP01000136.1:542-31815 GCA_002382645.1 Desulfovibrio sp. UBA4079 | reverse complement strand
CGAAGCCCGTGCCGCGGGCCTCCAGGTCCAGGGCCTCGGCCTGGGCCAGGGGCTGGGGCGCGTTGGCCGCGGCGGCCGCGGACCGGGCCTTGCCGGACTTGGCGGCCACGGTCACGGCAGCGAGCGTGTTCCACTCCCCGCAGGACGGGCACTGGCCCTGCCAGCGCGGGGACTGGCCGCCGCAGGCCGAACAGCGGAAGGTTTCCTTGGTCTTCATGGGCCTCCGGAATGAAAAAGGGCCGCCCGGCGGTTCCGGACGGCCCCTGACACTCGTTTCCGCCTACTGGGCCGGGTCCAGGGCGTCCAGGACCTTGACCCCGAACTCCTTGACGTTCTTGGGCGGGTTGAAGAACACGACCATGAACGGCGTGTCCATGCCCGGCTTGAGGAAGGTGTTGTTGGAGAGCACGCCCACCTCGGAGGCCAGGCCGGTGTTGATCTCCTCCTCGGTCTGCACCTGGAGCTGGAGGTGCGAGAGGGTGTTGCCGCAGAGGATTTGCTTGGAGGCCAGGACGTTGCCGTGCTCGTCGTAGAGCGCGCCCTCCACCCGGATGCGCTCCTTGGGCGCGTCGAAGGTGTTCACGGCCTTGCCCTCGATGACGAAGACCGGACCGGCCTTCTCGTTGAGCACCACGTACTGGCGCACGTTGCGCAGGGCGATCTTCTTGACCCGGTTGGCCGGGGACTCGGCGGCCTTCTCGGCCGTGGCCGTGGTCTTGATCCCGGGCAGGGAGAAGGGCAGGGCCGGCAGCTTGAAGGGCAGGAGGCCCTGCAGGGCGTAAGCCCCGTAGACCAGCACCAGGACCAGGACCAGCAGGAGCAGGACCACCACCAGGGGCTTCTTGCCCTTCTTCTCCTTGGCGGGCTTGCCGCCGAAGTCCAGGCTGCCGCCCATGGACGGGCCCTCGTCCTGGGCCTCTTCCTCCTGGGTCTCTTCCTCTTCCTGGTATTCCTCCTGGGCCGGGGCCTGCTCCTCGAAGGATTCCTCCTCCGGGGCCTCCTCTTCCACAGGCTCTTCTTCCTCGGGCTCGGGCTCCGGGGCGGGCTTGGGCGCGGGCTTGGGCCTGGGCTTGGGCGCGGGCTTGGGGGCCTGGCTCACGGCCTCGTCAAAGGCCTCCTCAAAGGCCTGGGACGAACCCTGGGGGGCCTTGGCCGTGGGGCTCTCCAAGAGGTCCAGGGCCTGGTCTTCGGGCTCCACGCTGGGCGGGGCGGCCTTGAACACGTGGGCGCACTTGGAGCATTTCACCTTGGCCCCGCCGGCCGGAATCTTGCTGTCCGGGAGGTTGTACTTCGTCTTGCAATTGGGGCAGGCGATGATCATGGCGGCCTCGCTCGTTTTCAACCTTCGCGAATCAGCTCGTAAATGGCATCCAGCTCGCGGTAGCGCTCCGCGTAATCCATGCCGTAGCCGACCAGAAAGCCCTTGCCGGTGAGGTTGAACCCGGTGAAGGCGATCGGCGTGTCCGTTACCCTGCGCTCCTGTTTATCAACGAGCGCACAAATTTTCAAACTCCTGGGATTGCGCCCTGCAAACACGTGGACCAGGTACTCCACCGAGCGCCCGGAATCCACGATGTCTTCCACGATGAGCACGTGCTTGTTCTCGATGTTCACCTCCAGGTCCTTGGAAAAGACCAGGCTGCCGCTGGAGGAGGTGCCCGCGCCGTAGCTGGCCAGGCGGATGAAGTCGATTTCCGGGCCGCCCTTCACGTGGCGCAGGAGGTCGGCGAAGAACAGAAACGCGCCCTTGAGCACACAGACGCAGACCAGGGGGCCCTTGGGATAGGCCTCGGAGACCTCGCGGCCCAACTCGGCCACGCGGGCCGCGATGGTCGCGGCGGGCACGAGCAGGTTGAGCTTGTGGGCCATGCTAAAGCTCCATGACCATGGCGGTTTCGTCGCAGTCCGGGAAGTGCGGGCAGTTCACGCAGTCGGCCCAGACCTTCTGGGGCAGGGCGTCCTTGGCCGCCTCGGCGAAACCCATCTTGCGGAAAAAGGCCTCCTGGTTGGTCAGCACGAAGACCCGGAAGATGCCGATGGTCACGGCCTCGGACAGGCAGGCGTCCACCAGGAGCCGGCCCAGACCCTGGCCCCGGTACTCGCGCCGGACCATGAGCGAGCGGACTTCGGCCAGGTCGTCCCAGCAGATGCACAGGGCGCAGCAGCCGAGCACCTCGTCGGTCTCCCGGTCCACGGCCACGAAGAAATCCCGCAGATGCGAGTAAAGCTGGTTGAACGAGCGCGGCAGGACCAGTCCGTCGCCCTCGCCGGGCCGCAGAAGCAGGCCGTGGATGGCCTTCACGTCCTGGATGCGGGCCTTGCGCAGCAGCGGCGCGCTCATCCCTTGGCCAGCCCCGCGATGATCCCGTCGAGCATGGCGAAGGGGTAGGCCCCGGGCTTGTTGAAGGCCTGCTTGCCGTCGCGGTCGAAGATCATCAGGTGGGGGATGGCCTCGATGCCGTACACCCCGCCCAGCCCGACCCCGCCGAAGAAGACCTCCACGGGCGGCTCGGACTGGAAAAAGCTCTTGAGCGCCCCCACGTTCTCGTCCAGGGACACGGCCACCACGCGCAGGTCCTCGGGCTTGTAGGCCGAGCGGATCTTGGCCAGTTCGCCCATTTCCTGGCGGCAGGACGGGCACCAGGTGGTCCAGAAGCAGAGGAGCAGGACCTTGCCCTTGGATTCGGCGATGAGGTTCTTGACCCCGGCCTCGTCCAGGGAGGCGAAGGAGGCCTGGGACTGGGCCTTCTTGGGCGGCTCGGAGCCGCCGCAGGCCGCCGGGAAGAGCACCACCACGGCCAGGAGCAGCGCCAGAAACAGGCGCCGCCCGGCCGGGCCGGAAAACAGGCGTGCTGCGTGTGTCATATCCGCACTCCCTAGCAGATTCCCCCCCCAAGGGGAAGCGCGCGTCAGTGCACCAGGCCGGTGAGCTGCTTGGCCAGGCGCACGGCCGAGACCGCGTCGGTGGAATGGCCGGCCGCGCCGATGGCCTGGGCGAACGGCCCGGTGACCACGGCCCCGCCGATCATCACCGGGATGTCCAGGCCGCGTTCGGCCAGGAGCCGCACCGTGTCCTCCATGCGCACCATGGTCGTGGTCATGAGCGCCGAGAGCCCGATGAGCCTGGCGCCCTTGGCCTGGGCCTCGGTCACGATGCGCTCGGCGGACACGTCCTTGCCCAGGTCCAGGACCTCGAAGCCGTGGTTCTTGAGCATGAGGCAGACGATGTTCTTGCCGATGTCGTGGATGTCGCCCTCCACCGTGGCCATGACCACCACCGGGCCGGCCGGGCCGCCGGCCTCCTCCAGCAGGGGCTTGAGCAGGCCGAAGGCGGTCTGCATGGTCTCGGCCGAGCGCAGGAGCTGGGGCAGGAAGTATTCCTTGCGCTCGTACTTCTCGCCCACGTCCATGATCCCGGGGATGAGGCCCTCGTTCACCTGGGTCAGGGCGCAGAAACCGTCCTCCAGGGCCTTGCGGCAGAGCCCGGACACGGCCTCGCGGTCGCCGCGCACCACGGCCCGGCGCAGGGCCTCCAGGGAGTTGCCCGAGGGGATGTCCGGGGTTCCGGCGGCCGGAGCGGCCGGAGCGGACTGCGCGGCCGGAGCCGCCGGGGTCCAGGAGGCGAAGGCCTGGATGTACCGCCCGGCCTGGGGATCGCGGTTGAGCAGCACCTCGGCCGCGCCCAGGCTCTCGCGCAGCCGGGCCGACGAGGGGTTGGCGATGCAGGAGGACAGCCCGGCGGCCGTGGCCATGGCCAGGAACGTGGAATTGAGCAGCTCGCGGGCGGGCAGGCCGAAGGAGATGTTGGACAGGCCCAGGGTGGTGGGCAGGCCCAGCACGCGCGTGCAGTGTTCGATCACCGCCAGGCAATGTTTCGCCGCCTCGGGCTTGGAGGACACGGTCAGGGCCAGGGCGTCCACCAGCACGAGGCGCTTGGGGATGCCCAGGGCCAGGGCCTGGGCCAGGAGCTTCTCGATGACCGCGATGCGCTCGGCCGCGGTCACGGGCAGCTTCTTGCCCTCCAGGGGCAGGAGGATGAACGGGGCGCCGAATTTTTTGCACAGCGGGCCCAGGCGTTCCAGGCGGCCGGGTTCGCCGCTGATGGAGTTGACCAGGGGCGAGCCCGGGCAGGCCCAGAGGGCCTCTTCCACGGCCTCGGGGTCCGAGGAGTCCAGGCACAGGGGCAGGGGCAGCTTGGCCGAGAGGGCCTGGACCAGGGCGGGCAGGAGTTCGGCCTCGCGCACCAGGGGCGCGCCCACGTTCACGTCCAGGACCACGGCCCCGGCCGCGGCCTGCTCCTCGCCCAGGCGCAGGGCCTCGTCCAGGCGTCCGGCCTGGATCTCGGCGGTGAGGGCCTTCTTGCCCGTGGGATTGATGCGTTCGCCGATGATCGCGCAGGGCTGGCCGTTGCCCAGAAGCGCGCTCTGGGAGCGCGAGGTGAGCACGAGCCAGGGCGCGTCCGCAGGCGCCTGCAGGGACCAGGACCGGCCTTTGAGCCGGGCGGCCAGGGCCCGGATGTGCGCGGGCGTGCTGCCGCAGCAGCCGCCCAGGGCCTTGGCGCCCAAATCGGCCAGCCGCGCGGTCTGTTCCGCGAACTGCTCGGGCCCCAGGCGGAACACGGTCTTGCCGTTTTCCAGCTCGGGCAGCCCGGCATTGGGCTGGACCAAAAGCGGCACCGAGAGACGGGGGAGCATGGCCCGCACCGTGGCCGCCATCTGCTCGGGTCCGGCCGAGCAGTTGGTGCCGAGGAGGTCCAGGCCCATGTTCTGGAGCGCGTCCAGGCAGACCAGGGGGTCGGAGCCGGTGAGCGTGGCCGGGCCCTCGAAGGTCATGGTCAGGGCCACGGGCAGGTCGCAGGCCTCGCGGGCCGCGATGACCACGGCCCGGGCCTCGGCCAGGTCGAAATGGGTCTCGCCCAGGATCAGGTCGGCCCCGCCCTCGGCCAGGCCCTGGATCTGCTCCCGGAAGGCCGCCACCATCTCGCGGAAGGTGAGCTCGCCCAGGGGCTGGATGAAATGTCCGGTGGGGCCCACGGAGCCGGCCACAAAGGCCGCGTCCCCGGCCGCGCCGCGGGCCAGGCGGGCCATCTCGCGGTTGAGCGCCCGGGCGTCGGCGGCTCCGGCCAGCTTGAAGCGGGTGCCGCCGAAGGTGTTGGTGGTCAGGACCCGGGCCCCGGCCTCCAGGTAGTCCCGGTGCACCCCGGCCACGACCTCCGGGGCCTTGAGCCCCCAAAGCTCGGGGGACAGGCCCGCGGGCAGGCCCCGGGACTGGAGCAGGGTGCCGTAGCCCCCGTCGAAGAGGAGTGTGCGGCCGTCCTTGAGAGCGGCGCGGAAATCGGGCAAGGCGGGCTCCTTTGCGCGTTGCTTGGGAAAAAGCTCCCAAGGGTTGTGGCCTCGTCCGGAGATGCTATGCTGCCATTGCCGGGCAAGGCCCGTGTACCGAAAAGCATTGAAAAGGACAACGAGAAGCTGTATCGTGAACCCCTTGCGTGAACCTCTGACCCGAAGGCGGCCCTCCGCGGCCCATCCTCCCGATCTGTCGCCCGAAGCCATGAAGTCCAAAAAGCAGGCCCCCGCGCCGGACGTGGAATACATCGAGCCCGAAGCCGAAGAGCCCTCCGGGGACGAGGTCGTCGAGCCCGAAGCCGAGGAGCTCGATCTGGCCGAGGAGGCCCCGGGTCCCGAGGCCTTCACCCTGGCCGTGCCTCCGCGCGGCGAGGTGGTGGCCCGCGATCCGCTCCAGCTCTACCTGCGCGAGATCTCCCGTTTCCCGCTCCTGGCCCCGGAGGAGGAGTTCGAGCTGGCCCGCCGCGTGCGCGAGGGCAACGACCAGGACGCGGCCTTCCGCCTGGTCTCCTCGCACCTGCGCCTGGTGGTCAAGATCGCCATGGACTTCCAGCGCCGCTGGATGCAGAACGTGCTCGACCTGATCCAGGAGGGCAACGTGGGCCTCATGAAGGCGGTCCGCAAGTTCGACCCGGAAAAGGGCATCAAGTTCAGCTATTACGCGGCCTTCTGGATCAAGGCCTACATCCTCAAGTACATCATGGACAACTGGCGCATGGTCAAGATCGGGACCACCCAGGCCCAGCGCAAGCTGTTCTACAACCTGAACAAGGAGCGCCAGCGGCTCCAGTCCATGGGCTTCGATCCCACCACCCAGGCCCTGTCCGAGAGCCTGAACGTGAGCACCACCGAGATCGACGAGATGGACCAGCGGCTCTCGCGCAACGACATGTCCCTGGACCTGCCCCTGGGCGACGACTCGGACACCACCCGCCTGGACCTCCTGCCCTCGCTCACCCCGGGGGTGGAGGAGACCCTGGTCAACGACCAGATCTCCAGCCTGCTCCTGAAGAACCTGAAGACCATCGAGCCCAAGCTCTCGGACAAGGAGCGGGCCATCTTGAACGAGCGGCTGCTCTCGGACGAGCCCGTGACCCTGCGCGAGATCGGCCAGCGCTTCGGCGTGACCCGCGAGCGCGTGCGCCAGATCGAGGCCCGGCTCCTGGACAAGATCCGCGAACATCTGGAGAACCGGGTGGAAGGCTTCTCCAAGGACTGGATCAACCCCCGTGATTGAGACCCTCAAGGACCTCCGCCGCCAGGCCCGCCGCATGGCCTCCCTGCAGCCCATCCCGGCCTTCTACATGGACTGCGCCGTGGAGCTCCAGTTCGCCTGGGACATGTTTTTCGACCACCCGCTCATCCTGCGCCTCCAGGAGGACTGCCTGCCGTTCCTCTACGACGACTATGGGCACGGGGTGGAGCACTCCAAGAAGGTGGCCCAGGAGGCCTGCGCCCTGGTCCTGGTGGAGGGCACGGCCCTGCCGCCCGAGGACAGCCGCCACCTGGGGCTCCTGGCCCAGTTCGCCGGGCTCCTGCACGACACCTGCCGCCTGGAGCCGCACCACGCCGAAAAGGGCGCGGACCTGGCCCGGATGATCCTCAAGGACTACCCCATCTCGGACCGGGACCGCGAGCTGGCCGCCCAGGCCATCGCGGTGCACGAGGCCTTCCGGCCGGGCCAGGGCCTGCCCGAGGAGCCCCGGGCCCGGCTTCTGGCCGGGGCCCTGCACGACGCGGACAAGTTCCGCTGGGGTCCGGACAACTTCGTGACCACCCTTTGGGAGATTTGCGACTACGAGGAGTGGTCCATCCAGGAGATCGCCGACCGCTTCCCCGAGGGCCTGGCCCGCGTGGAGGCCGTGGCCGGGACCTTCCGCACCCGCTCGGGCCGCAAGTACGGGCCGCAGATGATCGAGCAGGGACTGTATCTGGGCCGTGAGCTGCTGGCCAAGCTGCGCGAGCTGGTCATCGCGCATCAGCGCTGCGTGGGCCGCCAATCCGGGGAGGGGAAATGAGAATCGCCGTCCGCCTGCTGGGTCCCGCCGCCCTGGCCGCGCTTCTGCTGCTTTCCGGCTGCGCCGGGCACAGGACCCCGCAGCCCATGGCCCAGGGGCCGGCGCTTTCGCCGGAAGGCCGGGTCCAGTACTACTACCTGATCTACCAGGACCAGATTCTGCGCCTCCAGCGCCTGACCCGGACCCAGCCCCTGAACCAGGAGACCCTGGCCCAGGCCCTGGGCTTTCAGAAGACCGCGGTGGAGGCCCTGAACAAGGTCATCGAGCTGTCGCCCGCGCCCGAGCTCTATGTGGACAAGGCCAACCTGTTCTGGAACAACGACCAGATCGGCACGGCCCGGGGCATCCTCGAGGAGGGCGTGCAGCGCTTCCCGGACGACCGCGCCCTGAACCTCTACCTGGCCAACGCCCTGCTCATGGAGGGCAAGACCGACCGCGCGGCCCAGGTCTTCGACAGCTACGTGGAGCGCTTCCCCAAGGACGACCAGGCCCGGGTCCAGTACGCCCTGGTCCTGGTGGACCTCCACGAGTACGCCCGGGCCCTGGACGCGCTCAAGGCCCTGCCGCCCAAATCCCTGGACGCCGAGGCCCGCTTCCTCCAGGCCCAGGCCCAATCCGGGCTGGGCCAGCACCGCCAGGCCCTGCGCACCCTGCGCGGCGTCCTGGCCGCCGACCCAGAGGACATCGACGCCCTGGGGCTCATGGCCTACCAGTACGAGATGCTCAAGGACTACGCCGCGGCCGAGAAGACCTACGCCCGGCTCCTGGCCATCGACGAGTCCCGCGACGAGGTGCGCCTGCGCCTGGCCACCCTGAACCTCAAGCTGAACCGGCCGGACCGGGCCCTGGCCCTCATCCGCGACGGCTCCCGCGAGCGCGGGGTCCTGCTGGAGGCCGCCGAGGTCTTCCTGCGCGAGGGCTTCCCGGCCCAGGCCTCGGCCGTGCTGGAGCTTTTGGCCGAGAACGGGCCGGTGTCCGCGGAATTCTACCTGTACCAGGCCATGATCGCCTTCGAGGGCCGGGGCGACGCGGAAAAGGCCCTCAAGGTCCTGGAGAACATCCAGGAAACCGACCCGGGCTATCCCCAGGCCCTGCAGTTCCGCATCCAGCTCCTGGCCGCGCTCAAGCGCCACAACGAGGCCCTGGAGGCCGCGGCCGAGGGTGTGCGCCGCTACCCCGGCCTGGCCCGGTTCTACATCCTGGAGGCCGGGCTCCTGGCCGAGTCCAAGGAGCTGCCCAAGGCCCGCGAAATCATGGAGCAGGGCCTGGCCCGCGTGCCCGGGGACGCGGACCTGCACTACCGCTACGGGCTCCTGCTGCGCGAGATGGGTGACGAGACCGGGGCGCTTTCGGCCATGGAGCAGGCCATTGCCAAGAATCCCGAGCACGCCGAGGCCCTGAACTACCTGGGCTACACCCTGGCCGACGAGAGCCGCGAGCTGGACCGCGCCCTGGTGCTGGTCCAGAGCGCCCTGCGCCAGGACCCGGAAAACGGCTTCATGATCGATTCCCTGGCCTGGGTCTATTTCCGCATGGGCCGTCTGGACGAGGCCTGGACCCAGATCCGCCGGGCCGTGAGCCTCGTGCCCGACGACCCCGAGCTCTGGAACCACTACGGGGACATCGCCAAGGCCATGGGCAAGACCAACGAGGCCCGCCAGGCCTACACCAAGGCCCTCAAGAAGAAGCACAAGGACCCCGAGCTCATTCAGGGAAAGCTGCGCGGCCTATGAAACGGTCCCTGGCGCTTCTCTGCGTGGTCCTTCTCGCCGCGCTCTTGACGCAGGCCGGCTGCACGCCCAAACCCGTGCTCGACCCGGGCGCGGACCCCGCGGCCTGGGCCTGGCAGGAGTTCCGCACCGCGCACCTGGGCGTCAAGGCCCCCCCGGCCCTGCTCGTGCGCGGCAGCTTCACCTACACCTCGCCCAAGCCCCGCTCCAAGACCAACCGCACGGTCATGTACTTCTTCGGCGACCTGAACGGGCCCCTGCGCCTGGACGTGCAGTCCGGGGTGGGCACCAGCCTGGCCTTCATCCGCGAGTCCGGGGAGGGGCTTCTGGCCTTTTACCCGGACCGGCGCACGGCCTACAAGCACTGGGACCCGGTGGTCGGGGCCCAGCGCCTGGGCCTGCCCTTCCCGTTCTCCCTGGCCGACCTGGCCCGGCTCGTGTGCGGCGACTTCGGCACCCTGGTCTCGGCCGTGCACGACTCGGTGCGGCCGGTGAACAGCACGGGCTTCGAGTACCGCTTCTCCAAAGGCCGGGTGACCAGCCTGGTCCTGGACTACATGGGCAACCCCGTGTCCATGACCGGGCCCCTGACACGGCCGCCCCGCGAGGACGGGACCAGGCGTGAGGGCGAAACCTGGACCATCTCCTTCAACGGCTACTCCGCCGAGGCTCCGGGGCTGTGCACCATGCTCACCGTGGACCTGCCGGAGGAGGAGAACGGCGTCTTGCGCATCAAGTCCCGAGAGCTTAAGCTCGAGCCCTGGCCCGCGGACGCCTTGAACCTGGCCCTGCCGGACGGCACCGAGGTGCGCCGCCTGGACCGCGAGGAGGCCCCGCACGTGCTCGAAATGGACGGTTCGGAAGCCCCTGCCGGGGGCGCGCGGCCATGAGCGGCGGCCCGCTGTCCGTGTTCCACGAGGGCCTGCGCCTGCTGGGCGACGAGCTGGCCTTCGCCTTGGGCACGGCCGTGCGGCGCCTGGAAATCCGGCGTCTTGAAAAACGGTTGAGCGAGGAATATGCCTGCCTGGGCAGGCTGGGCCAGACCGAGGCGGACCAGGCCGAGGCCGGGTTCTGCCGCACCCAGGCCGCGTTCCTGGCCGAGGAGGCCGGGCGCATCGAGCGCGAGATCCGCGCCAGGCAGGAAGCCCGGCAGCGGGCCAAGGCCGGCGGACAGCAGTGAGAGCGGGAGAGAACATGCAGACCATCGTCATCGCCTCGGACCACGGCGGCTTCCAGCTCAAGACCTTCCTCAAGGACAAGCTGGCCGCGGCCGGCCATACCGTGGAAGACCTGGGCCCGGACTGCACGGCGAGCTGCGACTACCCGCCGTTCGCCCAGAAGATGGCCCAGCGGGTGCTCGCGGGCGGCTGCCTGGGCATCCTGATCTGCGGCACGGGCCTGGGCATGGCGATCGCCGCCAACCGCTACCACGGCATCCGCGCGGCCCTGTGCACCAACGAGTTCATGGCCCGCATGGCCCGCGAACACAACGACGCCAACATCCTCTGCCTGGGGGAGCGCGTTGTGGGCCAGGGCCTGGCCTGGAGCATGGTCCAGGTCTTCCTGAGCACGAATTTCGCCGGTGAGCGGCACCAGCGCCGTCTGGACCTCATCGAGCTCTTTGACCGGAGATGAGCATGGGCAACGAGACCCTCGACCAGAAATGCGTCAACGTCATCCGCGGGCTGGTCATGGACACGGTCCGGGCGGCCAATTCCGGCCACCCCGGCGGGGCCATGTCCTCGGCCGACTTCGCCTACGTCCTGTTCAGCGAGTTCCTGAACACCGACCCGGACGACGCGCGCTGGTTCAACCGCGACCGCTTCGTGCTCTCGGCCGGGCACGAGTCGGCCCTGCTCTATGCCCTGCTGCAGCTCACCGGCCGCATCGGCATGGATGACCTCAGGGCCTTCCGCCAGCTGGGCAGCCTGACCCCGGGCCATCCCGAGCGCGACCTGACCCCGGGCGTGGAGGCCACCACCGGGCCCCTGGGCCAGGGCTTCGCCATGTCCGTGGGCCTGGCCGCGGCCGAGGCCCATCTGGCCGCCAAGCTCGGCGCGGACGTGCTGGACCACTTCACCTACGTCCTGGCCTCGGACGGCGACCTCCAGGAGCCCATCGCCCTGGGCGCGGCCTCCCTGGCCGGCCTCTGGGGCCTGGGCAAGCTCATCGTGTTCTACGACTCCAACAAGATCCAGCTGGCCGGGCCCACCAAGCGCGCGGACTGCTGCGACTACAAGAAGGCCTTCGAGGCCTTCTGCTGGCAGGTCATCGAGGTGGACGGCCACGACCGCGGGGCCATCCGCAAGGCCATCCAGACCGCCCGCCTGGACGCCTCCCGGCCCACGCTGATCATCGGCCACACGGTCATGGCCAAGGGTTCGGCCACCCGCGAGGGCGACCACGGCACCCACGGCGAGCCCCTGCCGCCCGAGGAGATCGCGGCCACCAAGACCAAGATGGGCCTGCCCGCGGACCAGTTCTTCTTCGCCCCCGACGACGTGGTGGCCCAGATGCGCGCCCGCCACGACGGCCAGCGCGAGAACACCCGGCTCTGGCGCGAGAACCTCAAGGCCCGCCTGGCGGACAAGGACTTCGCGGCCTACTGGAACATGGCCACGGGCCCGCGCGGGAAGCTCAGCCTGGACTGGCCGTCCTTCGAGGCCGGGACCAAGCCGGCCACGCGCCAGGCCTGGGGCAAGTGCCTGGACCACATCGCGCCCAAGCTGCCGGTCCTGGTGGGCGGTTCCGCGGACCTGGACCCCTCGAACCAGACGGCCAAGTTCCGCGACGCCTACGGCGTGTTCGGGGCCGGGGCCTTCGGCAACCGCTGCCTGGCCTTCGGCGTGCGCGAGTTCCCCATGGCCGCGATCATGAACGGCTTGGCCCTGCACGGCGGGCCGATCCCCTTCGGGGCCACGTTCCTGACCTTTTCGGACTACTGCCGCAACGCCATCCGCATGTCGTCCCTGCAGAAGCTCCCGGTGCTCTACGTCTTCACCCACGACTCCTTCCACCTGGGCGAGGACGGTCCCACGCACCAGCCCGTGGAGCACATGGCCTCCCTGCGGCTCATCCCCGGGGTCCTGGACTTCCGCCCGGCGGACGCGGGCGAGACCGCGCTCTGCCTGGACATCGCCCTGCACGAGGAGGAGCGGCCCTCCTGCCTGTTCCTGACCCGCCAGGGCCTGCCCGTGCTCGACCCGGCCACGTACCCCGGGGTCAAGGACGGGGCCCGGCGCGGCGGCTACGTGCTGGCCGACTGCGAGGGTGAGCCCGAGCTGCTCCTGCTGGCCTCGGGCTCGGAGGTCTCCCTGGCCCTGGAGGCCATGGCGCTCCTGCCCGGCAAGAAGATCCGGCTGGTGAACGTGGTCTGCCAGGCCCTGTTCGACGAGCAATCCGAGGACTACAAGAAGGCCGTGCTGCCGCCGGCCGTGACCAGGCGCGCCTCCCTGGAGGCCGGACGCACGGACTGCTGGTACAAGTACCTGGGCTGCGACGGCCTGGCCATGGGCCTGAACCATTTCGGCGAATCGGCTCCGGCCGGGCAGCTGGCCAAGAAGTACGGCTTCACGGCCGAGGACGTGGCCCGGCGCATCCGCGAGCGTTTTTTCTAGCAACCAACGGCTGACAACGAGGAGAGCGATACATGGAAGCCCCGCAGAGAAACCTGGCCATGGACCTGGTGCGCGTGACCGAGGCCGCGGCCCTGTCGTCGGCGCGCTGGCTCGGCAAGGGCGACAAGGAGGCCGGCGACCAGGCCGCCGTGGACGCCATGCGCCTGTCCTTTGAAACGCTCAACATCGACGGCCGGGTGGTCATCGGCGAGGGCGAGAAGGACGAGGCCCCCCGGCTCTACAACGGCGAGCGCGTGGGCGGCGGCGGCGAGCTGGCCGTGGACGTGGCCGTGGACCCGGTGGAGGGCACCAACCTCCTGGCCTTCGGCCGGCCCAACGCCATCTCCGTGGTGGGCGTGGCCCCGGCCGGGACCATGTTCGAGCCCGGTCCCAGCTTCTACATGCAGAAACTGGTGGTGCCCGCCGAGGCCAAGACCGTGGTGGACATCGAGGCCCCGGTTGGCGAGAACCTGCGGAAAATCGCCAAGGCCCTGGGCAAGGACGTGGACGACCTGGTGGTCTTCGTCCTGGACAAGCCCCGGCACAAGAAGCTGGTGGGCGAGATCCGCGAGGCCGGGGCGCGCATCCAGCTGCACACCGACGGCGACGTGGCCGGTTCGCTCATGGCCATCGACCCGCGCAGCGAAGTGGACCTGATGATGGGCACCGGCGGCACCCCCGAGGGCGTGCTTTCGGCCATCGCCATCCGCATCATGGGCGGCGAGATGTTCGCCAAGCTCGATCCGCAGAAGCAGGCCGAGAAGAACGGCCTGGCCGAGTCGGGCATGGACATCCGGCGCATCTACACCGTGGCCGACCTGGTCAAGAGCGACGACCTGTTCTTCGCGGCCACGGGCATCTCCGGCGGAACCTTCCTCAAGGGCGTGCGCTATACCGGCCACGGGGCCGAGACCCATTCCCTGGTCATGCGCGGCAAGACCGGCACCATCCGCTACATCGAGGCCATCCACAACTGGGACACCCTGATGCGGGTGAGCGCCGTCAAGTACAACTAGGAAAGAGACCGGGGCCGCGGCTTGCGGCCCCGGCGTCTCAGTCCTCGGGATTCTGGAACTTCTTCTGGATGATGGCCGCGTCCTCGGGGCGGGAACGGGCCTCCAGGCCCTTGGATTCGCCGTGGCAGGTGAAGGCCTGGCCGCGCAGCTGGATGTACCCGGCGGACAGGACCTTGGAGTAGGGGATCTGCTCCCGGAACTCGGCGAAGTCGATGCGGTTGGGAAAGATGATGGGCACCGGGTCGCCGGAGAAATCCTCGAACAGGATGTACTTCATGGCCGCCTCCGTTCCGTTGAAAATACCGGCCCGGGCCCGGGAGATCAAGCTGTGAACGCAGGAGCGCCCGAACGCATCGGGATCTGGCAGACCGCCTTTCTGGGCGACGCCGTGCTCACCCTGCCGCTCATCGCCGCGCTCAAGGAGCGCTTTCCCCGGGCCGAAATCCATTTCTACGTGCGCGCCGGGCTGGAAGGCCTGTTCGCGGCCCAGCCCGAGCTGGCCGCTGTTCACGGCTTTGCCAAACGCGGCGCGCAACGCGGCCTGTGTTCGGCCCTGTGCCAGGGCCGCTCCCTGGAGGACCAGGGCTTCGATCTCTGGCTTTCGGCCCACACCAGCCTGCGCAGCGCCCTGGTGGCCTGGGCCTCGCGCATCCCCCGGCGCATCGGCTACAACCGCCCCTGGTTCAACCGCCTGGCCTACACCGAAACCGTGCCCCGCGACTTCGCCCGCCTGGAGGAGATCGAGCGGCTGTTCCAGCTGCTCACCCCCCTGGGCATCGGCCTGCCCGCGCCCAAGGCCCGGCTCGTGCTGCCCCAGGCGGCCCTGGACCGGGCCGCGATGATCTGGGAGCGCGAGCTGCCCGCGGGCGAGGGGCCCATCCTGGGCGTGCACCCGGGCTCGGCCTGGCCCACCAAGTGCTGGCCCGGGGAATACTTCAGCCGGGTCCTGGACCTGGCCGCCGCGGCCGGGGCGCGGCTCCTGCTCCTGGCCGGTCCCGGCGAGGAGGGCATTGCCCGGGCCGTGCTGGACTGGGCCTCGCCCCAGGCCCGGGCGCGGGCCCTGGACCTCTCCGGCAGGCTCTCCCTGCCCGAGCTGGCCGCGGTCCTGGGCCGGGTGGACGCCTACCTGACCAACGACTCCGGGCCCATGCACCTGGCCTGGGTCCAGGACACGCCCCTGGTGGCCCTGTTCGGGCCCACCACCCGGGCCCTGGGCTTTTTCCCGCGCGGGGAGAACTCCACGGTGCTGGAGCGCGATCTGGACTGCCGGCCCTGCGGCCTGCACGGCCACCGGCGCTGCCCGCTCAAGCACCACGACTGCATGCGCGAGATTTCTCCGGAACAGGCCTGGGCCGCCCTGGCGCCCAAGCTGGGGCTCACATGAAGCCCCTGATCCTGGCGGTCCTGCTGGTCCTGATCCCTGTGGGGGCCTGGGGTGGCGGGTTCGAGGACGAACTCCTCTCCCGGATCAATGCCTGGCGCCAGGAGCACGGCCTGGTGAAACTTTCCCGCGACAGCCGCCTGGACGGCCTGGCCCAGGAGCAGGCCCGGGCCATGCGGGACGCGAAACGGCTTTCCCACGACGGCTTCGACAACCGCTTCGACCGCTCGGGCTCCAGGCACTGCGTGGAGAACGCGGGCCTGCTCTGGCCCGAGCCCACGCCCAAGAGGCAATTCGAGGGCTGGCGCGACTCCCCGGGCCACAACGAGAACCTCCTGGACCCGGACATCCGGCGCGCGGGCCTGGCCCAGGACGGCGGCTACAGCCTGTTCTTCGGTTGTCGCTAGGAGCTTACGTCCCGCAGGACGGGCCGCCGTTCTGCTCGTAGTGGTAGTCGCCGTCCAGGAAGCACTGCGAGACCCGCTGCACGCTGCCCTCGTCCACCATGAGCATGTCCATCTGGCGGGTGAAGATGAGCAGCCGGCCGAGCATGTCCAGGCGCTCGGCCGTGGCCGCGGCCTCGTACTTCTGGAACCGGGCCACCACCCGGTCGCCGTTGACCTCCACCGCGAACCCGTGGGTCTCCAGGATGCGGGCGATGGCCCGCACCCGGCGGTTCTTGCGCACGTCGTCGGCCGCCCCGCCCTTGAACTGGAAGTTCACGTAGTTCTTGTTCACGGTCTGGCCGCAGTAGGCGTCCAGGATGCTGTAGTGGTAGCCCACCCGGGAGCTGAAGTTCAGATACTTGTCCGAGACGATGGCGTAGCTCTTGTCCCCGAAGCGCTGGCCCCCGGCCTGGGGGGCCGAGAGCATCTGCTCGCCCATGACCGAGAAGAACCCGCGCAGGTCCACGGGCCGGGGCTCGGCGTGGCGCAGCTCGGGCAGGAGCAGGCCCGCCAGCAGAGCCTTGAACGGGGCCGAGAGCACGTGCTCGGGGCGTACCCTGCGGCCCCAGCCGTGGTCCTCCGCGAGCCCGCCGCCCAGGTCGATGATGTACAGGTCCAGGGGCAGGTGCGCGGCCAGCTTCACCGAGAAGGTGCCCCGGTCCGTGGCCAGGTCGCTGATCTGGAACATCTCGCCGTAGGACAGCTCGTGGATCAGCCGCATGACGTCGTGCACGGTGCGGCACTTGGCCGGGGCGAAGTCCGGGGAGCGCGGGTCCGTGAGGTTCAGGGGC
Source organism: Desulfovibrio sp. UBA4079 (assembly GCA_002382645.1). Classification (GTDB taxonomy): domain Bacteria; phylum Desulfobacterota; class Desulfovibrionia; order Desulfovibrionales; family Desulfovibrionaceae; genus Aminidesulfovibrio. The sequence goes on along the minus strand of DFYP01000136.1, from coordinate 15,471 downwards.
ACCACCAGCTCGGCCAGGCGCTTGAGCGTCTCGTACACCGGGGTGTCCTTCATGAAGTCGGCCCGGTCCTGGCGCAGCCGCAGGAGTTCCGGCACCTCGCCCTTGTAGACGCGGCCGGAGAAGGCGTCCACCGTGACCACCTGGCCCTCCTTGAGCTGGTCCGTGGCCTTGCCGGTGTTCAGCAGCGAGGGCACGCGGTACTCCCGGGCCAGGGAGGCCATGTGGCCGGTGACGCTGCCCGCGTTGGTGACCACGGCCTGGGCCCGCTGGAGGATCAGGGCGTACTTGGGCGAGGAGTGCTCGGCCACGAGCACCGCGCCCTGGGGAAATCCGGTGAGGTCGCTGTCCGGCCAGACGTGGCGCACGGGGCCTGAGCCCACCCCGGGGCAGGCCGCGTCCCCGCCCTCCAGGAGCACCTCATAGCCCGGCACCACCCCGGCCGTGGGCCGCTGTCCGTCCCCGGCCTCGGCCCGCAGGGGCCGGGCCTGGAGCAGCACGAGCCGTCCCTCGCGGTCCAGGGCCCACTCGATGTCCTGGGCGCAGCGGTAGTGGCGTTCCAGGCGCACGGCGTAGGCGGCCAGGAGCCGGGCCTGCTCCTCGTTCAGGCAGGGCTTGAGGGCCTCGGCCTCGGACAGGGTCTCGTCCTCCAGGAGCCCGCCGGCGCGGGCCACGAGGCGGCGCTCCTTGCGGGCGATGCGGGCCTCCAGGAGCCTGGGCTCGTCCTCCTTGCTCAGCCGCAGCACGTCCGGGGTGATGACCCCGTCCACGGCGTAGGGCCCCAGGCCCCAGACCGCGTTGATGAGCACGTTCTCGTCCAGCAGGTCGAAGGGGTGGCGCGAGTACATGACCCCGCTGGCCACGGCCTCGACCATCTCCAGACAGGCCACGCTCATGGCGATGTCCTCGGCCGGGATGCCCTTGTGCAGGCGGTAGGAGATGGCCCGGGGCGTGAACAGGCTGCCCAGGATGCGGCGGTAGTTGTCCATGATGCGGTCGGGCCGCACGTTGAGCACGGTGAGGTACTGGCCCGCGAAGGACAGCTCGGAATCCTCGCCGATGGCGCTGCTGCGCATGGAGATGGGCAGGCCCTCGGGACCGGCGTTCCGGCGGGCGCAGAGGGCCTCGTAGGCCGAGAGGATGGCCTCGGCCAGGGCCGGGGGCGCGTCGGCCGAGAGGAACAGGCGCTGGATGCCCTCGCTGGCCGCGACCATGGTCTCGGGCTCGGCCGGGTCCACCTCCATCTCCAGGCGCTTGACCTCGTCCAGGAACCCGCCGTGGCGCATGAAGGCCTCGTAGCCCGCGGTGGTGATGGCGAAGCCGTCCGGGATGGGCAGCCCGGCGCGCCCGGCGATCTCCCCCAGGTTGGCGTTCTTGCCGCCCACGCTGTCCACCAGTTCGCGGGAGATCTCGGAGTAGGGCAGGATGAACGGGGCGTCCGTCTCGTGGCGCTTGATTTCGGCCAGGGCCGCGATCCTCTGGCGCAGGTCCTCCATGACCGGCCGCAGGGCCGGGTAGCGGCTGGCCGAGAGGCCGTCGAAGTTGTTGACCATGCGCACGGCGTGGAAAACGATGCGCGAGGACTGGGAGCGCACGTAGGCCATGCCGAAGACCGTGCCGCCGGAGAGCTTCTGCTCCAGGTCCGTGATGAGCTGCAAGAGCTCGGAGTTGGACTCCAGCAGGGCCTTGAACTGGCCGTACTTGACCTTGAACAGGCCCGCGGCCTGACGCGGGTCCTTGGCGCGCCGTTTGAAGAGCCAGCCCAGCATCCCTTCCTCCCTACGCCTTGCGGCCGTTCAGGACGTAGCGCGTGGCCGGGCCGCGGCCCTCGCGGCGCAGCACGCCCTTCTTCACCAGGTCCTGGAGATCGTAGATGGCCGTGCGCGAGGGCAGGTCGCCGCCGGCGATCTCCTGGTAGGCGCTGCGGGTGACCTCGCCGCGGGCCGCCACCAGGGGCAGGACCTTCTGCTGGCGCGGGGTCAGGCGCACGCCTGTGGGCACCAGTTCCTCCAGGGATTCGAGCGGCGCGGGCGGCCGGGGTTCGCCCCCGGGGCTGGGCCGCACACGCAGGGCCTCGCCGGGCAGGGGAGCCCGGCCGTCGTCCTCCAGGCGCACGTCCTCGGCCAGGATCAGGTCGCCCTCGGCCATGACCGCGGCCCGGGTGATGCAGTTGATCAGCTCGCGGATGTTGCCCGGCCAGGAATAGGCCTTCATCTTCTCCAGGGCTCCCCGGGACAGGGCCAGGCCCTGTTTGTTCACCAGGGACTCGGCCTGGCGCAGGTAGGCCTGGGCCAGGGCCGGGATGTTCTCCTTGTGCTCGCGCAGGGCCGGGGTCTGGAGGGTGATGACCTTGAGCCGGAAGTAGAGGTCCTCGCGGAACAGGCGGCGGTCGATGAGCTCGGTCAGGTCCGCGTTGGTGGCGGCCACCAGGCGCACGTCCACGCCGATCTCGGAATCGCTGCCCAGGGGCTTGATCTTGCGCATGGCCACGGCCCGCAGCAGGGCCTGCTGGACCTTGGGCGAGGCCGACTGGATCTCGTCCAGGAACAGGGTGCCGCCGTCGGCCTCCAGGAACGCGCCCTTGCGGTCGGTCTTGGCCTCGGTGAAGGCGCCCTTGACGTGGCCGAACAGGGTGTCCAGGAGGAGATTCTCGTCCAGCGCCCCGCAGTTGATGGAGATGAACGGCTTGTTGGCCCGGCCGCTCAGGCTGTGGATGGCCTCGGCGGCCAGCTGCTTGCCTGTGCCGGTCTCGCCCAGGATGAGCACGTCCACGTCCACCCGGGCGGCCTTGAGGATGTCCGAGCGCAGGGCCTCCAGCTTGGGGCCCGAGCCCAGGATGCCGGGGATGGGGTTGGGCCGGGCGTCCTGCTCCGGGGAGGTCTCGCCCGCGGGCACCCGCTGGCTCAGGCTCTGGTCGTGGATGGCCTGGTCGCGGATGCGGATCTCCTCGATCTGGAGGCTCAGGGCCGCCAGCATCTTGTTCACGGCCCGCTTGAGCACATTGGTCTCGTAGCCCGAGGCGGGCATGTCGATCTCCTGGATGTTCCCGGAGAGGTCGGCCTCGCCCACGGCCTGGGCCAGGCGCAGGATCGGCGAGGTGATGGCCTTGGACAGGAAGAAGACCATGCCGGCCACGGAGGCGATGGTCAGCAGGGTTATCAGGAACATGACGTCCAGGTGCTTGTATCCGGCGGCCAGGGTCAGCTTGCTCCGGTCGATGAAGGCCAGGCCGGCGTAGACCTGGGGCGGCTGGCCCTGGAGCGGGGTGAAATAGACCGGGGCGTAGGCCTGGAAGTAGTTGCGCGCCCCGCCCGGATCCCCGGAATCCCCGTTGGTTCCGATGAAGCCGCCGTTCTTGGCCTCCTTCACGTCCACCAGCATTTCCCAGAACTGGTGGAAGACCTCGTTGGGCCGGAAGGCCATGGGCAGGTGGGCGCGGCCCAGGGTGCCCTCGTATCCCGACCTTGCCAGATACGTTGCCAGATCATCCTCGCCCCGGGCCGGGTCGCCGGACTGGAGCAGGATCCAGCCGTCCAGGTCAAAGAGATAATGATAGCGCACCTCGCCGCTGCGGGCGAAGGCCCGCAAGGGCGATTCCGGGGAATTGTACAGGGACAGGAGATTGCGCAGGTCGCGGGCGTCCAGGCCCAGGACCAGGAGGCCTCGGCCGCGGGCTCCGCCGTCGCAGGGCGTGACCATGCGGATCACCGGGGCGGCCGTGCGCTTGGCCCCGTCGCCCGCGCCGATGGCCGGGTATTCGGCCGTGATCACCGGGGAGATCCAGACCTCGCCCGGGGCCAGGCCCAGGGCCTTTTCCACGGCCAGGATGGGGTTGGGCCGGATCTCCCGGATGCGCTCCGGCGGCACCCGCAGGCTCTCGGTGTCCCTGGTCAGGAAGAACACCGGGGCCTCGGGCCCGGAAGGCAGGAAAGCGAACTCGCGGAACAGGGGGCCGCCCAGGGCCTCCTGCTTTGCGAGAAAGTCCTGCATGGCCTCGGGCGAGAACGGAGCTTGCGAGAAGAGCAGGAGGGACTTGCGGCATTGGTCCAGGCGCTCGGTGAGGGCCTGGGCTGTGGCCATGTTCTGGATGCGCACGGTGCGCTCCAGGGCTGTTTCGATGAAACTGTTGGAAATCCTGTATGTTGCGTACCCGGTGACGGCCAGGATCAGGACCATGGAGGGGATCACCGTGACCAGGAGCTTGGTCCGCAGGCTCAGCTGCGCGAAGGTGTGACGCAAATCGCCGGTGTCGAAGATGCCGGACATGGAGGCCTCCTGGAAAACAAGGCACCGCAGTCCTCTTGGGGGGGACGCGCGAAGGATGTCTACAATTCTCGCAAGGCGTTGCCAAAGTCAATATAAATAAAAAAATAAAAAAAAGAACAGGATAGAAAATCCATTGCGCGTTTTCCCCATTGGCATGGGCATTGCTTTCTTGCGAGTTGCAAGGATTCGCCGCGGACCAAATTCCTGGTTCTCCCCCCTTGGGCCCAGGGGGGAGCGCCGGGACGGTTCCCGGCTCTGGTTGGAGGAACGGATGGAAACACTGGAGGGATGCTGATGCGCAAGAGAATGTGGAAACTGCTCCCGTTGATCCTGGCCCTGCCGGCGGTATTGCCCGGCCTGGCCTGGGCCGCAGGCGGAAAGGCCGCGGACCTGGTGGTGGTGGCGGATACCCGGGTTCTGACCAACTCGGTCCTCTACTACTTCGCCGACGTCTACAACATGAACCCCACCCTCAACGCCGTCTGGGCCGTGGTGCTCACCGCGATCTACGGCAGCTTCCTGGGGTTTTTCATGGACTTCCTCATGTCCCGCACCGGGCTGGACCTGAAGTCCCGCAAGATCGTCGAACACTAGGCCCACAGGCCAAGAGCAAGGAGAGAACAGCATGGAGTGGTTGTACATGCACATGCCCATCTCGGGCGTGAACATCTTCTGGCCCGGCCTGGTGCTCATCGGTTTCTCGGTGGGCGTCATCGGCGGGTTCTTCGGTATGGGCGGGGCCTGGATGGTGACCCCGGGATTGAACATCCTGGGCTTTCCCATGGCCTTCGCCATCGGCACGGACATGGCCCACATCGCGGGCAAATCCATGATCTCCACGGTGCGGCACTCCAAGTTCGGCAACGTGGACTACAAGCTGGGCATTGTCATGCTGGCCGGCACCATGGTCGGCATTGAGATCGGCGCCCAGATCGTCATGTGGCTGGAGCGCATCGGACTGGTGGGCTCGGTGGTCCGCTGGGTCTATGTGGGCTTCCTGGCACTCATCGCCTGGATGGTCTTCTATGACTACGCCAAGGCCGTGGGCAAGAAGAAGAAGGGCCTCACCGACGGCGAGCACGGCACCGAGGGCGTGACCTGGTACAAGACCCTGCACAAGATCAATATCCCGCCCATGATGCACTTCCCGCACGCCGGCATCACCTGCTCGGCCTGGCTGCCCATCATGGTGAGCATGGTCACCGGCATGCTGGCCGGCTTCCTGGGCATCGGCGGCGGCCTGCTGCGCATGCCCGCGCTCATCTACCTCATCGGCTGCCCGACCCACATCTCCGTGGGCACGGACCTCTTCGAGGTCATGATCTCGGGTCTGTACGGCGCGTTCACCTTCGCCATGAAGGGCCGCATCGAGATGGTCGCGGTGTTCGTCATGCTCACCGGCGCGGCCATCGGCGCGCAGATCGGCACCATCGCCACCAAGTACGCCAAGGGCTACGGCATCCGCGTGGCCTTCGGCCTGGCCGTGCTGGCCTGCATGGTCTCGATCATCCTCAAGCAGTTCAAGTTCAACGCCCCGGCCGCCGTGATCATCCTCGGCGCCATCGCGGCCATTTGTCTCTGGATCATGAAGATCATGTTCCAGGGTGCGGCCCAGGAGCTGCGTGAAAAGAAGGCCGGCGCGGGCCAGGCCTGATCCGCGCAAGAACACTACGGAGAAACGCCATGAAACGACAGCTTCTGACTCTCGCGTCGGCCCTGGTCCTGGCGGTGCTGTTCTGCTCCGCGGCCTGGGCCGGGATGGTGGCCCAGGGCAAGTGCATCGAGTACGACCAGGTGGCCAAGACCATCAAGATCGAGGAGTACGACACGCACTTCACGCCGGAGAACAAGTACGGCACGCCCACGGGCACCATCACGGTCTTCGACGTGTCCGAGGCCAAGATCGGGATCATCCCGGAAGCCGGGGACATCCTGCGCATCGCCTACTCGGGGGATACCAAGAAGTACATGGCCGTGAAGGTCATGAACGTGTCCAAGCAGGACCTCTTCAAGAAGTAACCCACGCCCCCAACCCCAGCCCCTGCCGGGCCGCCCGCGCCCCAACGCCTCTGCGGGCGGCCCGGCCCTCCCAGGAGGGAGCGGGACATGAGCAGCGGAACCATCAACAAGCGTCAGCGCATCGTCATCGTGGTCATGGACCTGCTCCTGCTGGCGGAGCTCTGCCTGGCCATCTACCTGGGCCACGCTGATCGGGCCCATCTTTCGGGCATCTTCCTGCGCACCTTCGTGCCCCTGGCCGCAGTGACGGTCGTGGGCGGCCGGATCCTCATCCGGCGCTTCGGCCGCGAACCCCAAGCCGGAGCCGCGTCGTGAAGACCGTGTTCCACAAGTTCGCCATCAGCCTGTTCGTGCTCATCCTGCTGGTGGCCGTCGACGCCATGCGCAGCGGATTCGAGCCCGACACCCTGTTCCGGGCCGCGGCCGGGGAGAGCGTGCCCGTGGGCGGCAAGCTGAGCGTCTCGCCCGAGGACCTGGCCGAGATCCGGGACTTCGATTCGGCCAAGGCCGCCGAGTACCTGGAGGCGAAGCTGGACACCCCGGACGCCCAGGTCCAGCTCCTGGAGCTCCAGGGCCGCATCTGGCGCGGCGAGGTCACGGTGGCGGACGAGGCCCGGTCCGGCGAATACTCCCTGCAGGTCATGCCCCGGGGCGGCAATCCCCAGGAGGACGCCACCCTCTACCGGCTGCGCCTGTTCCCGGACGGGCGGGCCCTGCGCCGGGACCTGCCGAGCTTCTGCGAACGGGACCTGGGCGTGCGGCCCTTCTGGCTGTTCGTCGGGTTCCTGCCCCTGGGCCTGGGCTGCCTGGGCCTGTCCTTCCTCTTTTCCAGCCGCGAGGACGCCCGCAGGCAGGCCCTGGGCCTGGGGTCCATCTACAAGCTGGCCCGGCGCAAGCACGCCTGGGAGGTGCTCTTCGGCCTGGGCTCCCGCCACGGGGTGCGGCCCGGCGAACGTCTGCTCCTCCTGGATTCCCGGCGCCGGGTGGTCGGCGACCTGGTGGCCGCCAAGGTGGGGCCCGAGGCCTCCCACGCCGAGGTGGGCCTGGAGACCGCCATCGAGCCGGGCTTCCTGGTGGCCCGCGCGGACGCCCCCGGGGTTGGCCCGGGAACCGTGCAGTATCGCTGACCCCGCAACGCCTTCGCCGCGCTGGACGTCCGTCCACGATTTTGTCTATGATGCCGCCGGGAACCGCCTCCCCCGGTTCCCCAGCCGCGAAACAGGACGGACCTATGCACATCCTTCTGGTGGACGACGAGACCGAGTTTCTGGAGCTCATGACCAAGCGCCTGGACCGCCGCAACTTCCAGGTGAGCACCGCGGCCAACGGCGCGGACGCCCTCAAGCTCCTGGCCGGGACCCCGGTGGACGTGGTGGTCCTGGACGTGCGCATGCCGGGCATGGACGGCATCGAGACCCTCAAGCACATCAAGAAGCTGACCCCGGCCACCGAGGTCATCCTGCTCACGGGCCACGCCAACATGGAGGTGGCCCTGGAGGGCATGACCCAGGGGGCCTTCGACTACCTGCTCAAGCCCGTGGCCATCAACGACCTCATCTTCAAGATCCAGGACGCGGCCAAGAAGTCCGGCAAAACGACCTGACAGGGGTGGGTTCATGGCGGGGTTTTTCCGGGCACTGGGCAAGCTTTTCGGCGGCTCCAAGCCCGAACCGGCCTCGCCCGCCGAACTGGAGGCCCTGCGCGCGGCCTACCGGGCCCGCTGCGAGAGCTTCCGCCGCCTGCTGGCTGCCAACAACGCGGCCCTGGACGTCATGGCCTCCATGGAGGAGGCCCTGCGCGGCCTGAAGCCCTTCGGCATGACCTTCGTGCGCGGCCAGTGCGCCCGCGTGGCCGCCAACGTCTTCCAGATCGTGCGCCAGCTCTCCCTGCTCACCAGCGGCCGTTTTGACGCGCTTTACGACAAGCTCAAGGAGATCCAGGCCCGCATCGCCCCGCACCTGGCCCCCCGGTCCGGGCAGGTGCGCGGCCCCCTGGTCCTGGCCCTGGAGCAGGCCGGGGTGGACCTGGCCGACGAGGTGGGCGGCAAGGTGGCCAGCCTGGGCGAGGTGGCCCGCCGCCTGGGCCGCCGCATCCCCCCGGGCTTCGCCATCACGGCCAGCGGCTACCAGCGGTTCATGGCCGCGGCCGACCTCCAGCCCGAGATCGACCGCCGCATCCAGGCCGCGGACGCCTCCCGCCTGGATGAGGTCTTTGCCCTGTCCTCGGCCCTGCGCAGCCTGATCCTGGCCGCGGCCCTGCCCCAGGACCTGGAAGAGGCCATCCTCGCGTCCTACCGCGACCTGGAGGCCCGCACCGGGCCGGGCGTGCGCGTGGCCCTGCGCAGCAGCGCCATCGGCGAGGACGCCCTGGGCGCGTCCTTTGCGGGCCAGTACCACACCGAGCTGAACGTGCCCGCCGAGGAGGTCTTGTCCACCTACAAGGAGATCGTGGCCAGCAAGTACGGGGTCACGGCCATGACCTACCGGCTCACCCGGGGCATCCCGGACGAGGACGTGGCCATGTGCGTGGGCTGCATGGCCATGGTCGGGGCCCTGGCCGGGGGCGTGGCCTACAGCCGCGATCCCCTGGACATCCGCGCCGGCCGGGTGGTGATCAACGCCGTGGCCGGGCTGCCCAAGGCCGTGGTGGACGGCAGCTTTGACCCGGACGTGTTCGTGGTGGAGCGCGGGGAGCCCATGGTGCTCACGCGCTCGGAGATCGCGGCCAAGCCCCGGAAATACGTCTGCGATCCCGTGGAGGGCATCGCCCTGGTCGAGGTCCCGGAGGACGAGGCCCAGGCCCCCTCGCTCAGCGAGGCCCAGGCCCTGGAGGTGGCGGCTCTGGCCAGGGACCTGGAGGAGTTCTACGGCCTGCCCCAGGACATGGAGTTCGCCCTGGCCCCGGACGGGGGCGTCGTGCTGCTCCAGAGCCGTCCCCTGCACCAGACCGAGGCGGCCCAGGCCGCGGCCCAGGACGGCCCGGCCGGGCCGGACGTGCTCGTTTCCGGCGGGACCACGGCCAGCCCGGGCGTGGGCTGCGGCCCGGTGTGCGTGGTGAAAAAGGACGCCGACGCCCTGAGCTTTCCCCAGGGCGCGGTGCTCGTGGCGGCCCAGGCCCATCCGCGCTGGGCCCCGCTCCTGTCGCGGGCCGCGGCCGTGGTCTGCGAGGCGGGCAGCGCGGCAGGACACCTGGCCAACGTGGCCCGGGAATACGGGGTCCCGGCCCTGCTCGGCGTGAGCGGGGCCCTGGAGCGCCTGGCCGGGGCCGGAGACGTGACCGTGGACGCGGACAACCGCCGGGTCCACGCGGGCCGCGTGGAGGCCCTGCTGGAGAACCGCCCGGCCCCGCGCAATCTCATGGAGGGCAGCCCGGTGCACGCGGCCCTCACCGCGGCCTGCGAGCACATCGTGCCCCTGCACCTGATCAACCCGGACGCCCCGGAGTTCGCGCCCGGCCACTGCAGGACGCTCCACGACATCACCCGCTTCTGCCACGAGCTCTCCGTGCGCGAGATGTACCTCGCGGGCAACGACGGCCTGGAGGGCTTCAGCAAGCAGCTCACCAGCGGCAAGAGCAAGCTGAAGTACTGGGTCATCGACCTGGAGGACGGATTCAAGGAGCAGGTGGCCGGCCGCTTCGTGGACATCGGCCAGATCGCCTCGGGCCCCATGCTGGCGCTCTGGCGGGGCATGGTGGCCGTGCCCTGGGCCGGGCCGCCCGCGGCCGACGCCAAGGGCTTCCTCTCGGTGGTGGCGGGCGCGGCCTGCAACCCGGAGCTGGACCCGACCATGGCCACGACCTTTGCGGTCAAGAACTACTTCATGATTTCCAAGGAGTTCTGCAATCTCCAGTCGCGCTTCGGGTTCCACTTCTGCACCGTGGAGGCCCAGGCCGGGGACGATCCGCAGGAGAACTACGTGAGCTTCCAGTTCAAGGGCGGGGCCGCAGACCTGAGCCGCCGCGTGCGCCGGGCCCGGCTGGTGGCCGAGCTCCTGGAGGAGCGGGACTTCCGGGTGGAGGTGCGCGAGGACGCGCTGTTCGCCCGGCTGGAGGGCTTCGACAAGGCCGCCACCCTGGATCGCGTGGCCGTGCTCGGCTACGTGGTCATCCACACCCGGCAGCTGGACATGGCCATGGCCAATGACGGGCTCATTGCCTCGCTGCGGGACAAGATGGACAAGGATATCGAGATGTTAATATGTCGTAAATGAGAACAGGGACTAGTGCAATGGATTATCTAATTAACGATTTTGCAATCCGTTCATTTCGAGAGACAGGCGATTATGACTACATTGCAGCTAGAGCTGCATATAGATTAAGGCTACCCACTCAATTTTTATGGCTCAGCCACCAAGCCATTGAAAAGTATTTCAAATGTATTCTCCTTCTAAACAGAATCCCAGCTAAACACGTAAAGCATGATTTATTAAAATCACTTGAGCTCATAGAAAAAAATTTAAGCTTTAAGGTCAGTCTTAATGAGACATCGAGGAAGTTTATAAAGTATCTTAATAGTCAAGCGCAGTGTAGATATCTAGATATTCCATTTTATATTATGGGTATTGAGATTGCACAATTAGATATGACAGTGTGGCATATTAGAAGATATTGTAAAAATATTGATTATGAAATTAGGCTTCCCGATGATAGGGTCATTAAAATGCTAGAGCATGAATTGAGTGCAATAGAAGAAAGTGAGAAAAGACCATATCATCTATTCAAAGTAATTGGCGGAGTACTTGAAAATATAATTAATGATAAAAATCATCCTGCCAGACGAAGTCTTGTTTGGCACAATTTATTTTTCGGCAAGCGAAAGAGGAATAAAGTAACGCCAAATACACTTAGCTATGCTGCAAATTCACCATTATATCTGCACCCAGAAATTTTGGATGAAGTGTTAAAGTATGTATATTTACCAAAACCAGTAGCTGAAGAATATCGAAAAATTAGTAACAAACAAAAGGCATAAAGTTTCTGCGGTGAGGATATTAAAAGGTTATATCGCTGCGAGGTTATAAACTTCTTCATTAGTGAGCGGCCGGCCCAGGTCCCGGGCCCTGGCCCGCACCAGGGTCACCAGCTCTTCGGCGGCCTGGGGCGCGAGTCCCAAAGCCCCGGCAACAGCCGCGCGGCCGCTTTTGGCCCCCACCGCCAGCTTGCGCTCCCCGCCCACCTCGGCCGGGTCGAACGGCTCGAACAGGGCCGGGTCCTTGGCCAGCCCATGCACGTGCAGGCCGGACTCGGCCGCGAACACGTCGGCCCCGGCCACGGCCTTGTTCCGGGCCAGGGGCAGGTTCGCGGCTTGGGCCGCCAGTTCGCAGAGGCCTTTCAGGCCCGTGAGATCGTAGTTTCCGCAGTCCCGCCGGAGCCCCAGCCAGGCCGCCACCTCTTCCAGGGCCGCGATGCCCGCGCGCTCGCCCAGGCCCAGCAGGGACACGTCGGCAAAGGCCGCGCCGCAGGTGAGCGCCGTGACCGCGTTGGCCGTGGCCATGCCGAAATCGTTGTGGCAGTGCACGGCCAGGGGCAGGCGCAGGAAGCGCAGGAACGGGACGAGCAGCCGCTCCATGTCCTGCGGGCAGAGCAGGCCCACGGTGTCCGAGAGCCGGATGCGCGCCGCGCCCAGCTCCTGGGCCGCGTGGGCCAGGTCCAGGGCAAAGTCCGGATCGGCCCGGGACACGTCTTCCAGGCCCACGGAAAGGTAGGAAACGCCCAGGTCCCGGGCCCGGCCCAGGACCGCCTTGAGCCGCAGGAACAGCCCGGCCCGGGTCAGGCCCAGGCGCTTGTCGCGGTGGGCCTCGGAAGCGGGCACGCCCACGTTCACCCGGTCCGCGCCAAGCCCGGCCGCGGCCTCCACGTCCTGGACCCGGCAGGGGCACCAGACCGAGAGCGCGCTGCGTCCGGCCCGGGGCCGGGCCCAGGCCAGAAACGCGGCCAGCCCCTCGCGGCCCACGCAGCCGCACTCCAGCTCGTCCAGGCCCGCGGCCAACAGACCCTCGGCCAGACGCTGCCGGGTCTCCTCGCTGAAATAGTTGCCGAACGCCTGTTCCCCTTCGCGCAGGGTCGTGTCGATGAGCACGGACGCCTCCTTCTGACCCCTGTTCCTGTGCATGGGCCGGGCCAGAACGCGCCGCCTGAAAAAAGCCAGCTATTTCAACGGGTCTTTTCCTGATCCCCAGACGCTCCGGCGCGACCCTTTTGTAGGAACCTACACTTTTGTTGTGTTCCCTTGTGTGGGATCGCCCGTGACCCCTCTCTGGTCTCTCCGAAAAAGCGCCAGTTATTCCAAAATATTATCCACTCTTCCCGGCACTGGCACGGGCTTTGCCATTGGAGTGACTCGTAACCACGAAACCCGCTGGAGGAGTTTCCCATGAGAAAAGTTGCCATTTACGGAAAGGGCGGCATCGGCAAGTCCACCACCACCCAGAACACGGTGGCCGGGCTGGTGGAGATGGGCCGCAAGGTCATGGTCGTGGGCTGCGACCCCAAGGCCGACTCCACCCGCCTGCTCCTGGGCGGCCTGGCCCAGAAGTCGGTGCTCGACACCCTGCGCGACGAGGGTGAGAACGTGGACCTGGACGACATCCGCAAGCCCGGCTTCGGCGCGTCCTGGTGCGTGGAGTCCGGCGGTCCCGAGCCGGGCGTGGGCTGCGCCGGCCGCGGCATCATCACCTCCATCAACATGCTCGAATCCCTGGGCGCCTACGACGAGAGCGAGGGCCTGGACTACGCCTTCTACGACGTGCTCGGCGACGTGGTCTGCGGCGGCTTCGCCATGCCCATCCGCGAGAACAAGGCGCAGGAGATCTACATCGTGTGCTCCGGCGAAATGATGGCGATGTACGCCGCCAATAACATCGCCAAGGGCATCGTCAAGTACGCCAGCTCCGGTAGCGTGCGTCTGGCCGGCCTCATCTGCAACAGCCGCAACACCGCGCGTGAAGACGAACTGATCATGGAACTGGCGCGCCAGCTCGGCACCACCATGATCCACTTCGTCCCCCGCGACAACGTGGTGCAGCGCGCCGAGATCCGCCGCATGACCGTGATCGAGTACGAGCCGGCCGCCAAGCAGGCGCAGGAGTACCGCGATCTGGCCAGGAAGATCGTGGAGAACAAGAACTTCGTCATCCCCACCCCGATCACCATGGACGAGCTGGAAGCGCTGCTGATGGACTTCGGCGTGATGGAAGAGGAAGACGAGTCGATCGTCGGTAAGACGGCGGCCGAAGAAGCTGCGGTTGCGGTTGCGTAATTGAACGTCAGGGGTGAGGGGTATGCCGTGAGGCGAAAAGGCCACACGCCCCGCCGCCTCACCCCTCTCGCCTAACGCCTCACTTTATCGCGCTGTCCACAGATTGGTGGCGGCGTGCAAGGAGAACGAAATGTCAGCATTGACGCGTGAAGAAACCGAGGCCCTCATCAAGGAGGTGCTCGAGGTTTATCCCGAAAAGGCCCAGAAAGACCGGGCCAAGCATCTGGCGGTCAACGACCAGAGCGAAGAACAATCGAAGAAGTGCATCACTTCCAACCGCAAGTCGCTGCCCGGGGTGATGACCATCCGCGGCTGTGCCTACGCCGGTTCCAAGGGCGTGGTGTGGGGTCCGATCAAGGACATGATCCACATCTCCCACGGTCCCGTCGGCTGCGGCCAGTATTCCCGCGCCGGACGCCGCAACTACTACGTCGGCACGACCGGCATCAACACCTTCGGCACGATGAACTTCACCTCCGATTTCCAGGAGAAGGACATCGTGTTCGGCGGCGACAAGAAGCTCGCCAAGATCATCAACGAGATCGAAGGCCTGTTCCCGCTGCACAAGGGCATCTCGGTGCAGTCCGAGTGCCCGATCGGTTTGATCGGCGACGACATCGAAGCGGTGTCGAAGAAGAAGTCCAAGGAATACGACGGCAAGACCATCGTTCCGGTGCGTTGCGAGGGCTTCCGCGGCGTGTCGCAGTCGCTCGGCCACCACATCGCCAACGACGCCATCCGCGACTGGGTGTTCTCGCGCGACGGCAAGGACGTCAAGACCGAGTTCGTCCCCAGCCCGTACGACGTCTCCATCATCGGCGACTACAACATCGGCGGCGACGCCTGGTCGTCCCGCATCCTGCTCGAAGAAATGGGGCTGCGCGTGATTTCGCAATGGTCCGGCGACGGCACCATCGGTGAAATCGAAAACACCCCCAAGGCCAAGCTCAACGTGCTGCACTGCTACCGCTCGATGAACTACATCAGCCGCCACATGGAAGAAAAGTACGGTATTCCATGGGTCGAGTACAACTTCTTCGGCCCGACCATGATCGAGAAGAGCCTGCGTGAAATCGCCAGCCACTTCGACGACAGCATCAAGGCCAAAGCCGAAGAGGTGATTGCCAAGTACAAGCCGCTGATGCAGGCGGTGGTGGACAAGTTCAAGCCGCGTCTGGAAGGCAAGACCGTCATGCTGTACATCGGCGGCCTGCGTCCGCGCCACGTGATCGGCGCCTACGAAGACCTCGGCATGATCGTGGTGGGCACCGGCTATGAGTTCGGTCACAACGACGACTACCAGCGCACCACCCATTACATCAAGGATGCCACGCTGATCTATGACGACGTGACCGGTTACGAGTTCGAGCACTTCGTCGACAAGGTCAA
>DFYP01000136.1:0-519 GCA_002382645.1 Desulfovibrio sp. UBA4079 | reverse complement strand
TGCCATCTTTGCCCGTGACATGGACATGGCCATCAGCTCGCCGATCTGGGGCCTGACCAAGGCACCCTGGAAGACTTGAGCCCCTACCACCGATTAACCACTTTATTGGAGCCAGCCATGTCTCAATCTGCTGACAAAATCATTGACCACGAAATGCTGTTTCGTGAGCCCGAGTATCAGAAGATGCTCGCCGACAAGAAAGAGTTCGAGTTCAACCATTCCGACGACACGATCAAGTCGATTGTCGAATGGACCAAGACCGAAGACTACAAGCAAAAGAACTTTGCCCGTGATTCACTCGCCGTGAATCCGGCCAAGGCCTGCCAGCCCTTGGGCGCGGTGTATGTGGCCAACGGCTTTGCCAAGACCTTGAGCTTCGTGCACGGCAGCCAGGGCTGCGTCGCCTACTACCGCTCGCATTTCTCGCGCCACTTCAAGGAGCCCACGTCCTGCGTCAGCTCGTCCATGACCGAAGACGCCGCCGTGTTCGGTGGCCTGAACAACATGGTGGACGGCCTG
>DFYP01000099.1 GCA_002382645.1 Desulfovibrio sp. UBA4079 | reverse complement strand
CGCCCGGCTGCTGGCCGCCGGCCCGCCCCCGCCCCTGCCCGGGCCGCGGCCGGGATTCCGGTCCGGCCTGGAGGCCCGGGGCCCCTGCGCGGTCGTCGCCGAGTACAAGCGGGCCTCGCCCTCCAAGGGCGTGATCAACCTGGGCCTGGAGCCGCGGGACGTGGCGGCCATGTATGCCCGGGCCGGGGCCGCGGCCGTGTCCGTGCTCACCGAGGAGGCCTATTTCCAGGGCAGTCTGGCCTATCTCGCGGCCATGACCGGGCCGGGCCTGCCGCTCTTGCGCAAGGACTTCCTGTTCCATCCCCTGCAGGTGGCCGAGACGGCCGCCACCCCGGCCTCGGCGCTCCTGCTCATCGCGCGCATGTTCGCCACGGCCCAGGAGCTGCGGGACCTGCGCGAGCAGGCGGAATCCTTGGGCCTGGAGGCCCTGGTGGAGGTCTTTGACGAACAGGACCTGGACCTGGCGCGGGAGTCCGGGGCCACGCTCCTCCAGGTGAACAACCGCGACCTGGACACGCTTGCCGTGAGCCTGGACGTGTCGCGGCGGCTGGCGCCCCAACGCCGGGCGGGCGAGTTCTGGATCAGCGCCAGCGGCATTGACGCTTCCGGCCAGGTGGCCGAGATGCGGGCCCTGGGCTTCGGGGCCGTGCTCGTGGGCACCTCGCTCATGGCCAGCGCGGATCCCGGTGCGGCCCTGGCCGCGCTGGTGGCCGGGGGGCGGCCGTGAAGCCCGTGCAGATCAAGGTCTGCGGCCTGACCCGCACCCAGGACGTGCTGGCCTGCCAGGACCTGGGCGTGGACCTGCTCGGGTTCATCTTCCATCCCGGCAGCCCGCGCTGCGTGGAGCCGTCCTTTGCCGCGCGCTTCCCCCGGGGCCGGGGCCTCAAGGTGGGGCTGTTCCTGCGCCAGACCCCGGACGAGGTGAACCGGATCATGGCGGAGGCCGGGCTGGACCTGGCCCAGCTCCACGGCGGCCAGGACCAGGCGTTCTGCCGGGCCGTGGGCCCGGAGCGCGTGATCAAGGTCCTCTGGCCCGAGGCCCTGGGTTCGCGGGAGGCCCTGGAGACCGAGGCCGCGGCCTTTGGCGACTGCTGCCGGTACCTGCTTTTGGACGCCGGGAGCGGTGGTGGCGGCCACGGCCGAAGCATTGATTCCACAATTTTGCAACATGCTGTCATCAAAAAGGATTGGTTCCTGGCAGGGGGCATCGGCCCGGACAACGCGGCAGCCGCCCTGGCGGCCTATGCGCCCTTTGGCCTGGACTGCAACTCCGGGGTGGAAGACGCCCCGGGCATCAAGAACCCGGACAAGATCGCGGCGGTCCTGCGGCTCGCCGGGCGCAACATCCAACAGCGGGGAGTGAGGTCATGAAGAAAGGCTATTTCGGCGACTTCGGCGGGCAGTTCGTGCCCGAGCTGCTCATGCCGCCGCTTCTGGAGCTGGAGCGGGTGCTCAACGAGGTGGTCCGCAGCGACGATTTCCAGGCGCGCTTCGCCGCGGAACTGCGCGACTACGTGGGACGGCCCTCGCCCCTGACCTTCTGCCCCACGCTCTCCGCAGCCACGGGCGTGGACATCTGGCTCAAGCGCGAGGACCTGAACCACACCGGCTCGCACAAGATCAACAACACCATCGGNNGCGCGGGCCAGCACGGCGTGGCCACGGCCACGGCCGCGGCCCGCTTCGGCCTGGACTGCGTGGTCTTCATGGGCGCCATCGACGTGAAGCGCCAGTCCCACAACGTCCAGCGCATGGAGCTGCTGGGAGCAAGGGTGGTGGCCGTGGACTCCGGCACCCAGACCCTCAAGGACGCCATCAACGCGGCCCTGCGCTACTGGATCGCGGAGCAGAGGACCGCCCACTACTGCTTCGGCACGGCCGCCGGGCCCCATCCCTTCCCGGCACTGGTNNTTCCAGACGGTCATCAGCCGCGAGGCCCGGGCCCAGTTCCTGGAGAAGAACGGCCGCCTGCCGCACGCCGTGGTGGCCTGCGTGGGTGGCGGGTCCAACGCCATCGGCATGTTCCACGAGTTCATCCCGGACAAGGAGGTGCGGCTCATCGGCGTGGAGGCCGCGGGCTCGGGCGAGCCGGGCTGCTTCAACTCCGCGCCCCTGAACCTGGGCCGGCCGGGTGTGCTCCACGGCATGCGCACCCAGCTCCTCCAGACCGGCGAGGGCCAGATCCTGCCCTCGCACTCCATCGCCCCGGGCCTGGACTACCCCGGGGTGGGGCCGGAGCACGCGGCGCTCCAGGCCGCGGGCCGAGCCGAATACCGCCTGGCCAACGACCACCAGGCCCTGGCCGCGTTCCAGGCCCTGACCCGGGGCGAGGGCGTGATTCCGGCCCTGGAGTCCTGCCACGCCCTGGCCTGGGTCCTGGAGAACGCCGCCGGGCTCAAGGGCCAGAGCGTCATCGTCTGCCTCTCGGGCCGCGGGGACAAGGACCTGGGCATCGTGGCCGAGAGCCAGGGCTGAAACCGGATAGCCAACGGAGAGAGATCATGAATTCGCTGCTCACCGAGAAGATCACGGCGGCCCACGCCGCCGGACGCCTGGGCCTCATCCCCTTCCTGCCCGCGGGCTACCCGGACAAGGAGCGCTTCTGGAAGGAGATCGCCGGGCTGGACGCGGGCGGGGCCGACATCATCGAGATCGGCATGCCCTTTTCCGACCCCGTGGCCGACGGGCCCGTGGTGGAGGCCGCCTCGCTCAAGGCCCTGGACCTGGGCGTGAACCTGTCCTGGATCCTGACCGAGCTGGCCAAGCACCGCGCGGGCATCCGGGCCGGCATCGTGCTCATGGGCTACCTCAACCCCGTGCTCCAGTACGGCGTGGAGCGCTTCGCCAAGGACGCCGCCGGGGCCGGGGTCAACGGCCTGATCCTGGCGGACCTGCCTTTTGAGGAGGCCGGGTCCGTGCGCGCGGCCCTGGAGGCCCAGGGCCTGGACCTGATCCCCCTGGTGGGCCTGAACACCAGCCGGGAGCGCATGGGGCTCTATGCCAAGAACGCCCGGGGCTTCGCCTACTTCGTCTCGGTCCTGGGGACCACGGGCGAGCGCGCCAGCCTGCCGCCCGAGGTGCGCCAGGGCCTGGCCCTGGCCAAGGAGGTCTTCGGCATCCCCCTGGCCCTGGGCTTCGGCATCAAGTCCCCGGAGCAGCTGGCCGAGCTGCGCGGCCAGGTGGACGCGGCCGTGTTCGGCTCGAGCCTCATCAAGCACCTGGACGAGGGCGGGGACGCGGCCGGATTCATGGCCCGCTGGAAGTGATCCGAGGGCGGCCTTGACAATTCGTTAGGGGCCATACTATATGGCCCCTAACGAGGGGGCCGCCATGCTGTTTGTTCGCGATTTTCCTGATGAAGCCATGATGCTGGATATCTCCCGCAGGTTCAGCGGCTTGGACCCGCGGGTCGTGCGCGCCTGCCTGGCCCTGGGTCTCACCAGCCGGGACATGCGCGAGTCCTTTGAGCGCTTCCTGGGCCGTTTCGGCCTGTCCAACGGCCGCTTCCTCACCCTCATGGTCATGTACCGGACCCCGGACCAGGCCGTGCAGCCCTCGGCCCTGGCCCATGGCGTGGGCGTGACCCGGGCCACCATGACCGGGCTCCTGGACGGGCTGGAACGGGATGGGCTGGTGTTTCGTGCGGACGACGCCGAGGACCGGCGCAAGAAGCTCGTGCGGCTCACGCCCCAGGGGATCAAGCTGCTGGAGAGGGTGGCCCCGGAACACTGCCGCCGGACCACGCGCTTTGCCGACTGCCTGGGGCCCGAGGAATGGGTCACCCTGTCCGCGCTCCTGGCCCGGCTCCAGACCGGCATCGAGACCTTTGACCAGCCAGAGGAATGAATCGATAGTCAGTGATTCGTGATGGTTGTGAAGCCGCCACCGCAATCGGTGGCGGCTTTTTTCATGTTCAGGCCCCGGCTGCCTGGAAGGCCTTGCGGACCATGTCCTGGGCCTCGTCCTGGAGCCGCGCGAGATGCGCCTCGCCCAGGAAGCTCTCGGCGTAGATCTTGTAGATGTCCTCGGTGCCCGAGGGCCGGGCCGCGAACCAGCCGTTGTCCGTGACCACCTTGAGCCCGCCGAAGGGCTGGTTGTTGCCCGGGGCCCGGGTGAGCCGGGCGCGGATGGGCTCCCCGGCCAGCTCCGAGGCCGTGACCATGTCCGGGGTCAGGCTGGCGAAGGCCTTTTTCTGGGCCGCGGAGCAGGCCACGTCCAGGCGCTGGTACAGCGGCTCGCCCAGGCGGGCGGTGATCTGCCGGTAGAGCTCCCCGGGGTCGCGGCCGGTGCGGGCGGTGATCTCCACGGCCAGCAGGTCCATGATGATGCCGTCCTTGTCCGTGGTCCAGACCGTGCCGTCCTTGCGCAGGAACGAGGCCCCGGCCGACTCCTCGCCGCCGAAGCCGAGGCTCCCGTCCAGCAGCCCGTCCACGAACCACTTGAAACCCACGGGCACCTCCCGCAGGTTGCGGCCCAGGTCCGCGGCCACGCGGTCGATGAGCGAGCTGGAAACCAGGGTCTTGCCCACGGCGGCCGCAGGGCTCCAGCCGGGCCGGGTGCGGAACAGCTCGCTCACGGCCACGGCCAGGTAGTGGTTGGGGTTCATGAGCCCGGACTCGCGGGTGACGATGCCGTGGCGGTCGAAGTCCGGGTCGTTGCCAAAGGCGATGTCGAAGTTCTGGCGGTGGGCGATGAGCGAGGCCATGGCCTGGGGCGAGGAGCAGTCCATGCGGATCTTGCCGTCCTTGTCCAGGGTCATGAACGCGAAGGTCGGGTCCACGGCCCGGTTGACCACCGTGAGCTTGAGCCCGTAGCGCTCGGCAATGGGGTCCCAGAAGGCGATGCCCGAGCCGCCCAGGGGGTCCACGCCGATGGACAGCCCGGCCGAGGCGGCCAGGTCCAGGTCCAGGATGGTGGAGAGGTCGGCCACGTAGGGGCCCACGTAGTCGTGTTCCGCCACGCAGTCCGCCGCCAGCGCCCGGGTGAAGGGCATGCGCCGGACCTCCTTGAGTCCGCCGCGCAGCAGGGCGTTGGCCCGGTCCTGGATGGCCTTGGTGGTCGTGGTGTCGGCCGGGCCGCCCTCGGGCGGGTTGTACTTGATGCCGCCGTCCTCGGGCGGGTTGTGCGAGGGCGTGATGACGATGCCGTCGGCCAGCCCGGATGTCCGGCCCCGGTTGTGGGTCAGGATGGCGTGGGAGATCACCGGAGTGGGCGTGTAGCCGCGGCCGGCCTGGATGCGCGTGGCCGCGCCGTTGGCCGCCAGGACCTCCAGGGCGGTCATGAGCGCGGGCTCGGACAGGGCGTGGGTGTCCATGCCCAGGAACAGCGGGCCGTCGATGCCGCGGGCCGCGCGCTGTTCGCACACGGCCTGGACGATGGCCAGGATGTGGGCCTCGTTGAAGGACTGGGCCAGGGAGCGGCCCCGGTGGCCGGAGGTGCCGAAGCTCACGGCCTGGGACGGCTCGGCCGGGTCCGGGGACAGGGCGTAGTAGGCCGCCACCAGCCGGGGGATGTTGGCCAGGATTTCGCGGGGAGCCGGTTTCCCGGCCAGGGGATGCAGGGGCATGGAACCCTCCGTGTTGGCTCGAGGATAGCAGAGGGCGGGGCCGGGGGACAAGGCTGCTCAGGCCAGGCGCAGCTCCCCGGCGCTCCGGGCCAGGAGGTCGCGGTAGTCCGGAGGCAGGGGCAGGGCGGGGTCCGAGGCCAGCATGGCGTAGGCCATACCCAGTTCGCGGTGCACCAGGGCGGCGTGCTCCCGGCGCCGCATTCCGGCGCGGCGCTCCTGCAGGCTCCGGGCGAGTTCCAGCACGCGCAGGGCCCTGGCCGTGGTGGAGTGGCGGCTCAGGGCCGCGGTCCTGCCGGCTTCGGCCATCCGGGGCAGGTTCGGGTCGTCCAGGGCCTGGCGGGCCGCTGCCGCTGCCGCGGCCACGTCGCCCCGCGGGTAGGTCAGGACCTCCGCGCCCACGGCGAAGAGCTCGTCCAGGCCGTTGTCCGTGGCCTCGGTGAGCACGGCCGCGCCGCAGGCCATGGCCTGGAAGACCCGGAAGTTCAGCTCGCCCACGCAGCTCTGGTTGAGCACCAGGCGGCTCTGGCCGAAGACCGGCACGTAGTTCCCGGTGAGGTGCACCAGGGGGTGGAGCCGCCGGAAGCCCTCCAGGAACGGCTTGCGGCCCGGGTTGAGCGGCGGGTCCAGGGTGCCCACGAAGGCCACGGGAATGTCGCGTTCCCCGGAGCCCGGCCGGTCCACCAGGGGGTCGCAGAAGAGCGGGGCCCACTCCATGTCCCGCAGCAGGTCCGGGCGGTCGAAGACCGGGAGGAAGTTCTTCTGGGCCAGGAGCACGTGGTCGAAGAGCGCGCTGTACGGCACGTGCCAGGGGTTGCAGTACTGGTCGATGGAATAGCCCAGGATCGGGCAGGGCAGGGTCTCCAGCCCGAAGACCTGGGGCGGCCGGCAGGTGTCGCACCACAGGGCCGCGTCCGGCCGGAAGTCCCGCGAGCGCAGCAGATCGTGCAGGCCGCCAGCCGAGAGCGGGGAGGTCAGGGGCACGTCGCAGGCCGGTTCCTGGCCCACGGCCAGGACCTCGTGCCCCAGGTCCCGCAGGGCCGCGTTGAGATAGGTGCCATCCAGGGCGAGGATGCGCATATAGAATAACCCTAACAAGTTCCACGCCCGGCAACAAGGCCGGGTTGAGCCGGGGCAATGATGCGGGTAGGGTGGGGCATGGACTCCGACCCGCACCATCCGGCGCAGCTGACCTTCGAGGGCGACCTCCAGGACCTGGTCCGGCGTTCCGGTCCAGGCCCCGTAGCCTTCGACGCCACCCGCCGGGCCTCGGTCAAGGACGTGCTCGAGTCCCTGGGCGTACCGCACACCGAGGTCTATGTCCTCAGCGTGGACGGCCGGGCCGTGGACTTCGGGCACCTCCTGGAGCCGGGCCAGGAGGTCAGCGTGGGCCCGGCCAGCCCGCCCGTGGACGTGACCGCGCCCACCCTGCTGCGGCCTCATGTGCTCCCGGAACTGCGTTTCGCCGTGGACGAGAACGTGGCCAAGCTGGCCGCCCTGCTGCGCACCCTGGGCTTTGACGCGGCCTACGACCGCCGCTTCGGCGACGGCCGCATCGCCCGCCTGGCCGCCGAGGAGGGCCGGGTGGTGCTCTCCCGGGACCGGGCCCTGCTCAAGCGCGGCGAGATCGTCTGGGGCCGCCTGGTGCGGGCCGCCCAGCCCCTGGACCAGCTCCTGGAGGTCCTCGACCTGTTCGGCGTGCGGCGGGCCCCGGCGGCCTTCGGCCGCTGCCTGCGCTGCAACGTGGTCCTCACGCCCGTGGACAAGAGGGACATCCTGCACCGCCTGGAGCCCAAGACCCGGCTCTACTACCACGCGTTCCGGCTCTGTCCGTCCTGCGGCCGGATTTTCTGGCAGGGCTCGCACCATGAGCACATGCGCCGGGTTTTGAGCGAGGCCGGGGTCATCCTGCCGGACGACGATCCCGCGGCCGGACCTTGAAATGAGGGCCGGGCTGTATTAAGATTGTATAAAGATTCTCCGCGCCGCGACACTTCGCAACATCCTTGTGTTCCTGGAGATTGTATGTCCGCCAGTGCCAAGACGGTCAAGGAATTCATCGCCAGGGCCAAGTCCTACATCCAGCGCAACGACTATCTCCGTACCCTCAAGGCCCTGTGCCAGGCCTTGGAGCTGTTGCACGGGAGCCAGATCTTCGGCCGCGAGCGTTTCGAGGTGAACGTGCTCCTGGACGAGGCCCTGCGCGACCTCTCGGGCATGAAGCAGATCAAGCGCGTGTTCCCCCAGGGCATCCAGTACCAGAAGGGCCAGGAGAAGACCCTCTGGCGCACGCTCAAGCGCATGCACGACAAGCTCGAGGCGGCCCTGGAAAAGGTCCGCATGGAGCAGATCCGCGCCCAGAAGATGGGCCTGGACGAGATGCTCATCAAGGCCCAGGAGTTCCTGGCCAAGAAGGAGCCCCTGGAGGCCCGCAAGCTGTTCCGCAAGGCCAGTGAGATGTTCCCGGACGAGAAGAACCTGCCCGTGGACATCGGCAACCGCCTGATGATGGCCGGGCTGTTCCTGGAGGCCCTGGAATACTTCAAGCGCGGCCAGGAGGTGGACACCACGGACCCCCGGCCCTACCAGTTCTCCATCCTCTGCTACGAGGCCGTGGGCGAGCTGGACAAGGCCGAGGAGGTGGTCAAGGAGACCGTGCGCCGGTTCGGGGGCAACGAGAGCCTGTACCTGCGCATGGGCAAGCTGGCCACCCAGAAGCGCAGTTGGTCCGAGGCCTACGACTCCCTGGCCCAGGTGCTCCAGTTCAATCCCACCAACCAGGAGGCCCTCAAGCTCCTCAAGCAGGTGGGGCCGCGCATCTTCGGCGCGGGCTTCGACCCCACCCAGACCATCCCGGAAAAGGCGCCCAAGGGAGCCGGGGGCCAGTCCTCCTCGGCCCCGGCCCGGGCCCCCAGCGCGCCCATCAAGCTCGATCTCTGATCCCGCCTCCTCCGGCGCGGGCGGCCCGCGTTGTTCATTTATCATTGGCCGCAATATCGATGATCTGCTACCATGGGAGCCATCTCCATCATTCCGGTCCGGACGCACCGCCCGGCCGGACCAAGTGAGGATGCGGCCATGGCTCTGTTGCGGATCGGATGGACACTGCTCGTTCTGGCCTTGGCGGCGGGCTGCGCCGCCGAGGGGGAATCCCTGGAGCGCCTGCGCCGGGAGGGGGTCATCCGCATCGGCTACGCCGTGGAGGCGCCCTACGCCTTCCTCTCGCCCCAGGGCCGGGTCACGGGCGAGGCCCCGGAAGTGGCCCGGGCCGTGGTGGAGCGTCTGGGCATCGGCCGCGTGGAGTGGCGCCAGGCGGAGTTCTCCCGGCTCCTTGACGAGCTGGACGAGGGCCGGGTGGATATGCTCGCCGCGGGCATGTTCATCACCCCGGAGCGGGCCGCGCGGGTCCTGTTCTCCGAACCCACCTTCCACGTGCGCCAGGCCCTGCTCGTGCCCCGCGGCAATCCCCTGGACCTGCACTCCTACGGCCAGGCGGCCGCCAAGGGCGCGCGCATGGCCGTGCTCGGCGGGTCCGTGGAGGAGCGCCTGCTGCGGGAGCTCTATGCCTCCCCGGAACGGCTGATCGTGGTGCCGGACGCGGTCACCGGCCTGGTGGCCGTGGAGTCCGGCCAGGCCGACGGCCTGGCCCTGTCCTCGCCCACGGTGCGCTGGATGTCCGGCCAGGACCAGCTCGGCCGCACCGAGACGGCCGAGCCCTTTGAGCAGGAGCCGGGCATCGCGGACCGGCTGGGCTTCGGGGCCTTCGTCTTCCGCAAGAGCTTTCCGGCGCTGCGCGCGGCCTGCAACGCCGAGCTGGCCCGCTTCATCGGCAGCCCGGAGCACCGCGCCCTGGTGGCCCCGTTCGGCTTCACCGAGTCGGAGCTGCCTGGCGGCGTGCGCACCAGCCAGATCCTGGAGCGGTGACGGCCATGTCCGCCTCCCCCCAGGGCGCCTCTCTCCGCCTGTTTTCCGGGGTCCAGGCCTGGGGCCTGGCCGCCCTGGCCCTGTCCCTGCTCATCTGCGGCGGCATCGCCTTGATCCAGGCGGCCCAGGTGCGCAGCCTGGAGCAGATCAGCAGGACCCTGGACACCCTGCGCCTGGCCCGGGTGGACCTGTCCAAGGGCTTCCTCTACAGCACCCTGGGCGCGGACCCGGAGTCCCCGTTCAGCCGGAGCCAGGGCCTGGCCCTCTTGGATCAGGGCCTCTCCTCCATGGAGCGCTCCCTGGCCGCGCTGGACTGGGAGGACGCCTCCCTGGTCGCGGCCTTCAACGTCGAGGTCAAGCGCTTCCGCACCCTCCTGGGCCAGTGGCGGGAGGGCCACGGTTCGCAGCGGGACCTGGAAACGCGGCTGCGGGTGGTCTTCCACGCCATGGAGCAGCGCGCGGGCCAGGCGGACGTGGAGATCCGGCGCAACCTGACCCGGTTTCAGGCCGATTTCACCCGCCAGTTCCAGGCCACCCTGGTGGTCTCCGGGCTGCTCCTGGTGGGCGTGTTCTGCGGCGTGGTCCTGGCGGGCAGGGCCCAGGAACGGTCCGCCCGGGCCCTGCGCCAGAGCGAGGAGCGCTGGCACTTCGCCCTGGAGGGGGCGGGCGACGGCATCTGGGACTGGAACCTGGACCAGGAGTCGGTCTTCTATTCCGCGCGCTGGAAACGCATGCTCGGGTACAGCGAGGAGGAGGTCGGGGATTCCCCGGAGGAGTGGCGGGAACGGGTGCATCCCGAGGACCTGGAACGGGTCCGCAGGGAGCTGGGCCGGCACCTGGACGGGCTCACTTCCCTGTACACCAGCGAACACCGCCTGCGCCGCCGGGACGGCTCCTACGCCTGGGTCCTGGACCGCGGCAAGGTGGTGGACTGGGCCGCCGACGGACGGCCCCGGCGCTTCATCGCCAGCCAATCCGACATCTCCGGCCGCAAGGCCTCCGAGGAGCGGGCCCACTGGGAGGCGGAGGCGGACCGGGCGCTCAGCGAGCTGTCCGCGGCGCTCATCGGCGACACGGCCGGGTTCACCGAGATCACCGAGATCACCCTGCACTACGCCCGGCTGCTCACCGGCAGCCAGCACGGCTTTGCCACGGTGCTGGACCAGGACAGCGGGGACAACGTGAGCTATTCCCTGACCCGCATGATGGACAAGGAGTGCCGCATCCAGGGCGGCAACCGGCGCATCGTCTTCCCCCGCCCCCCGGACGGCGTCTATCCGGCCCTCTGGGGTCACGTGCTCAACACGGGCCAGGCCTTCTTCACCAATGAGCCCGCGGCCCATCCCGCGGCCCGGGGACTTCCCGAGGGGCACATCCCCCTGGAGAACTTCCTGTCGGTCCCGGCCCTGGTGGGCGGCAGGCTGGTGGGCCAGGTGGCCCTGGCCAACGCCCCGCAGCCCTACACCGAACGCGACCTGGATATGATCGAGCGCCTGGCCCGGCTCTATTCCGTGGCCGTGGAGCGCAAGCACTCCCTGGAGGCGCTCAGCGCCAGCGAGGAGCGTTTCCGGGCCACCTTCGAGCAGGCCGCCGTGGGCATCGCGCTCATGGGCGTGGGCGGCCGCCTGCTGCGGGTCAACCAGCGGCTCTGTGACCTGGTGGGCCGCGACGGCCCGGACCTCCTGGGCATGAACGTCCGGGACATCACCCTGACCGAGGATCAGGGCCGGGAGCAGGCCCTCATGGAACAGACCCTGTCCGGGGCCACCTCCTCCTATTCCCTGGAGAAGCGGTTCGTGCGCCGGAACGGCGAACATATCTGGGCCTTCGTCTCCGTGGCCGTGGTCCGCCGGAGGTCCGGAGAGCCCGACTGCCTCGTGGTCGTGGCCCAGGACATCGACGACCGCAAGCGGGCCGAGGACGGCCTGCGCGAGAGCGAGGCGCGCTTCCGCAGCCTGTTCGACGGGGTGGAATCCATCGCGGTCCAGGGCTACGACGGGGACCTGCACGCCATCTATTGGAACGCGGCCAGCCAGCGGCTCTACGGCTACGGCCCGGGCGAGGCCCTGGGCTGCCGCCTGGAGGACCTCATCCTGCCGCCGGAGGGTTCGGCCCAGGTGCTCGACGAGATCCGGCGGCTCCTGGCCACGGGAGAGGCCCTGCCGGCGCGGGAGCTGTCCATGCGGCGCAAGGACGGGACCCGGGTGCCGGTGTTCTCCAGCCACGCCCTCCGGCGCGGCCGTTCCGGCAGCCTGGAGCTTTTCCGCCTGGACGTGGACCTGACCGAACTGACCAAGGTCCGCGACGAACTGTTGCGGGCCAAGGAGGCCGCCGAGGCCGCCAGCAAGGCCAAGTCCGAGTTCCTGGCCACCATGAGCCACGAGATCCGCACCCCGCTCAACGGCGTGCTCGGGATGCTCCAGCTGGCGGGCGCCACGGCCCTGGACCGGGAGCAGACCGAGTATGTGGAGACGGCCACATCTTCGGCCCGCAGCCTGCTGCGCATCCTCTCGGACATCCTGGACATCTCCCGGATCGAATCCGGCCGCATGCCGCTCGGCGTGGAGGCCTTCGAGCTGGCCGGGGTGGTCCAGCCCGTGGTCAGTTCGTTCCAGTACGAGGCCGGGCTCAAGGGCCTGGAGTTCCAGTGGGAGGTGGCCCCCGACACCCCGGCCCGGCTCCGCGGGGACGCGGGCAGGATCCGCCAGGTGCTCTACAACCTGGTGGGCAACGCCGTGAAGTACACCGAGACCGGCGGGGTGCGCCTGGAAATCTATCCGCTGCAGCGCGCCCCGGGACCGGGCCGGGTGTTTCTGCACATCGTGGTGAGCGACACGGGCATCGGCATCCCGGACGACAAGCTGGGCACGATCTTCGAGTCCTTCACCCAGGCCGACGGCTCCTACACCCGCCGCTTCGGCGGCTCGGGCCTGGGCCTGAGCATCGTCAAGCACCTGGTGCGGCTCATGAGCGGCAGCCTGGCCGTGGTCAGCGAGCAGGGCGTGGGCACCGAGGTCCACGTGACCCTGGCCCTGCCCCTGGCCGAGCTTCTGGCCGTGCCCGCGGCGGCCCCGGAGGCGGAACGCAGCGGGGAGGCCAAGAGCTACCGGATCCTGGTGGCCGAGGACGACCGGGTCAACCTCCTGACCATCCGCGGCTTCCTCCGCAAGATGGGGCACAGCGTGGACGGCGCGGCCAACGGCACCGAGGCCCTGGCGGCCCTGGAGCGGGAGCGCTACGACTGCGTGTTCATGGACGTGCAGATGCCGGTCATGGACGGG
>DFYP01000097.1 GCA_002382645.1 Desulfovibrio sp. UBA4079 | reverse complement strand
AGGCGCACGGCCTGGTTGCGCACCCGGGGGTCGGCGGCCCGGCGCGCCAGCAGGGCGGCGTTCTCGGCCAGCTCGGCGGACACGTCCTGGCCGGACAGGGCCTGGGCCAGGAGCCGGACCTCGGCGCACTTCTGCACGGCAAAGGCCATCCAGGAGCGGATTTCCGGGTCCAGGGCCGTTTCCGCGGCCAGGTCCACGGGCACGTGCAGGAGCGAGCAGGACGGGGCCAGGAGGAGCCGTTCCGGGCCCAGGAGGTCCAGGGCCGTGCGGCCCAGGGCGAGGGCCTTGTCCAGGTCCGTGCGCCAGACGTTGCGGCCGCTGACCAGGCCCAGGGACAGGGAGCAGGCCTGGGGCAGGAGCGCGCAGACCGGCTCCAGCTGTTCCGGGGCCCGGGCCAGGTCCAGGTGCAGGGCCCGCACCGGCAGGCTCTTGAGGAGCGCCGTGTGGCGGGCCACGCTGCCGAACGGGACGGCCAGGAGGACCTGGGCCGGGAGCGCGGCCTCGCTGATCCGGGCCAGGACCCCGTGGGCCCGGTCCAGGGCCGTGGGGGGCAGGTCCGCGGCCAGGGCCGGCTCGTCGATCTGGATCCAGGGGCAGCGCGGGGCCAGGTCGCGCAGCAGGGCCTCATAGGCCCGGGTCAGGGGCTCCAGCAGGGTCCACTTGTTCTGGCCCGGATCAGCGGTCTTGGCCAGGTGCAGGAAGGTCAGCGGCCCCACGAGCACGGCCTTGGGCGCCAGGCCCAGGCGCCGGGCCTCGGCCAGCTCCCCGGCCAGGCGTGCGGGCGCGGGCCGGAACTCCTTGTCCACGTCCAGCTCGGGCACGATGTAGTGGTAGTTCGTGTCGAACCACTTGGTCATCTCCATGGCCCGCACGCCCGGGCCGCCCCGGGCCATGAGGAACATGCGCTCCAGGCCGCTGCCGGGCTGGCGGGCGTAGCGCTCGGGCACGCAGCCCAGGAGCAGGGCCAGGTCGAGCATCTGGTCGTACAGGCTGAAGTCGCCCACAGGCACCAGCTCGATGCCCGCCTCGGCCTGGAGCCGCCAATGGGCGGCGCGCAGGTCCCGGGCGCTTTCGAGCAGGGTTTCGGCGTCGGTTTCGCCCCTCCAGAAGCCCTCCACAGCGGCCTTGAGCTCGCGGTTGCGGCCGATGCGGGGAAATCCCAGGGTGTGCGTGAGCATGAAGCATCCTCCTTGTGCGCGTTAGGATTCTGCTCATACGAACGTACACGCGAACCGGGAAAAGGGGAAAGGACGGCCCGCCTTTTATAAAGGCGGGCCGGGATGGCGCGGCAGGCGCGGGCGCGGGGCGGCCCGCTGTGCAGCGAGTCCATTCCAGACCCGGGTTGCGCGAGGTCCGAATGAGCGACGTTCCTGGAGCGTCTTCCGGCTTCCGGGCGCGGGCGGTTTCCCGCCTCCGGTCCTTGCGGACCGGCCGGAACGCCCTTCCCGGACCTCTCGGGTCCAGTGGGGGTTCCGCGCGTGTTCCCGGTTACGGCAGCGCGTCTGCGACGGAGTTGCACCGTCTTCCGTTTTCCAGGGGCCGTTGTCCAAAGAACAGTTTCCGCTGCCTACCGGCGGGCGGCGGAGTTGTCAACCAGGGCGGCCTCCGGCGGCCGGGAGCAATCAGGCCAGGGCCTGACGGAGCACGTCCCGGACCTTGTCCGGGTCCAGGTCCTGGCCGGTCCACAGCCGGAACTGGGCCAGGCCCTGGTGCAGGAACATCTCCAGGCCGGACACGGTGTGGCAGCCCGCGGCCTGGGCCTGGGCCAGGAAGCGCGTGGTGAGCGGGTTGTAGACCACGTCGAAGACCGTGGCCGCGGGAGGCAGGGGCGCGTCGTTGGGCCAGGGCGACATGTCCTGGCGCTCGCCGAGCATGCCCAGCGGCGTGGTGTTGACGATGAGCCGGGTCTGGACCGTGGCGCGGTCCTCCCAGGCCAGGGGCTTGGCCGTGAGGGTGGCGGCCAGGGCCGCGGCCTTGTTCTGGTCCCGGGCGGCCACGAAGATCTGCGGCACCTTCAGCTCCATGAGGGCGAAGACCACGGCCCGGGCCGCGCCGCCCGCGCCGAGCACCAGGGCGCTGTGGAACGGGCCCAGGCCCCGCAGGGGCTCCTTGACGCCGGCGACGTCGGTGTTCTCGCCCCAGAGCCGGTTGTCCTGCCAGAACACCGTGTTCACCGCGCCCACCGAGGAGGCCGCAAAGGTCAGCTCGTCCAGAAGGCCCATGATGGTCTGCTTGTGCGGGATGGTCACGGACAGCCCGGCCAGGGGCTCCACCCGCGCCCGGACCAGGAACGCGGACAGTTCGGCCGGGGTCACGGGCATGGCCTCGTAGCGGGCGTCGATGCCGCATTCCCGGAAGCCCCAGTTGTGCAGAAGCGGGCTTAAGCTGTGTCCCAGGGGATGGCCGATCACGGCATAGCGGGCGGTCATGGGCGTGCCTCCTGGTTGGGGGTGGGTCGTGTTCCTGTTTCGTAGCGCGATCCGGGCGGAAAAGGAAGGCGCTGCCGCCGGAACGGGCCGGTTCGCGGTCCTGTTCCGGCGGCAGCGCCGTGAAGAAGGTCCAGGGCCGAGCCCTGGCGCTGGGTCCTGGGGGCCGCGCCCCCCGGTTCTACTGTGCGGCCGCGGCCCCGGCCTCCAGGGCCTGGGCGTTCTTGGGGATCAAGTCCTTGTAGCTGGCCGAGATGACGTTCTCCAGGCTCTTGATCACCGCGGCCAGGGGCACGATCTGGGTGGCGGCCACAAAGGCGCCCAGGGCCACCATGTTGGCCATGCGGGAGTTGCCGAGCTTGTCCGCGATCCCGTTGCAGGGCACGAGCACGCTCTTGACCCGCTTGGTGTCGGCCAGCCTGGGCTCGATGAGCGAGGAGTTGACGATCTGCACGCCCTTGTCCAGGAGCCGGGGCTGGAACTTGTCCAGGGACGGCCGGTTCATGATGATGGCGCTCTGGGGCCGGTGCACGATGGGCGAGCCGATGTCCTCGGAGGACAGGATCACGGTGCAGTTGGCCGTGCCGCCGCGCATCTCCGCGCCGTACACCGGGATGTAGGTCACGTTGAGGCCGGCGTTCATGCCCGCGTAGGCCAGGAGGTTGCCGATGAGCAGCACGCCCTGGCCGCCGAAGCCGGCGATGATCACGTCCAGGTGCTTGGGTTTCTTGGCGGCCATCAGCAGACCCCTCCTTCGCCCGAGAGGTCCTTGAAGATCCCCAGCGGGAAGTAGGGGATCATTTCGGTCTCGATGCGCTGGTTGGCCTTGACCGGGCTCATCTTCCAGTTGGTGGGGCAGGCCGAGAGCAGCTCCACGAAGCCGAAGCCCAGGCCCTTGGTCTGGACCT
This sequence comes from Desulfovibrio sp. UBA4079, assembly GCA_002382645.1. Lineage (GTDB taxonomy): Bacteria > Desulfobacterota > Desulfovibrionia > Desulfovibrionales > Desulfovibrionaceae > Aminidesulfovibrio. The sequence continues at coordinate 5,958 of DFYP01000097.1, read as the reverse complement.
CGAAGGCGGTCTTGAGGAACTTCTTGGCTTGGCGGATGTTCTTCACGTTGTTGAGCGCCGCGCGGGCCGCGAAGACCGTGCCGCCCAGGCCGCCGATGATCTCGGCCATCTTGATGGGCATGCCCTCGCGTTCGCGGCAGCGGCCGCCCGGGCAGGTGGTGGTCTTCTGGCCGATGAGCGTGGTCGGGGCCATCTGGCCGCCGGTCATGCCGTAGACCGTGTTGTTCACGAAGACCACGCTGACGCGCTCGCCGCGGTTGGCGCAGTGGACGATCTCGGCCAGCCCGATGGAGGCCAAGTCGCCGTCGCCCTGGTAGGTGAACACGAAGTTGTCGGGCCGGGAGCGCTTCACGCCCGTGGCCACGGCCGGGGCCCGGCCGTGCGGGGCCTCCACCGCGTCCAGGAGCAGGTAGTTGTAGAGAAACACCGAGCAGCCGATGGCCGTGACCATGATGGTCTTGTCCACCAGGCCCATTTCGGTGAGCAGCTCGCCCACCAGGCGGTGGGCCACGCCGTGGTGGCAGCCGGGGCAGTAGTGGGTGGCCCGGTCGGCCACCACCTCGGGCCGGTCAAAGGCCAGGATTTCGTCCTTCACAGCGGCGGGGCTCATGCCTTCCTCCTCAGGGCCTTCACGATGGGCTCCTCGAAATCCTCGGGCGCGGGCATGTCGCCGGGGTAGACCCCGAAGAAGGCCGAGTCGGCCAAGCCCCGGATGGCGAGACGCACGTCGTCCACCATCTGGCCCAGGTTGTGTTCAATGGTCAGGAATTTCTTGCCCGCCTTGGCCAGCTTGGCCAGGGCCGCGTCGGGGAAGGGGTACAGAGTGATGGGCCGGAACAGCCCGACCTTCTTGCCCTTGGCCCGCAGCTTGCGGATGGCGGTCTTGGCGATGCGGCCGATGGAGCCGTAGGCCACCACCACCAGGTCCGCGTCCTTGAGCTGGAACTGTTCGCAGGCCACTTCCCCGGCCATGGAGGCGTACTTGGCCTCCAGGTGGCGGTTCTGGGCGGCCAGGGCCCCGTCCTCCAGGAACAGGGACTTGATGATCCGGGGCTTGCGTTTGCCCTTGCCCTCGAGCCGCCAGGCCTTGCCTTCCGAGGCCGGGACCTTGGCCGTGGGGGTCAGGGTCACGGGCTCCTTCATCTGGCCCAGGATGGCGTCGCCGAGCACGAGCACGGGGTTGCGGTACTTGAAGGCCAGGTCAAAGGCCTTGACGGTCAGGTCGTAGGCCTCCTGGACCGTGCCCGGGGCCAGGACCAGGGTGCGGTAGTCGCCGTGGCCGCCGCCCCGGGTGGACTGGTAGTAGTCGCCCTGGCTCGGGCCGATGTCGCCCAGGCCCGGGCCGCCCCGGTTCATGTTCACGATGACCGCCGGGATCTCGCTGCCCGCCATGTAGGAGATGGCCTCCTGCTTGAGGGACACGCCCGGGCTGGACGAGGAGGTCATGGCCCGGATGCCGCAGGCGCCCGCGCCCAGGAGCATGTTGGCCGCGGCCACCTCGCTCTCGGCCTGGACGAACTCGCCGCCCGCATCCACGATGGCCTTGGACATGAACTCCGGGATGTCGTTCTGGGGGGTGATGGGGTAGCCGAAGAAGCAGCGGCAGCCGGCGGCCAAGGCGCCGTAGGCCACGGCCTCGTTGCCCTTGATGAACACGCGCTTGTTCTTGGCCATCACGCGCCTCCCTTGGGCTTTTTGGAGCGCCAGACCGTGATGGCCAGGTCCGGGCAGATCAGGGCGCAGGAGGTGCAGCCCGTGCACTTGTCCCGGTCCTCGGGACGCACCTCGGCGACCTTGTAGCCCTGTTGGTTGAAGCGGGGGGATTGCACGAGAATCCCCACCGGACAGACCGTGGTGCAGAGCAGGCAGCCCTTGCACCGGGCCTCGTCGATTGCGATCCGCGACATGGAAACCTCCCCGTGGAGCCGGAAGCCGTCTGGGGCTCCGGCGTCTTCAGCGTATGAGCATGGCGTCGCCGTAGGAGAAGAAGCGGAAGCCCGAGGCCAAAGCCTGGGCATAGGCTTCCAGTATCCGTTTGCGGCCCGCCAGGGCAGAAACCATAATCAGGAGCGAAGACTCTGGCAAATGGAAATTGGTGAGCAGCGCGTCCACCACGCCGAACGAGTGCCCGGGTTTGATGAAGATGTCGGTCTCCCCGCAGAAGGCCTCGATGCGGCCCCTGGCCCGGAACATGCCCTCCAGGCTGCGGGCGCTGGTGGTGCCCACGGCCAGCACGGGCCGTCCCTGGTCCTTGGCCTGCTGCACGGCCCGGGCCGTGGCCTCGGGCACCTCGACCCATTCGGCGTGCATGTGGTGCTCGCGGATGTCCAGGGCGCGCACGGGCGAGAACGTGCCGTAGCCCACGTAGAGCGTGACCTCGGCCCAGCCGAAGCCCTCTGCGAGCAGGCGCTGCCGCAGCTCGGGCGTGAAGTGCAGGCCCGCGGTGGGCGCGGCCACGGAACCGGCCTTGTCCGGGTCCGCGTAGGTCGTCTGGTAGCGCTCGCGGTCGGCCTCGGCGTCCGGCCGGGTGATGTACGGCGGCAGGGGCATGTGGCCCAGGCGCTGGAACAGGGCGTCCAGGTCCCCGCGCCAGGAAAGTTTCACCCGGCAGCGGCCGAATTCCCCGCGCTCCAGCACGGTGAGCGAGAGGTCCGCGTCAAAGGCCACCTTCTCGCCCACGCGCGGGGCCTTGGAGGCCCGCAGCAGGCCCACGGCCTCGGCTTCCCGGCGTCCGGCGTCGCCGGGCCGCGGGGAAAGCAGGGGCAGGGGCGTGAGCAGCAGGAACTGGACCCGGCCGCCCGAGACCTTGGCCCCGTAGAGCCGGGCGGGCAGGACCCGGGAATTGTTGGCCACGAGCAGGGCGTTTTTGGGCAGCAGGTCCGCCAGCTCGGCAAAGGCGTGGGTCGTGTTCCGGCCCGAGGCGCGGTCCAGGACCAGGAGCCTGGACCCGTCGCGCCGGGCCGCGGGCTCCTGGGCGATGCGCTCCGCGGGCAGGGGATAGCGGTAGGAGGCCAGGGCGAAGTCTTCGGGAATGGGCGTCATGCGGGGGTTCCGGCCTGTTGCATGGTCAGGCAGTGGATGGCGCCCCGGCCCTGGACCAGGTCCTGGGCGTGGATGCCGATGACCGGGCGGTCGAACAGCTCGGCCAGGATGCCCAGGGCTTCGCGGTCCTTGGGGTCGTTGAACGTGGGCACGAGCACGCAGGCGTTGGCGATGAGGAAATTGGCGTAGCTCGCGGGCAGCCTTTGACCCCGGAACACCAGCGGGCCGGGCATGGGCAGGGGAACGACCTCGGGCCGGGTGCCGTCGGCCAGACGCAGGCCCTGGAGCCGTTCGCGGTTCTCCTGGAGCGGGGCGTAGTTCACGTCCTTGGGATCGTCCTCCTGGATGAGCACCAGGGTCGTGGGGCTCACGAAGCGGCAGAGGTCGTCCACATGGCCGTGGGTGTCGTCACCCGCAATGCCCTGGCCCAGCCAGAGGGTTTGGGTCGCGCCCAGGTGCTCGCGGAACAGGGCCTCGTAGTCCTGCCTGGTGAACCCGGGGTTGCGCGCCTGGGTCCGCTGGTCCAGGAGGCATTCTTCCGTGGTGATCAGGGTTCCCTGGCCATTGTGCTCCAGGGCCCCGCCCTCCAGGACCACGGGCCGGCCGTCTTTTTTCACGTGAAACAGGGGGAGGCCCAGGTGCCGGGCCACGGCCTCGGGCACGCGGGCGTCCTTGGTGTGCGTGGGATACTTGGCCCAGGCATTGAACCGGAAGCGGACCAGGCCGGTTTCCCGGTGGGGCCCGCGCAGGAACAGCGGCGCGCTGTCGCGCACCCAGGACCGGTCAACGGGGCAGGGGATGAATCGCACGTTGGACAGGTCCGCGCCCACGTCCGCAAGCCGCTTGCGGGCCTCGGCCTCGATGGCCGGNNAAGGCGAAGCGCACGCCCTGGAGCCGTCCGGGCCAGTCCAGGGACGAGGCGGGCCAGGCCAGCCAGACCGCCTCCTGCGGCTCCCATTCCGCGGGCCAGCGAAAGCCCCGGAGGCCCGGGGCAGAGGCGTGCGTCATCGGCCGTAGCGCTCCAGCAGCGGGAAGTAGGATTCGATGCGCCGGTCGCGCAAAAACGGCCAGGCGCGCCGGGTGGCGTCCACGCGGCCGGGCTCGATGCGGGTGAGCAGGATCTCCTCGCGCTCGGCCGAGGCCCGGGACAGGACCTCGCCGCGGGGCCCGGCCACAAAGGAATTGCCGAAGAAGTGCACGGCCAGGCCGGGCCCGTCGGGCTCCTCCAGGCCGATGCGGTTGGCCGCGGCCAGGAACAGGCCGTTGGCCACGGCGTGGCCGCGCTGCACGGTCATCCAGGAGTCCACCTGGACCTCGCCCTCCTCCTCGCTCTCGCCCAGGAGGCGGCCGATGGCCGTGGGGTAGAGCAGGAGCTCGGCGCCCTGCAGGGCCGCGATGCGCGCGGCCTCGGGAAACCACTGGTCCCAGCAGATGAGCAGGCCCACCCGGCCCAGGGGGGTGTCGAACACCGGAAAGCCCTGGTCGCCCGGGGTGAAGTAGAATTTTTCGTGGAATCCCGGGTCCTCGGGGATGTGCATCTTGCGGTACTGGCCCAGGGTCCGTCCGTCCGGGCCCAGGAGCACCGCGGTGTTGTGGTACAGCCCGGGCCCCCGGCGCTCGAACAGGGGCACGGCCAGGACCACCTTGGCCTGGCGGGCCGCGTCGGCCATGATCTCCAGGGACGGGCCCGGGATCTCCTCGGCCAGGTCGAAGTATTCGCCGTCCTCGCGCTTGCAGAAATAGGGCGTGGCGAAGAGTTCGGGCAGGCAGACCAGGTCCGCGCCGCGCTTGGCGGCCTCCAGGACCAGGTCCCGGGCCTTTTCGCGGTTGGCCTGGGGATCGGGCTGCATGGCGCACTGGATGAGCGCCAGGGTGTAGTCCTTGTGCATGAAGCCCCCTGTGCGTTTCCCATGGTATAGGGTTCCGGAGCGCGGCGGTCAATGCGGCTTCGCCGTTTCACGCAAAACCGCGAAGCCGTGCGTCTGGACAGGTTTGGACCGCTCCGGTACAAGGGCCACGACTTTGGAGGCGTTTTTGACCCAAGCTCCCACCGCATCCCCGCGCTACGGCCTCTGGGCCGGGCTGCTCATCCTGGCCGGGCTGGCCTGCCGCTTCTGGTTCGTGGCCTCGGGCCAGCTCAACCTGGTGCAGGACGAGGCCCAGTACTGGGACTGGACCCGGCATCTCCAGCTCACCTACTATTCCAAGGGCCCGCTCATCGCCTGGATCATCAAGGCCGGGACCCTCGTGGCCGGGAACACCGAGCTGGGCGTGCGCCTGGGCTCCATCCTGGGCGCGGCCGCGTTCCAGACCCTGCTCTATCTCGCGCCCGCCCGGCTCTGGCAGCGGCCGGACCTGGGTTTCTGGGCCGTGGCCGTGACCGCGTCGAGCCCCCTGTTCCTGGCCCTGGGCATCCTCATGACCACGGACAATCCGTTCGTGCTCTGCTGGACCGGGGCGCTGTTCTGCCTCTGGGCCGCGGGCGAGGGCAAGGGAGGGCGCAGGCCCTATGCGCTCCTGGCCCTGTGCCTGGGCTTCGGCCTGCTGGCCAAGTACACCATGCTCGGATTCCTGGGCCTGGCCGCGGCCTATGGCCTGTACCTGGAGTGGAAGGGCTGGCGGCCCCGGGGGTTCTGGCCCTGGCTCATCCTGGCCCTGGGCGCGGGCCTGGCCCTGGGCTTCCTGCCCACGCTCGTCTGGAATTTCCAGAATGATTTCGTGGGCTACAAGCACGTGCTCTACCTCATCGGCGTGGAGGGCAAGGGGGCTGAAAAGCTCCTGCGGCTGGACCGGTTCCCGGAATACTTCGGCTCCCAGGTGGGCCTGGCCACGCCCTGGTGGCTCTGGCTCATGCTGGCGGCCAGCGTGGCGGGCCTGCTGGCCGCCCTGCGCGCCCCGGCCAGGGCCCAGGGGCTG
>DFYP01000131.1 GCA_002382645.1 Desulfovibrio sp. UBA4079 | reverse complement strand
ACGGCCAGCATCTGCTGCTCGCCGCCGGACAGGGACTCGCTGCGCTGCTTGCGGCGCTCGGCCAGGCGCGGGAACAGGCCGTAGACCCGCTCGTAGTCGCGCGTGATGTCGGCCTCGGGGTCCTTGCGGGCGTAGGTGGCCAGCTTGAGATTCTCCTCCACGGTGAGGTTGCCGAAGATGCGGCGTCCCTCGGGCACGAGCACGGCGTGCAGCTCGGCGACGACCTTGTCCGGGGCCATGCCCAGGATGCTCTTGCCCTGGTAGAGGATGTCGCCCTCCACCACCTTGGGCCCCTCGGGCGGATAGACCCGGCTGATGGACAGGAGCGTGGTGGTCTTGCCCGCGCCGTTGGCCCCGATGAGGGTGATGATCTCGCCCTCCTCCACCTCGATGGAGACCTCGCGCAGGGCCTGGATCTGGCCGTAGAAGGTGTCCACGTTCTTGAGTTCGAGGACCTTAGGCATGGTGGTCCTCCCCGAGGTAGGCCCGGATGACCTGCGGATCGCGGCTGACCTCCGCGGGCGAGCCTTCGCTGATCATCTGGCCGTACTCCATGACGAAGATGCGGTCCGACAGGCTCATGACCATCTTCATGTCGTGTTCGATGAGCAGGATGGAGAGCTGGTAGCGCTCGCGGATGCCCAGGACCAGGTCCTTGAGCTGCATGGTCTCCTGCGGGTTCATGCCGGCCGCGGGCTCGTCCAGGAGCAGGAGGAAGGGCTCGGTGGCCAGGGCCCGGGCGATCTCCAGACGGCGCTGGGCGCCGTAGGGCAGGTTGCGGGCGAACTCGTTCACCGAGTTCTCCAGGCCCAGTTCCCGGAGCAGCGCGTAGCTCCTGTCCACGATCTCCTGCTCCTCGCGGCGGGTGCGCGGGTCGCGCAGGGCCGCGCCCAGGACGCCCGCGCGGCTGCGGCAGTGCCGGCCGATCATGACGTTCTCGAGGACCGTCATGGAGGAGAACAGGCGGATGTTCTGGAAGGTTCTGGCCAGGCCGATCTCGGTGACCTTGTTGGGCTTCATGCCGTTGAGCCGGACATTGGCCCCGCCCGGGGTCAGGACCAGGACCTCGCCCTCGGTGGGGTCGTACATCCCGGTGATGCAGTTGAAAAAGGTGGTCTTGCCCGCCCCGTTGGGACCGATGAGGGCCACGATCTCGCCCTGGCGCACGTCCAGGTCCACCTCGTTGAGGGCCCGAAGGCCGCCGAAGTCCATGGTCAGGTTGGTGACGGAGAGGACCTTATTCATGGCTCCCCTCCCCGGCCTGGAAGCGGTAGACCTTGCGCTCCCCGCTGATGAGCCCCTGGGGCCGCAGGACCATGACCAGGACCATGGCCGCGCCGAAGATGAGCATGCGGTACAGGGCGAAGTCGCGCAGGAACTCCGGCAGGAGAATGAGCACCAGCGCCCCCAGGACCACGCCCACGATGGAGCCCATGCCGCCCAGGACCACCATGGCCAGGATCATGGCCGACTCCAGGAAGGTGAAGCTGGCCGGGTTCACGAACACGGTCTTGCCGGCGAAGACCACGCCCATGAGGCCGGCCCAGGCCGCGCCCAGGGCAAAGGCCGTGAGCTTGGTCCTGGTCTTGTCGATGCCCATGGCCTGGCAGGCGATCTCGTCCTCGCGCAGGGCTATCCAGGCCCGGCCGATGCGCGAGTTCTTGAGCCGGTTGGTGAAAAAGATGGTCAGGAGCATGAGCCCGATCATGATGTAGTACATGTAGATGGTCGAGCCGTTCACCGAGAGCTGCATGCCGAACAGCGACGGCCGGTCGATGCCCGAAATGCCGCTGGGGCCCATGGAGAAGTCGCTCCAGTTCTCCAGCACCAGGCGGATGATCTCGCCGAAGCCCAGGGTCACGATGGCCAGGTAGTCGCCGCGCAGCCGCAAGACCGGAGTGCCCAGGAGGATGCCGAAGAGCGCGCCCATGCCCGCGCCGATGGGCAGCACGGTCCAGAAGCCCAGGCCGAAGTGGTGGTTCAGCAGGGCGTAGGTGTAGGCGCCCACGGCGTAGAACGCGGCGTAGCCGAGCACGAGCAGCCCGGACAGGCCCACCACGATGTTCAGGCCCAGGGCCAGAACCACGTAGATGAGCGCGGTGATCATGATGTTCACCTGGTACATGGACCCGGCCAGGGGGAAGGCCAGGGCGGCCAGCCCCAGCGCGGCCAGGCCCGGGACGTAAAGCCTGGGCTCGCTCAGCAGCCGCGCGCCGAACGAGCGCCTGCCTCCGCCGGTCTCGTCCCGGCTCTCGCCGATCTGGCGCTTGGCCAGCAGGTAGCGCCAGACATAGGACAGGACAAAGGCTCCGACGCCCACATAGACCATGTTCATGAACCGCCACTGCACGATCTTCTCGATGGTGTTCACGCGGACCACCATGAGCGGGAAGGTCAGGAACATGAACCAGAGGCTGGTGAGGATGGCTTTCTTGAGGTTGTCCATGGCCGCCTACACCTTCTGGGTCGGGGCCTTGCCGAGGATGCCGGAAGGCCGGAAGATGAGGATGAGCACCAGCAGAAGGAAGGCGAAGACGTCCTCGTAGTCGCTGGAGACGTAGCCGGTGGCGAAACTCTCGGTCCAGCCCAGGACCAGGCCGCCGAGCATGGCCCCGGGAATGCTCCCGATGCCGCCCAGCACCGCGGCGGTGAAGGCCTTGATGCCGGCCAGGAAGCCGATCATGAAGTTGATCTGGCCGATGTGCGAGGCGATGAGCACCCCGCCCACGGCCGCCAGGCTGGAGCCGATGATGAAGGTCAGGGAGATGACCCGGTCCACGTTCACGCCCACCAGCAGGGCCATCTTGCGGTTCTGGGCCGTGGCCCGCATGGCCTTGCCCATGCGCGTGAACTTGATGAACAGGGTCAGCCCGGCGCAGGACAGGGCCGTGGCCAGGATGATGAAGATCTCGGAGGTGCCGATGACGGCCCGGTAGGGCTTGAGGAAGCCGATCTCGGGCAGAAGTTTGGGAAAGGGCAGGAAGTCCGAGGTCTGGGCCAGCATGACGTAGTTCTGAAGAAAGATGGACATGCCGATGGCCGAGATGAGCGGCGAGAGCCTGGGCGCGGTGCGCAGGGGCTTGTAGGCGATCTTCTCCACGGTGAAGCCGTAGGCCGCGGACCAGACGATGGCCGCGGCCAGGGCCACGGCCAGGATGGCCAGGGCCGGCAGGCCCAGGGCGGTGAGCACGCCGGCCACCACCAGGGCGGTGAAGGCCCCGATCATGTAAATCTCGCCGTGGGCGAAGTTGATCAGCTCGATGATGCCGTAGACCATGGTGTAGCCCACGGCGATGAGGGCGTAGATGCTGCCGCGGGTCAAGCCGCCGAAGAACAATTCAAGAAAATAATCCATGAAGGTTTCCGCCAGTACGTCGCTTGGCGGCCCTGATACGGGCCATTGCGGATAAAAGCAAGGGGGCAGGCCCCGGGGCCCGCCCCCCTGCGTTTCTGCATCGGGAGCTTGCGCGCTCTACTTCACCTCGACGTACTTGCCGCCCTGGACCTGGTAGACGGCGAAGCCCACGCCCTCGGCGTCGCCGCGGGCGTCGAACTTGATCTTGCCCACCGGGGTCTCCACGTATTCGCTGCGCAGGGCCTTGGTCACGGCGTCGAAGTCCGTGGACTTGGCCTTGTCGATGGCGTTGAGCAGAGCCAGGGCCGCGGAATAGGCCTCGAAGTAGAAGGCGCCCGGATCGGAGCCGAACTGCTTCTTGTGCTCCTCAAGGGCCTGAGCGTACAGCGGATTCTTGGAGATGTCCTTGGGGCCGGTGGCGTACACGCCCTCGGCCAGGGCGCCGGCGACCTTGATGAAGGTGTCGTCCTTCACGCCGTCGTCGGAGAGGAAGGGAATCTTCATGTCCTTGTTGCGCATCTGGGTCACGATCTTGGAGGCCTCCGGATGGTAGCCGCCGTAGATCACGCCGTCGGCGTCGGCGCTCTTGATCTTCTGGACCACCGCGGAATAGTCCACGGCGCCGGGGGTCACGCCCTCGAACAGGACCACCTGGGCCTTGCCGCCCTCGGTGAGGAACTTCTGGGCGAATTCGGCGAAGCCCTTGCCGTAGTCACCCTTGTCGTGGATGATGGCCAGCTTCTTGAGGCCGAGCTTCTCCACGGCGAACTGCACTTCCAGGGCGGCCTGGGCGTCGTCCGAGGCGATGGTCCGGAAGAACACCGGGTACTCGCCGCTCTGGGTCAGGGCCGGGTTGGTGGCCGAAGGCGACATGCAGATGATCTTGGCTTCCTTGTAGATGGGCAGGGCGGCCTTGGTGGCGCCGGAGCAGATATGGCCCAGGACCACGGTGGCCTTGTCGGAAACCATCTTGGTGGCGGCGTTGGTGGCCATTTCGGGCTTGCACTGGTCGTCCTGGGGCACGACCTCGACCTGCTTGCCGTTGATGCCGCCCTTGGCGTTGTAGGCCGCGGCCACGAGCTTGGCGGCGTTCACCGTGGGCAGGCCGTAGGAGGCCAGGTCGCCGGAATGAGCGCCGGCCACGCCGAGAATGATCTTGCCGGCGGCCGGAGCGGCCTCCTTCTTCTCCTCTTTCTTCTCCTGGGCGCAACCGCCAAGGACCAGGCCCAGGACCAGAGCCAGGGCCAGCACACTCCATTTGCCTTTCATCATATCCTCCTCATGGAAAGGGACTCACTTCCTTGCCTCACCGGACGGGCCACAGGCCGTCGCCGGTCATACCCTTGGACCGCGGACCCGGGCTCCCCGGGGTTCTCCGCAGAAGCGGATATTTTAGTAAGAAACCGGGCCATGTCAACCGCTGAGACGGTCCCTGCAACGCCCGGAATTCCTTTTACTTCTCTCCCAGCTCCCGGGCGGCTTCCTGGCGCAGCTCCTGATCGGCCGCGGCATTGCCCATGACCGCCTTGAAATGCGCGTCGGCCTCGGCCTTGCGGTTCAGGTAGTGCTTGAGCACGATGCCCAGGTTGTAGTGGGTGGTCGGGTCCTGGGGCTCGCGCTCCAGGATCTTGGCAAAGGCCGCGGCGGCCTTGTCGAACTCCTTCTTCTCGAAGTGGACCATGCCCAGGCCGCGGAGCACGCGCGGGTCCTCGGGCGCGATCTTCCCGGCCCGCTCCAGGAAGAGGGCGGCCCGGTCCCAGGCCTCCATGCCCATGAACAGGTCGGCCAACTCCAGGAGCGTGGGCACGTCCTCGGGCTTCTCGCCCATGCGGGCCATGAGCTCCTGCACCCGGTTCATGTCCATGCCCTGGCCCATGCCCGGAGGAGTCTGGCGCTCGGTGCGCATCTCCACCCGCAGGGAGGGATGCTCCATGCGGTACCAGAAGGAGGTCACGAAGAGCACGGCCAGGACCGCGGCCAGGACCAGGACCAGGGTCCGGCGTCCGGAAGCGGATTTCTCAGGCATCATTCAGCCGCTCCAGTTGGCGCACGCGCCGCTCCAGGCGCACCGCGCGGCCGGCCAGAAAGGCGACATAGCCGCCGATGCCGAGCCAGACGGCCACGTTGGCCGCGAACAGGTAGGTGGGGGACATGGGCATCATCCTTGTTGGGAATCGGTTTCCAGGAAACGCGAACGCAGAGCCGCCAGCCTCCCGGCCAGCCGTTCCTGGCCGTGGCGCGTGAGCAGCAGGCAGATCCAGAGCAGGCCCACGGCGGCCATGCCGGCCAGGAGCGTATGGAGCATCTCCGGCTCCAGGCCGCCGCCCTGGCGGCCGAACACGGCCGGGTGCACGCTGCGCCAGAGCCGCGCCGAGTAGAACACCAGGGGCACGTCCAGGAAGGCCACCACGCCGAGCACGGCGCAGACCAGGGCGCGGCGCTCGCCGCCCATGGGCGAGGAGCGCAGGAGCAGGTACCCGGCGTAGACGAACCACATGATGAGCGTGGTGGTCAGCCGCGGGTCCCAGGTCCACCAGACGTTCCAGGCGGCCCGGCCCCAGATGGAGCCGGTGATCAGGGCCAGGCCCGAGAAAAGCACGCCGATCTCGGCCGCGGACCCGGCCAGGGCGTCCCAGAAGGCCGTGCGCCGGACCAGGTACATGAGGCTGGCCACGAAGACCACCAGAAAGCTGACAAAGGACCAGATGGCCATGGGCATGTGCAGGTAGAAGACCTTCTGCACCAGGCCCATGGTGGCCTCGATGGGCGCATAGAACCAGATCATGTACTGGGCGACGCAGAGGGCCGGGATCGCGGCCAGGGCCAGGAATTTCAGCTTGGACATGGGCTCTCCGGGGCTACTCCTCGCCGGTATACACAAACGGGAAAAGGATCAAGCCCGCGCCCGCGAACAGGGCGTCGAAGGCGCCCAGGATGCCGAGCCAGGCGGTTTCCGGCTCCTGCCCGGCAAAGGCCTGGGCAAAGAGCTTGATGCCGCCCAGGAGCACCGGCAGGAGGAGCGGGAACAGGATCACCGAGAGCAGGGACTCGCGGGCGGCCTGGCCCTGGGACAGGGCCCCCAGGAGCGCGCCCAGGGCCACCAGGCCCAGGTCCGCGGCCAGCAGCGTCACGGGCGCCACCCAGCCCGGACCGGCCAGGTCCTGGCCCAGGAAGACCACCGAGGCCGGCAGGAACACGGCCTGGGACAGGAGCAGGAGGCAGAACCCGGCCAGGGCCTTGCCGAGCCACACGGACTGGGGCGGCACCGGGGCCGAGAGCAGCCCGAGCCGTGCGCCGTTGGCCTCCTCCAGGGAGAACAGGTCGTTGACCACCAGGACCAGCCCGAAGGCCGAGGCCAGCCAGAAGATGGCTGCGGCGGACTGCGGCGGCACCGGCTCTCCGGCGGGCCGCGAGAGGCTGAACAGGAAGATGAGCAGGAGCCCCAGGAGCACGGCCTGGACCAGTCCCTGGCCGCCCACGGACAGGCGCAGGTCCTTGAGCGCGATGACCCAGGCCCGGCTCAGCACGCGACCTCCCCGGGGACATAGTCCGCTGCCGGGCCGAAAAAGGCCATGCGGTTCCCGGCCAGGGCCAGGACCATGTCGGCCCGCCCGCGGTCCCCGGCCAGGTCATGGCTGACCCAGACCACGGCCGCGCCGCGCGCCTTGAGCCCGGCGATCTCGGCCCGCAGGATCTCCTGGGAGGCGGCGTCCAGGCCCGTGCCGGGCTCGTCCAGGAAGAGCAGCTGCGGCTCCACCAGAAAGACCCGGGCCAGGTTGAGACGCTGGGCCATGCCCCGCGAAAATCCCCCGGCCCGCTCCTGACCCACGCGGGACAGCCCCACCCGGGCCAGGGCCGCCTGGAGCCGGTCCTCGTCCGGGGTGAACCCGTACATGCGGGCCCAGAAGGCCAGGTTGTCCAGGGCCGTGAGCCGGGAATAGAGAAACGTGGCGTGGCCCAGGTAGGCCGCGCGCTCGGCCGGGACCGCGCTGTCGCAGCGGCCCTCCGAAGGCCGGAGCAGCCCGGCCAGGATCTTGAGCAGGGTGGACTTGCCCGCCCCGTTGCCGCCCACCACCAGGAGCACACGGCCCGGCGCGAGCTCCAGGGACACGTCCCGGAACACGAGCTTGTCGCCGTAGAACTTGGTCAGGCGGCGGGCGGTCAGGGCGGCGCTCATCAGGCCTCGCCCTTGCGGCGCAGGAGCAGCAACGGCGCCAGACAGAGCAGCGTGCCGCCGATCCAGACCCAGTTGACCAGCGGGTTCACGCTGATCTTGATGCTCACGTTGGTCTCGTCGTTGAAGCCCAGGAGCGTGGCGTAGATCTCGTCGCCCAGGCCCGGGAGGACCGCGGCCTCGGCGAACGGCTGGGGAAAGTTGCGGTACAGGCGGCGCTCCGGCAGGAGCACGCCCACCTCCTTGCCGTCCCGGGTCACGCGCAGGGAGGCGCGCACCAGGGACAGGGCCGAGGTGCGCTCCTGCTCCGTGCCCAGGAAGGTCACGGTGTAGCCGGAGAGGTCCAGGGACTGACCCGGGGACAGGGCCGCCTCCTGCTCCACCTTGTAGGGACCGGAAAAGGCGATGCCCAGGGCCATGACGGCCACGGCCAGGTGCACGCCGTAGGCCCCGAAGGAGTGCCGGGAGCGGCGCAGCTGGGGCAGGAGCGCGAACAGCAGGACGCAGGAGGCCATGGCCGTGACCGCGGCGGCGGCCGAGAACAGGGCCACGGGCTTGGTCACCCCGGCCAGGGCGAACCCGGCCAGGGACAGGACGAAGACCGCGCCGGTGGCGATGAGGCCGCGCTTCTCGCGCAGGCCCACCTTCCAGTCCAGCCAGGGGCAGAGGCAGAACAGCAGGACCAGCAGGGAGAGCAGCGGCACGCAGACCCGGTTGTAGAACTCCGGGCCCAGGCCCACGCTGGTGGCGCTCCAGAGCTTGCTGATCACCGGCCACATGGTGGCCATGGCCACCACCAGGCCCAGGGCCAGGAAGAACCAGGAGGCCACCAGGAGCAGGCCCTGGCGGCTCCACATGTCGCTCAAGGCCCGGTACACCGGCCGGTCCCCGGCCAGCACGGCCAGCACGGAAATGCCCAGGCCGCCGAGCATGAAGAGCATGAGCGGCGAACCCACCCCGCCCTCGCCAAAGGCGTGCAGGGACTCGATGACCCCGCTGCGCACCAGGTAGGTGCCGAAGACGCAGAGCAGGAACGTCAGGGCCATGAGCAGGACGTTGGTCCGGGCCAGGGCCCCGCGGCGGACCTCGATGTGCGCGGTGTGCAGGAAGGCCGTGGCCGAGAACCAGGGGATGAGCGAGGCGTTCTCCACCGGGTCCCAGGCCCAGTAGCCGCCCCAGCCCAGCTCCATGTAGGACCACCAGCCGCCGAGCACGATGCCCGCCGTGAGGAAGACCCAGGACAGCAGGTTGATGTTCCGGCAGATCTTGATCCAGGAGCCCGGCTCCGAGGCGATGGCCGCGGCCAGGGCCACGCAGGCCGGGATGGCGAATCCGGCGTAGCCCAGAAAGAGCAGCGGCGGGTGGAAGATCATGCCCGGGTTCTGGAGCAGCGGGTTCAAGCCCTGGCCGTCGGCCGGGGCCGGGACCACCTCGATGAACGGGTTGCTCCAGCAGGTCAGGAGCAGGAGGAAGAAGGCCTGCACCGTGAGGAAGAAAAGCCAGTAGAAGACCTTGGTGCGGCCCGCCAGGGAGCGGTAGCCCGGGGTCTGGGCGAAGATCGCGCCCAGGACCATCATGGCCAGGGACCAGAACAGGAGCGAGCCCTCGCGGCCGGCCCAGAAGGCCGAGACGGTGTAGAACGGCGAAAGGACCCGGTCCACATGCTCGTAGATGTAGAGGAAGGAGAAGTCCTTGGCCAGGAGGGCCGCGGTGAGCAGGCCCGAGGACACGAGCACCAGGAACGCGGGCAGGAGGAAGCCGCGCTCCAGGATCACGAGTCCGTGGTCCTGGTCCTTCCAGGCGGCCAGGGCGGCGTACCCGGCCAGAAAAAGGCAGGCCAGCAGGGCGAAGAGCAGGCCCAGATAGGCGGTCAGATGCATGGCGATTCCTTCAGGCGCCCGCTGGCGCGGGCGCACGAAACGGTGTGGTCGGGTCCGCGGGGATCAGCCCTTCGGGGAGGCTTCCTCGCTCATCTTCTGGTACTTGGAAGGACACTTGGTGATCAGCGTGTTGGCCGCGAAGACCCCGCTCTGCTTGTTGAAGCGGCCCTCCACGATGACCTCGGCCCCGGGCTTGAAGGTGTCCGGCACCGCGCCCCGGTATTCCACGCGCAGGGACTTGTGGACGTCGAACTTGTCCACCAGGTCGAAGGCCACGCCCAGGGCCTGGGGATCGCTGACCAGATTCTCGGCGGACACCGAGCCGAACAGCCGGGCCTGGTCGCGCTTGGCCGGCTCCAGGGCCAGGGCCTCGGAGACGTTGAGGAAATAGACGCTCTCCTCGGACAGGCCGGAGAGCACGAGCCAGCCGAATCCCCCCAGGAAGAGGAACAGGGCCACCAGATAGACGATCTTGCTGTTTTTCGCCTGCGCCATTCTCGCTTACCGTGCGCGCGACCCGGAGGCCGCGGTCTTTGTCAACTGGCTGCGCCGCCGCCGGGCCAGCTCGCGCATGTCCACCACCTGATCGGTTTCGTCCACGATCTCGCTGCCCAGGATTTCCTCCAGCACGTCCTCCAGGGTGACCACCCCGGCCATGCCGCCGTACTCGTCCAGGACCACGAAAAGGTGCTGGCGGCTCTCCAGAAAGCGCACCAGCAGTTTGTCCAATGTAATGCTTTCCAGAACAAAGTCCACAGGCCGCATGAGATCGCTCAGGCGGATGTCGTCGCGGTCGTCGGCCAGGGCCTCGAAGACCTGGCGGCGGAAGATGATCCCGACCACGTCCTCGGGGTCCTCGCCCTCGTACACCGGGATCCGGCTGTGCGGCCAGGTGGCGTGGGAGTCCCGGGCCTCGGCCACGGTCATGTCTCCGGGCAGGGAGAAGACCACGGTGCGCGGGGTCATGATCTGGTCCACGCTCTTGCTGTCCAGGGAGAGGATGTTGCGGATGGCCATGTCCTCGTAGGGCTTGAGCACCCCGGCCCGGCGGGTCAGGCTGACCAACGCCCGGATGTCCTCTTCCGTGGCCTCGGGGCCCTTCTTGCCCCGGCGGACCATGCGGCCGAACAGGCCCACCACCCAGACCAGGGGCGAAAGCGCCCAGATGAGCCACTGGAGCGGCCGGGCCAGCCAGGGCATGAGGGTCCGGTTGTAGGCCACCCCGGCGGTCTTGGGGATGATCTCGCCCACCAGGAGGATGAGCGCGGTGAAGGCCGCGGTGAACCAGGCCAGGCTCTCGGCGCCGTAGACGTGGACCCAGGCCGCGCCGGCCACGGCCGCGCCGGCCGTGTTGGCCACGGTGTTCAGGGTGAGCACGGCGGCGATGGGCTTTTCCACGTCGCTGCGCATGGCGTGGAGGATCTCGCCGGACTTCCTGCCCTGCTTCCTGAGTTGCTCGATCCGGCTCCAGGGGAAGGAATAGAAGGCGGCCTCGCTTACCGAGCAGAAGGCCGAAGCCACGCTGGCGAAGGCGACGGCGAGGATGAGTTCAAACATAGGCGTCCGTTGACTGGCTCCCGGGGACAGGGGAACGTCCCGGGAGGCAATGTAGCAGAAGCCTTCCGGCGGCGCAACACGCCTCCCCTTGACTTGCCCGCGGTTTCGGGGACATTAGCCGGGTGAGCCAATTTCCCCAACACTGGACGCTGTTCCGCCTGAGCGCCCTGGGCGACCTGGTCCTGACCACGGGCCCCATGTCCTGGTGGAACGCCCGCCGGGGCTACCGCTTCACCGTGGTCACCCGGGACTCCCTGGCCCCGGTCCTGGCCGGGCACCCGGCCGTGGACGAGGTCATCGCCCTGGACGAGAACAGCCTGCGCCGCGAGCCCTGGATCCGGGTGGCCCGCCGCCTGGCCGCCCGCTGCAAGGGCCAGGGCCTGCTGGACCTGCACGGCACCCTGCGCTCGCGCATCCTGTCCCTGCTCTGGCCCGGGCCCGTGCGCCGCTTCCCCAAGTTCAGCCTATCCCGCCGCCTGTTCCAGCGCTGCAGCCTGGACTGTCTACGCCGCCGCCTGGAAGCCCTGAACGTGCCCCAGCGCTACACCCTGGCCCTGGAGCAGGAGGCCCCGGCGGCCTCGGAACTGCTGCCGCTCATCCGCCTGGACGAGCGCGAGCGCGAGGCCGGCCGCATCCTGGCGGCCACGGCCGGGATCATCCCCGGATTCCTGGCCCTGCACCCCTACGCCACCCACCCGGACAAGGCCTGGCCCCGGGAGCTCTGGCTGACGCTCACCCGGATGCTCGAACAGGCCGGGGTGCCCTGGGTGGTCCTGGGGCGCGACGCCTCGCCGCTCCTGCCCGGCGATCCCCGGGACCTGACCAACGCCACGAACCTGCGGACCCTCTGCGCCGTGCTGGCCCAGGCCGGGGGCCTCATCACCAACGACTCCGGGCCCATGCACCTGGCCTCGGCCGTGGGCACCCCGGTGCTGGCCCTGTTCGGGCCCACCTCCCGGGCCTGGGGCTTCTGCCCGGCCGGTCCCCGGGACCTGGTCCTGGAGCGGGACCTGCCCTGCCGGCCCTGCTCCCTGCACGGCACCACGCCCTGCTCCCGGGGCCGCGTCTGCCTGGCCTCCATCACCCCGGCCGAGGTCCTGGATGCCGTGCCCCGGCTCCTGGGAGCCCCGGCGTGAAGCCGCTGTACTTCGACCACAACGCCACCACCCCGGTCCTGCCCGAGGTCTTCGAGGCCATGCGGCCCTTGTTCCAGGACCGCTTCGGCAACCCGGGCAGCCCGCACGCCTGGGGCCTGGCGGCCAAGGAGGCCCTGGAAACGGCCCGGGCCCAGGTGGCGGCCCTGATTCATGCCGAGCCCAGGGAAATCCTGTTCACCTCCTGCGCCACGGAGTCCAACAACATGGTGCTCCTGGGCCTGCTCCGCGACGTGCCCAACGCCCGGCTGGCGACCTCGGCCGTGGAACACCCGGCCGTGCTCCAGCCCGCGAAGTTCCTGCGTGAACGCGGGGCGGACGTGGAGGTCCTGGCCGTGGACCGCGACGGACTCCTGGACCCGGCGGCCGTGGCCCGGGCCTGCGGAAAACCCACGCGGCTCGTGTCCGTGATGCTGGCCAACAACGAGACCGGGGCCCTCCAGCCTGTGGCCGAGATCGCCCGCGCGGCCCGGGCCTCCGGGGCGCTGGTGCACACCGACGCGGCCCAGGCCTGCGGCAAGATCCCCGTGGACGTGAACGAACTGGGCGTGGATTTCCTGACCNNACGCGCCCAAGGGCGTGGGCGCGCTCTACCTGCGGCGGGGACTGGACCTGCCGCCCCTGCTCCTGGGCGGCGGCCAGGAGCGCGGCCTGCGCTCGGGCACCGAGAACGTGGCCCTGGCCTGCGGCCTGGGCGCGGCCTG
>DFYP01000016.1 GCA_002382645.1 Desulfovibrio sp. UBA4079 | reverse complement strand
TCAGCGCCAGCAGGAAAAAGACCGTCAGTAGCACGGTCTTGGAACGCTTGTAGATGCCGAAAAAGATCAGGCCGAAGGTGATCAGCAGAAAGGCCCAGTTGCTGAAGATCTGCTCCAGGGTCAGGTTCTGGATGGTGTTCATCAGATTTTGCGTCTCAAAGGGCTGCAGCACTTCGGTGGTCTTTTCCAGCAATTCCTGCTTTTCCATGGCGCCTCCCGTTGAAAAGAATCGTGCCATGCTAGATCAAAACCGCTGATCCGGCAAGGGGAGATCAGCTAGCTGATGAAATCCATCACCTTGTCCAGAAACGACTTTTTCATCGGATGGGCGTCTTCGCCGCTGATCTTGGCGAACTCCTCCAACAGATCCTTCTGTTTTTTGTTCAGATTGGTGGGAGTTTCCACCTTGACAATCACCAACTGGTCGCCGCGGCCGTAGCCCTGCAGGGAGGGGATCCCCTTGCCACGCAGGCGGTAGATCTTGCCGGACTGAGTGCCGTCGGGGATCTTCATCGCCACCTTGCCGTCCAGGGTCGGCACCTCGATCTCGCAGCCCAGGGCTGCCTGGGCAAAGCTGATCGGGATTTCGCAGATCACATTGTCATCCTCCCGCTGGAACAGCGGGTGTTCCTTGACGCTGATCGCCACATACAGGTCACCGTTGGGACCGCCCTTGACTCCCTGGCCGCCTTCGCCGGACAGCTTGAGGCGTGATCCGGTCTCGACGCCGCCCGGCACCTTGACCGAAAGGGTCTTGGTGTCCTTGACGCCGCCGCGGCCCTTGCACTCGGGGCAGGGATCATCCACCACCTTGCCCTCGCCGTTGCACTGGCCACAGGTCTTACTGACGCTGAAAAAGCCCTGCTGATAACGCACCTGTCCTGCACCACGGCAGGTGGGGCAGATCTTGGGCTCAGTGCCCGGCTTGGCGCCAGAGCCGTTGCAGGCACTGCAGCGCTTGGCGTAAGGCACCTCGATCTTCTGTTCGCAGCCGAAGGCCGCCTGCTCAAAGCTGATCTCGAGGTTGTAGAGCAGATCGTCGCCCCGCCGCCCCTGGGTGCGGCGACCGGCGCCGCCGCCGAAGATGTCGCCGAAGATGTCGTTGAATATGTCGCCAAAGGGGGAGTTGGCTCCGAAGCCGCCAAAGCCGCCGCCACCAAAGCCGTTGCCGGACATGCCGGCATGNNCGTAGGCCTCGGTGGCCTCCTTGAATTTCTCCTCAGCCTCTTTGTCACCCTGGTTCTTGTCGGGGTGGTGCTGGATGGCCAGCTTGCGGAAGGCCTTCTTGATCTCGGTCTCTGAGGCGTTTTTGTGAACGCCTAAAACCTCGTAGTAGTCTCGTTTTTCGCCGTTTGCCACGGGTAAGGTTCCTTGTGGGTGGTTGTATACAGGTGTAGGGGCGGTCCTTCGACCGCCCCTACCGGTGTACGCATGCTCGTACTGGAATCGTTACTTCTTGTCGTCCTGCACTTCCTCGAAGTCCGCATCCACCACCTTGTCGTCCTTGGGCTTGGCCTCGCCTGCCTGCTGACCGGCCTCAGTCCCGCCACCCTCGGCACCAGCTTCAGTCTGAGCCTTGGCGTACATCGCCTCGGCCAGTTTGTGGGCTGCCTGGGCCAGCTCATCGGTGGCCTTCTTGATCGCCTCGGCGTCTTCACCATCCATCACTTTTTTAAGGTCGGCGATCTTGTTCTCGATGTTCCCCTTGTCAACGGCATCGACCTTGTCCCCAACCTCTTTGAGGGATTTTTCGGTGCTGTAGATCATCGAGTCGGCCTGGTTGCGGGCCTCAATCGCCTCGCGTTTCGCCTTGTCCTCGGCGGCATGGGCCTCGGCATCCTTGACCATCTTCTCGATCTCATCCTTGGAGAGGCCGGAAGAGGCGGTGATCCGGATCGACTGCTCCTTACCGGTGCCCAGATCCTTGGCCGAGACATGCACGATGCCGTTGGCGTCGATGTCGAAGGTCACCTCGATCTGGGGCACACCGCGGGGCGCCGGCGGCAGGCCGGTCAGTTCGAAGTTGCCCAGGGTCTTGTTGTCGCGGGCCATCTCGCGCTCACCCTGCAGGACGTGAATCGACACGGCCGGCTGGTTGTCGGCGGCGGTGGAGAACACCTGGGACTTGCGGCAGGGGATGGTGGTGTTCTTCTCGATCAGTCTGGTCAGTACGCCACCCAGGGTCTCGATACCCAGCGAGAGCGGGGTCACATCCAACAGCAGCACGTCCTTGACGTCGCCCTTCAGCACGCCGCCCTGGATGGAGGCGCCGATCGCCACTACTTCATCCGGGTTGACGCCCTTGTTGGGGGTCTTGCCGAAGATATCCTGCACCCGCTGCACAACCGCCGGCATGCGGGTCATACCGCCCACCAGGATTACTTCGTCGATCTCGGAGGCCGACAGGCCGGCATCCTTCATGGCGGTACGGCAGGGGCCTTCCAGTCTGCGCAACAGATCATCGCACAGTGATTCCAGTTTGGCGCGGGACAGCTTCAGGTTGAGGTGCTTTGGCCCGCTGGCGTCGGCAGTGATGAACGGCAGGTTGATGTCGGTCTCCATGGAGCCGGACAGTTCGCACTTGGCCTTTTCAGCCGCCTCTTTCAGGCGTTGCAGCGCCATCTTGTCGCCGCGCAGGTCGATGCCCTGGTCCTTCTTGAACTCGTCGGCGATCCAGTCGATGATCTTCTGGTCGAAGTCCTCGCCGCCCAGGAAGGTGTCGCCGTTGGTGGCCCGGACCTCGACCACGTTGTCGCCCACCTCCAGGATGGAGATGTCGAAGGTGCCGCCGCCCAGGTCGAAGACCGCGATCTTCTCGTTGCGCTTCTTGTCGAAGCCGTAGGCCAGGGAGGCCGCCGTGGGCTCGTTGATGATGCGCTTGACCTCCAGGCCCGCGATCTTGCCCGCGTCCTTGGTGGCCTGACGCTGGGAGTCGTTGAAGTAGGCCGGGACGGTGATGACCGCCTCGGTGACGGTCTCGCCCAGGTAGGTTTCGGCGTCGGCCTTGAGCTTCTGGAGGATCATGGCCGAGACTTCCGGCGGGCTGTACTTCTTGCCCGCGATCTCGACCCAGGCGTCGCCGCCCTTGCCCTCCACGATCTTGTAGGAGCAGTGGCCCTTCCAGTTGCCCACCTCGGGGGTGTTGAAGGCCCGGCCCATGAGCCGCTTGATGGCGTAGACGGTCTTCTCCGGATTGGTCACGGCCTGGCGCTTGGCCAGTTCGCCCACCAGGCGCTCCTTGTCGGTGAAGGCCACGATGGACGGCGTGGTCCGGCCGCCTTCAGGATTGGTGATGCATTTCGGGTCCTTGCCCTCCATGACATAGACACAGGAGTTGGTGGTCCCGAGGTCGATCCCGATGATCTTGCCCATTATGCCGTCCTCCTCAATTGGAAGAATTGGTTGCGTTTCTTCGGCGAGGAACCCGCCGTCCCGATTGGAATAAGTCCTGTTGGCCGTTTGTAAAGTGGCCCCCGCCGCCTTTATTGCGGCTTGTTCACCAGCACCTTGGCCGGACGCAGGAGCCGATCCTTGAGCATGTAG
The DNA here is from genome assembly GCA_002382645.1 of Desulfovibrio sp. UBA4079. GTDB lineage: Bacteria > Desulfobacterota > Desulfovibrionia > Desulfovibrionales > Desulfovibrionaceae > Aminidesulfovibrio. Next base: position 18,905 of record DFYP01000016.1, on the reverse strand, counting down.
CCCTTCATGGCCACCTCGGTGACGAAGCCGTCGGGCAGGTTCTTGTCCTGCACCGCGCCCAGGGCCTCGTGGCGGTTGGGGTCGAAGAGCACGCCGGTCTCGTCCACGGCCGTGAGCCCATGGCCCTTGAGGATGTCCAGGAAGACCTTGCGGGTCATCTCCACGCCCACGATGAAGTCCTTGCAGCCGTCGGCCGGGGCATGCGCCAGGGCCAGGTCCAGGTTGTCCAGCACGGGCAGCAGGTCGGCCAGCACGGACTGCCCGGCGTAGCGCCGCAGCTCCTCGGTCTCGCGCATGAGCCGCTTGCGCGTGTTCTCGGCCTCGGCCAGGGAGCGCAGGCGCAGATCCTCGGCCTGGGCCATGACCTGGCAGTGGGGACAGACGTGGCTCTTGCAGAGCGCGGTCAGCTCCTCCTCGCTCAGGGTCAATTCCGGGGCCTTGGCCTCGGAGTCCTGGTGCACGGGGATCTCCTGACCTGTGTTTTCCTGCTCGGACATGCGTTCACCTCGCAAAGAATCGCGGCGGAAGACCGCCGCGCCCATGAGGTAAGCACGGGAGGGCCGTTGTCAACCGCCAAAGGGGCGGCGCAGGGTCATTTTCCGGGATTTCAGAGCAGGAAGCGGCCGTTCTCGTAAATCCGGCGCGTTCCTCCCCCGGGCAGGGCCGCGCTCACGCTGCGCGGCTCGGTGCTCACCAGGTCCCAGTGCTGGGCCGAGGCGTTGAAGCCGAACTCGGCCTCCATCTCGGGAGTCAGGGCCTCCAGGGGGCCGCTGTAGCTCTCCAGCGGCGAGGAGCCCAGGGCGATGTGGCAGTTGCCCTGCTCCCCGCCCAGGTTCTCGTCCAGCAGGGTGTGGGCCATGAACTGCGTGACCCGGGAGAAGCGGGAGTCCGTGAGGGAGAATTCGCCGATGCCCCGGGCTCCGGAGTCGGCGTACAGGCGCTGCTGGAGGAACTGGCCGCCCCGGGCGGCCTCGGCGCGCACGGCCACGCCGTTCTGGAACTCCAGGCGCGCGCCCAGGACCAGGCGGCCCAGGTGCAGGGAGGGCTGGTCCGCATAAAACACGCCGCGCGCCGTGCGGCAGTCCGGGGCCAGGTAGAGCTCGCCGCCCGGGATGTTCGCCCCGCTCACGCCCACGAAGCGGCGGTGCGGCCCGGGCTCCAGGACGAGGTCGCAGGAGGCCGACTCCAGGTGGAAGCTCGCGGCCGAGAGCCCGTCCAGCCAGCGGCCCACTTCCTCCACCTCGGCGCGCAGGCGCTGCCACTCGCGCACCGGCTCGGCCATGTTCAGGAAGCAGGCCCGGCACAGGAGCCGGGTGTATTCCTCCAGGTCCAGGCCAGCGGCCTCGGCCAAAGCCTGGGTGGGATAGAGGCAGGTGGTCCAGCCGAGCAGCCCGGCCCGGCGGCGGCGCTCCAGGGCCTGGCGGGCGTGGAGGTGGGACTGGCGGGCCTGGTCCACCACGCGCGGGTCCACGTGGGCCAGGTGGCCGGGGTCGGTGGGGGCCAGGATGGTGAGCACGCCGGCGGCCTTCTGATAGAGCTCGGTCTCGCCGGGCTGCTCGCAGGAGATCTGGCCGAAGCTGCCCTGCTCCAGGAGGTAGGCCTCCATGGCCGGAGTGGGCCGGGACAGGCACAGGGGATGGAGGTGGGCGTCGATGAGCCGGGTGTACACCGCCTCGGCCAGGGCCACGGCAGGCACGTCGAAGCGCACGAGCACCAGGTCGCCGTTCTTGAACTTCTGCCCCCTGGACGTGACCAGGGCCCAGAACAAAATGTCGGCGTAGGATTCCAGGCTCTGGGCGTCCATGACCAGCATATCCGCGTCTCCACACAGCGCGGCGCAACCGCCTGCAAGGCGGCTGCGCCGCGGCAATGACCGGGGTCCAGGGGCCGGGGCCCCTGGCTGCCGGAGGTTAGGCGTTCTTGAACACCAGCTTGTCCTTGTCCACATCCACGGTCACGTTGGTGCCGTCCTCCAGCCGTCCCGCGATGAGCTCCTTGGCCAGGGGCGTTTCCAGCCGGGACTGGAGGAAGCGGTGCAGGGGCCGGGCCCCGAACACGGGGTCATAGGCCGACTGGGCGATGAACGCCTTGGCCTTGTCCGTCATGGTCAGCCCGATCTTGCGCTCCTCCAGCCGGGAGCGCAGGCCGCCCAAGAGCAGGTCGATGATCTGCATGAGCTGCTCCAGGTGGAGCGGCTTGAACAGCACGGTCTCGTCCACGCGGTTGAGAAACTCGGGCCGGAAGTGGCCGCGCAGCGTGTTCATGACCGCGTCCTCGGTGCCCGGCTTGAAGGTCCCGTCGGGCCCGATGCCCTCCAGGAGGTACTGGGCCCCCAGGTTGGAGGTCATGATGATGATGGTGTTCTTGAAGTCCACGGTGCGGCCGTGGGAGTCGGTCAACCGGCCATCATCGAGAATCTGCAACAGGGCGTTGAAGACATCCGGGTGGGCCTTCTCGATCTCGTCGAAAAGCACCACGGCGTAAGGCTTGCGACGCACGGCCTCGGTGAGCTGGCCGCCCTCGTCGTAGCCGATGTAGCCGGGAGGCGCGCCGATGAGCCGGGCCACGGTGTGCTTCTCCATGTACTCGGACATGTCCAGGCGGATCATGTTCTCCTCGGAGTCGAACAGGGCTTCCGCGAGCGCCTTGGACAGCTCGGTCTTGCCCACGCCCGTGGGGCCCAGGAAGATGAACGAGCCGATGGGCCGCTTGGGGTTCTTCAGGCCCGCGCGGGCGCGGAGCACGGCGTCGGCCACGGCGGTGACCGCCGCGTCCTGGCCCACCACCCGGGCGTGCAGGATCTCCTCCAGCCGCAGGAGCTTTTCGCGTTCACCCTCCAGGAGCCGGGTCACGGGGATGCCGGTCCAGCGGGAGACGATCGCGGCCACGTCGTCCGGGCCGACCTCCTCCTTGACCAGCCGGGGCTTGCCCTCCTCGGAGAGCCCGGCCTCGGCGTGGGAGAGCTGCTGCTCCAGGCCGTGGAGCTTGGAGTAGCGCAGCTCGGCCGCCTTGTTGTAGTCGAGCTTGCGCTCGGCCTCCTCCACCTCCAGCCGGGTGCGCTCGATGTCCTCCTTGAGGCGGCGCAGGCTCTCGATGGAGCTCTTCTCGCGCTCCCACTGGCTCTGGAGCTCGGCCTGCTCGGCCTTGACCTCGGCCAGTTCCTCTTCCAGCTTCTTAAGCCGCTCCTTGGAGGCCTTGTCGGTCTCGCGCTTGAGGGCCTCGCGCTCGATCTCCAGTTGCAGGGCCTGGCGGTTGGCCTTGTCCAGCTCATAGGGCTGGGAGTCGATCTCGGTGCGGATCAGGGCCGCGGCCTCGTCGATGAGGTCGATGGCCTTGTCCGGGAGCTGGCGGTCCGAGATGTAGCGGGCCGAGAGCACGGCGGCCTCGACCACGGCCGCGTCGCTGATGCGCACGCCGTGGTGCACCTCGAAACGCTCGCGCAGGCCGCGCAGGATGGAAATGGTGTCCTCCACGCTGGGCTCGTCCACCATGACCGGCTGGAAGCGGCGCTCCAGGGCCGGGTCCTTCTCGATGTACTTGCGGTACTCGTCCGTGGTGGTGGCCCCGATGCAGTGGAGCTCGCCCCGGGCCAGCATGGGCTTCAAGAGGTTGCCCGCGTCCATGGCGCCCTCGGCCTTGCCCGCGCCCACGATGGTGTGGAGCTCGTCGATGAACAGGAGAATGCGGCCCTGGGACTGCTGGACCTCCTTGAGCACGGCCTTGAGCCGCTCCTCGAACTCGCCGCGGTACTTGGCCCCGGCGATGAGCGAGCCCATGTCCAGGGCGAACACGGTCTTGTCCTTGAGGCCCTCGGGCACGTCCTGCTTGACGATGCGCTGGGCCAGGCCCTCGACGATGGCGGTCTTGCCCACGCCCGCCTCGCCGATGAGCACGGGGTTGTTCTTGGTGCGGCGCGAAAGGATGCGGATGGTCCGGCGGATCTCGGCGTCGCGGCCCACCACGGGGTCGAGCTTGCCGGACTTGGCCTCGGCCACCAGGTCGCGGCCGTACTTGGTCAGGGCCTCGTAGGTGGCCTCGGGGTTGTCCGAGGTCACGCGCTGCTTGCCCCGGACCTCGGTGAGCACGGAGAGGACCTTGTCGCGGTTCAGGTTGAACTGCTTGTTCACCCGGCCCGCGCCCGTGGACGGGGGCTCGTCGAGCAGGGCCAGGAAGAGGTGCTCCACGCTGACGAACTCGTCCTGCATGCGCTTGGCCGAGTCCTCGGCGCGCACGAGCAGGCTGGAGAGCCGCGGGGTCACGTAGATCTGGCCGGGCTGGGCCCCGGGGCCGCTGACCCGGGGCATGCGCGACAGCTCGGCGTCCACGGCCTGGGCGTAGGCCGAAGGCTCGATCTCGCACTTCTTGAGGATCTGCGGCACGAGCCCGCCTTCCTGGGCCGCCAAGGCGGCCAGGAGGTGTTCGGCGTCGATCTGCTGATGCCCCAGGCGGGCGGCCGAACTCTGGGCCTCGCTCAGGGCCTGCTGGGATTTCTGGGTGAGCTTGTTGGGGTCCATACGGTCCTCCCTGTATTCAAGGCCGGGTGCGGGCTAGAGCAGCCGCCGCAGCTCGGCCACCTCCTGTTCCAGTTCCTCGATGCGGGCCAGCAAATCCACCACGATGCTCGATGCGGCCACGGAAATCTCCAGGTCCTTGGCCAGGCGCAGGAGCTTCTGGATGCGGTACACGTCGCGCAGATGGAAGAGGTAGCCCTCGGCCTGGGTGCGCACCGGCTCCACCCAGCCCATGTCCACCAGCTCGCCCATGCAGGCGGGCGCGATGTCGGTGCGCTCCACCAGCTGGGCCCAGGCCACCAGCTCCGACCGCTCGGGCAGGGTGCAACCCGCATCCACCAGCACTTTCTGCACACGTTTGACCATGCCCACAACCTCCTAGTCCCTGGGCCGGAAGCCGGACTTCCGGGCCAGTTCCTGCCACAGGCCCCGCTCCTCCTCGGAGAGGTTCTGGGGCGTCTGGATCATGATGCGCACCAGCTGGTCGCCGCGGGTTCCGCCGCAGCCCAGGCCCTTGCCGCGCAGCCGGAGCTTCTTGCCGCTGCCGATGCCGGCCGGAATCTTCATCTCCACCCCGCCGTCCAGGGTGGGCACGCGCACGGTGGCCCCCAGGGCCGCCTCCCAGGGCGTCAGCTGGAGGTCGTAGACCAGGTCCGCGTCCTTGACCTTGAACAGCGGGTGCGGGGCCAGGCGGATCTTGAGATAGAGGTCCCCGGCCGGGCCCCCGGCGGCGCCGGGATTCCCCTGGCCCGCCAGACGAATGCGCTGGCCGTCCTTGACGCCCGGCGGCACGTTCACCGCCAGGGTCTTGGTGTTCATCCGGGGCAGGCCGTCGGATCCGGGCGCGTGCTCGGACAGGGTGATGGACTGCTGGCCGCCCCGGAAGGCGTCCTCCAGGCTGATCTCGTACACGGCCTCGGAGTCCTGGCCGCGCCGGGGGCGCTGCCGGAACTCCCGGCCGCCGCCGAAGTCCGCGCCGCCGCCAAAGCCCCGGCCGCCGAAAATGGTCTCGAAAAAGTCGCTGAAGCCCGAGGCCCCGCCGAAGTCCTGGCCGCCCGCGCCGCCGAAGTGGAAGCGCACGTTCTCGTAGCCCGGGGGCGGCTGGAAGCCCTGGCCCTGCTGCCAGTTGGGACCCAGGGTGTCGTAAAGCTTGCGCTTCTCCGGGTCCTTGAGCACCTCGTAGGCCTCGTTGGCCTCCTTGAACTTGCCCTCGGCCTTGGGGTCGCCCGGATTGAGGTCCGGGTGATACTTGCGGGCCAGTTTTTTAAAGGCCTTGGAGACCTCGTCCTGGGTCGCGCCCTTGGAGACCCCGAGGATCTTGTAGTAGTCCTTGTATTCCACGGCCATTGGCGTGCATCTCCCCTTGGACCGGGCCGCAGCGGACACCGGCCTCGATTGTACAAGGTAACGTGGAAACAGGAGAAGTCAAGAAGCCGACGCTCCCCTTCACAGTCCGGGCCCGGTCCGCTAGGATGCGGGGCATCAAGGAGCCGCCATGCCCGTATCCTGCCGCCTTTTCCTGGTCTGCGCCCTGCTCGTCCTGGCCCTCTGCTGCCTGGGCTTCACCTACCCCAAGCCCGGGGAGGGGGACAGCGGCCGCTCCCTGAACGCCATGAGCAAGGACCAGGCCCTGGCCAACGCCATCAAGGGCAAACTCCTGGACAAGGACAAGACCCAGGCCCTCAAGGTCCGGGTGGCCTGCTTCGACGGCCGGGCCTTCCTGGTGGGCCGCCCCTCGGACCTGGGCTTCCAGTCCTTTGCCGTGAACGCGGCCCGGGAGACCAAGGGCGTGCAGCAGGTCACGGCCGTGTTCCAGGAGGACCCCTCCTCCGAGGAAAAGGACCAGGAGATCGCCGCGCGGCTGCGCACGGCCCTGGCCGCTGATCCGGCCCTGGAGTCCCTGCACCTGGAGGCCGAGGTCCTGGACGGGGTGGCCGTACTCCTGGGCCGGGTCCCGAACCCGCGCGCGGGCCGTCAGGCCGAGGCCGCGGCCAAGTCCGTGGCGGGCGTGAAGCGGGTACGCTCCTTCCTCATCCCCGGCAAATGACCTAGCGCCACTCGTAGTGCCGGGTGTCCCGGTTGTAGCAGGACGGGCAGCTTTTCGGGCTGACGAACAGCCGGATGAGCACGGCCCCGGCCAGGAAGCCGCCCACGTGCGCCCACCAGGCCACCCCGCCCGGCTGGCCGGCGGCATGGCCCGCCAGGCCGGAGAGTATCTGGATGAGGAACCAGAAGCCCAGGAAGAACGGGGCCGGGATGAGCACGAACCAGGGCAGGAAGAAGATCGGGATGAGGGTGTAGACCTTGCCCCGGGGGTAGAGCACGAAATAGGCCCCCATGATCCCGGCGATGGCTCCCGAGGCCCCCACCACCGGCACCTTGGCGTCCAGGTTGAAGACCAGGTGCGTGGCCAGGGCGGCCAGGCCGCAGAGCAGGTAGAAGGCCGCGAAGCCCACGTGTCCCGTGGCGTCCTCCACGTTGTCCGCGAAGATCCAGAGCATCCACATGTTCATGATGAGATGCCACCAGCCGCTGTGCAGGAACATGTGGGTGAGGACCGGCCAGTAGGAGGTCCCCAGGCCGTGGACCTGGGCCCAGGCCGGGTCGAAGTAGCGCGCCGGGACCACGCCCAGGACGTAGAACAGGGCCACCCTGCCCTGCTCGGTGAAGCTCTCGGAAAAAAGAAAGGCCGCCACGTTCAGGCCGATGACGATCCAGACCGCCACGGGCGTGGTGCGCCGCGGCACATTGTCGCGCAGCGGGATCACGCGGTTTCCTGGTCCAGGTCGCGGGCGGCCTGCGCAAAGAGCGCGGCAAAGGCCGCGGCCGAGGCCCGCCGCCTGTCCCGGGCCAGGCGCCGGGCCAGCGCCAGAAGCCCCCGCGCCTTGGCCTCCAGGTCCGCCAGGGTCCCGCTGTTCTCCACCACGAGCTGGCAGGCCCGCAGCTTGTCCGGGCCGGACCACTGCCAGGAGTCGAAGCGGTCCAGGTCCTCGGGCTTGAGGCCCCGGGAGCGGGCCGCGTCCTCCCGGCGCGAGGCCTCGGGCCGCCAGACCCCGGCCACCAGGTCCGCGTCCCTGGCCCGTCCGGACTCCAGGAGGAGCGGTATCTCGGCAAAGGCCGCCGGGACCTGGGCCTGGGCCGCCCAGAACTCCTCCAGCCGGTTCCAGACCAGGGGATGGATCAGGTCCATGACCTCGCGCCGCAGGCCCGCGCTCCCGCTCATGGCCGCGAGGAGCCGGGCCTTGTCCACGCCGCCGTCCGGCAGGATGTAGGTCTGGCCGAAGCGCCGGGCCAGGAGCGCGGCCCCGTCCCGGCCCGGGGCGTAGAGCCCGGCCACCACGGCGTCGGCCGAGAACACCGGCGCGCCGGCCTGGGCCAGGGCCCGCAGCAGGGCCGACTTGCCCGAGCCGGGCAAACCCACCAGGCCCACGCGCAGGCAGCGCTGGTCCAGGGCCGCCAGCAGGACCTGGAAGTCCGGCGGCGGCTCGCGCCAGAAGCGCAGGCTCTCGCCGTTCTCGGGGCGCGGGAAGCGGAGGAAGAAGGCGTGGAGCATCTGGCGCTGGGCCAGTCCGGAAAGAGCGTCGCCCCGCGCCTTCCAGTCCGCGTGCTGGCGCGGGCCATAGACCGCGTCGCCCACGATGGCGTGGCCCAGATGGGCCAGATGCACGCGGATCTGGTGGGTGCGGCCGGTGAAGATGCGCACGAGGAGCAGGCTGGCCCGGCCCAGGGGGTCGCGCCAGAGCACGCGCCAGGCGCTCTCGGCCGGGCGGCCGCCCTTGTCCAGCACGGCCATCTTGGTCTTCTGGGTGGGGTGGCGGCCCAGGGCGGCCTCGATGCGGCCCTCGTCCCGCCGGGGCGCGCCGTGGACCAGGGCCAGGTAGGCCTTGGCCACCCGACGCTCGGCAAAATCCCGGGCCAGGGTGAGCCGGGCGGCCGAGGTCAGGGCCACGACCATGAGGCCCGAGGTGTCCTTGTCCAGGCGGTGCACGATGCCCGGCCGCTGTTCGTCGAGCAGGCGGATGTCCGGAAAGTGGTGGAGCAGGCGGTGGACCAGGGTGCCCTGGGTCAGCCCGGGCGCCGGATGCGTGGTCAGGCCCGCGGGCTTGTCCAGCACGGCCAGGTGGGCGTCCTGGAAGAGCAGGTCCAGGGCCCCGGACTCGGCGGCCAGCTCCCCGGCGCGGTTCTCGCCGGAGAGTTCCAGGGCCTCGGCCCCGCGCAGGCGCAGGTTGGGCCTGGCGCAGGCCTGCCCGTCCACCAGGGCCCGGCCCGAGCGGATCCAGTCCTTGACCTGCTCCCGGGACAGGCCTTCGGCGGCCAGCTCCCGGGACCAGAACTGATCCAGCCGCAGCCCGGCGTCCTTGGCCATGGCCGCGCGCTGCCAACGGCGTTCTTCGACCATGGGCCGAAGATACACGGGAACCCGTTGAAAGCAAAACGCTTTCGCCACGAACCCGGAAAACCGGGCGCACCGGCTTGACCCGTTGCCGGGCCTGCCTTTACAACAAGGCGATTCGCGTGGCGGCCCGGGCCGCCGGACCCCAAGCAAGGAGGCCTTTTGTGGCGGTAATCGTAGTGGACCATCCCCTGGTGCGGCACAAGCTGGGCCTGCTCCGCAAGCCCGATCTCTCCACCAGCCTGTTCCGTGACGTGGCCATCGAGATCTCCCGGCTGCTCACCTACGAGGCCACCAAGGACCTGGAGACCGAGAAGAAGACCATCAAGGGCTGGGCCGGAGAGGTGGAGATCGACCGGATCAAGGGCAAGAAGATCACCGTGGTGCCCATCCTGCGCGCGGGCCTGGGCATGATGGACGGGGTCCTGGACATGGTTCCCGGGGCCAAGGTCTCGGTGGTGGGCTTCTACCGCAACGAGGAGACCCTGGAGCCGGTGAAGTACTACGTGAAGCTGGCCAAGGACATCAAGAACCGCATGGCCATCATCCTGGACCCCATGCTGGCCACGGGCGGCACCCTGGACGCCACCATCGGGCTTTTGAAGCAGGCGGGCTGCCCCAAAATCCGAGGCCTGTTCCTGGTGGCCGCGCCCGAGGGCCTCAAGCGGATCACCTCCAAGCACCCGGACGTGGACATCTACACCGCGGCCATTGACCAGCGGCTCAACGAGCAGGGCTACATCCTGCCCGGCCTGGGCGATGCCGGGGACCGCATCTTCGGCACCAAGTAGCCGCGAGGCAACGGGCAAAAAAAGAGGCGCTCCCAGGAGCGCCTCTTTTTTCGTCATGCTGCCGGACGGCTAGATGTCTGTCTGTTGATTGAGCAGATTGAGCTTGCCCAGGCCGTTGAAGATGAGCGACAGGGCCATGCCCACCACCGTGGCCAGGGCCATGCCCTTGAGCTGCACCGTGCCGATCTGCACGGCCGCGCCGCTGATGCCCACGATGAGCACGATGGCCGTGAGCGTCAGGTTGATGGGCTTGGAGTAGTCCACCTTGGACTCCACGAGCATGCGGATGCCCGAGGCCGCGATGACGCCGAAGAGCAGGATGCAGACCCCGCCCATGACCGGGGTGGGGATGGACTGGATCAGGGCCGAGAGCTTGCCGATGAAGGCCAGGAAGATGGAGATGACCGCGGCCCCGCCGATGACCCAGACCGAATNNCCGATGTTCTCGCCGTAGGTCGTGGTGGGCACCGAGCCGCAGAAGCCCGAGAGCACCGTGGACACGCCGTCGCCCATGAGCGAACGATGCAGGCCCGGGTCCTTGGTCAGCTGCCGCTCCACGATGTTGCCCGTGACCACCAGGTGTCCGATGTGCTCGGAGATGACCACCAGGGAGGCCGGGAGGATGATCAGGATGGCGTTGATGTCGAACTTGGGCACGTAGAACGTGGGCGCGGCCAGGACCGGAGCCGCGGCCACCGGATCGAAGCTGACCATGCCCATGGCCATGGACACGAGGTAGCCCACGATGATGCCGGTGAGCACCGGGATGATGGCCATGAAGCCGCGGAACAGGAGCGAGCCGAAGGCCACCACGAGCAGCGTCACCACCGAGACGATGATGGCCTTGGTGTTGTACACGCCGCTGGCGTCCGGCATGATCCCGGCCATGCCCGTGGCCACCCCGGCCAGCTCCAGGCCGATGAGGGCCACGATGGGGCCCATGGTGGCCGGCGGGAGCACGAAGTCGATCCAGTCCGAGCCGAATTTCCAGATGATCAGGGCCACGCTGATGAACACGCAGCCCGAGGCGATGAACCCGCCCAGGGCGTAGGAATAGTTGCCGCCCCAGAGGGCCTGGTTGGCGCCCAGGACCACGAACACCGGGGACAGGAAGGCGAAGCTCGAGCCCAGGAAGGCCGGGGCCTTGCCCTTGCAGAGCACGAGGTAGATGAGCGTGCCGATGCCGTTCATCAAGAGCACGATGGCCGGGTCGATCTTGAACAGGGTCGGCACGAGCACGGAGGCCCCGAACATGGCGAAAAGATGCTGGAAGCTCAGGGGAATCCCCTGCAGGAAGGGGACCTTCTCCTCCACCTGGATGGTTCGTCTGATCATTTCCACAACTCCAAGAAAAATGGTGTGAAATCCCGCCCCGCGGGGCGGGCGGCCCCAGCCTCTCTCCGCGCTCAATGGCAACACGTACCGATACCCGGACAGGCCGGGCGACTCAAGCCCCCGGCTTGTGGCGAGGCGTTCTCTTTCCTCAATAACTCATTGGGATACAAGACATTATAAAATTTTCGCGGTCGCGCCCCCGGCCCGGGAGGGCCCACAACTGGACCCGGCCGCGGAAATCCTCTAGATCAGGCCCATGCGCCCCACGATCACCGGCCTCGTGCTCACCTACAACGGCCAGCGGCTCCTCAAGGAGTGTCTGGCGAGCCTGTCCTTCTGCGACCAGATCCTGGTGGTGGACTCCCTGTCCACGGACGCCACCCGGGACATCGCGGCCAAGGCCGGGGCCAGGGTCCTGACCCGGGCCTGGGAGGGGCCGGGCCCGCAGTTCCAGTTCGCCCTGCCCCAGGTCAAGACCGACTGGGTGGTGAGCCTGGACCAGGACGAGTTCCTCACCGAGGAATTGCGCCAGAACATCCAGAAGGCCGTGCAGGAGGCCCCCGAGGGCCTGGCGGGCTATTACGTGCCGCGCCGGTCCTTCTACTTCAACCGCTTCCTCAAGCACTCGGGCTGGTATCCGGACTGGCTCCTGCGGGTGTTCCGGGCGGGCCGCATGGCGGTCACGGTGAGCGGGGCCCACTACCACTTCCATCCCCAGGGGCCCACGGCCAGGCTCTCCGGCGACATCGTGCACTACCCCTACGCCAATTTCCGCGAGCACATGGCCAAGATGAACTCCTACGCCCAGCAGGCCGCGGACGAGATGCGGGCCAAGGGCAGGCGCGGCGGACTGATCCGGGCCGTGGCCCACGCCAAGGTCCGCTTCTTCAAGCTCTACCTGCTGAAACTGGGATTCCTGGACGGCCGCGCCGGGCTCATCAACGCCCTGGCCGGAGCCTACTACGCCTTCCAGAAGTACATCCGGGTGGAGGAAAAGGGCGACTGGGGCCCCGGGAAATAGGCGGCGCTTGACGCAAACAACAAGGCCCGGATCGCTCCGGGCCTTTTCTTTTGCTCTAGGCGGCCTGGGCCTTGAGCCAGACCAGGGCCTCGCCCACGTCCAGGGTGCCGGTGTAGATGGCCCGGCCCGAGATGGCCCCTTCCAGGCCCTTCTTGGCCAGCGGGGCCAGGGCCTTCAGGTCGTCCAGGGTGTGCACGCCCCCGGCCGCGATGACCGGCAGCTTCGTGGCCGCGCACAGGGCTTCCAGGGCGGCCAGATTCACGCCGGTCTGCATGCCGTCGCGGGCGATGTCCGTGTAGATGAGAAAGGCCGCGCCGTCGGCTTCCAGCCGGGGCAGCACGTCGAAGACCGTGAGCCCGGCGTCCTCCACCCAGCCCTTGGTCTTGAGCCGGCCGTCCACCGCGTCCAGGGACACGCCGATGCGGCCCGGGAACTCCTTGCAGATGGCCGCGAAGGTCTGCGGCTCGGTGAGGGCGATGGTGCCGATGATCAGCCGGGAGACCCCGGCCTCCATGTAGGCCCGGGCGATGTCCAGGTCGCGCACGCCCCCGCCCAGCTGCACCGGCACGGAGGTCTCGGCGCAGATGCGGCGCACCAGGTCGGCGTTGCGCGGTTTGCCGGAAAAGGCCCCGTCCAGGTCGATGACGTGGAGCCACTGGGCGCCCAGGTCGGCCCAGCGCTTGGCCTGGGCCACGGGGTCGGGCGAGAACACGGTCACGGCGTCCTCCCGGCCCTGGGCCAGGCGGACACAGCGGCCGTCCTTGATGTCCACGGCCGGGAACAGGATCATAGGCCCAGGGTCCGCAATCCGGTGTCGATGCCCTCGCCGGCCAGATCCCCGGCCGTAATCCACTTGCCCTTGCGCTCGAAGAACTTGGGCGCGTCCAGCAGGTTGGAACTCAGGTCCTGCTGGGTCTCCTCGAAGTGGTAGCGCTGGGCGATGCGGCCTTCCTTGATGTCCAGGAGGTAGATGTCGATCATCACCGAGGCCGGGGACTCCACGCCCATCTCCTTGCCCTGGCGCTCCTTCCAGAAGAGCAGCTGGGGCACCAGGAGAAGGTCCGCGCCGGTGCAGCGGCCCACATCCAGCCAGTACTTGAGCGCCGTGGTCCGGGAACTGACCTCGTTCTCGTAGTTCCTCACGTCCATGCACTGCCGGGTGTTGCCCATGCTCACGTAGCCCGTGGTGCCGTGGGCCAGGAGCGTGTTGATCAGGGTTTCGTTGAGCCGGTCCACCACCTGCGGGTCCACCTTGACGCCCTCGCGGGGCAGGTAGCCCGCCAGCAGCTCCCAGGTGAAGGCCGGGTTGGAGAATCCGGCCACGGCCAGGGTTCCGGCCGGGCGCGAGGCCTGGGGCACGGGACGGGCGCAGGCGATCACAAGCAGGGCCGTAAGCGCCAGGGCACAGCAAACAGCGGTCCGTTTCATGCGTCGAGACTCCCCTTGGTGCTGGAAACGCCCTTGCGGGTCACCCGGACGGCCTGGGACAGGGCCAGGCCCAGGGCCTTGAAGGCGGCCTCCAGCAGGTGGTGGCCATTGAGCCCGTATTCAAAGCGGATGTGCAGGTTCATCCCGGCCTTGATGGCCAGGGACTTGAAAAATTCGCGCCAGACGTCCTTTTCCTCACCGGCGATGACGTCGGGCAGCACGGCGTCGGCATAGACCAGCCAGGGACGGCCCGAGAGGTCCAGGGTGACCCGGGCCAGGGACTCGTCCATGGGCACCTCGGCAAGGCCCACGCGGGCGATGCCGGTCTTCTGGCCCAGGGCCTCGGCCAGGGCCTGGCCCAGGGAGAGGCCCACGTCCTCCAGGCTGTGATGGGCGTCCACTTCCAGGTCGCCCGCGCAGGTGAGCGTCAGGTCGAACCCGGCCCAGAAGGCCAGCAGGGTGAGCATGTGGTCGGCAAAGCCCACGCCGGTGGAAATCTCGGTGCGGCCCGAGCCGTCCAGGTCCAGGACCACCCGCACGTCGGTCTCGCGCGTTGTGCGCTTCACGGTCGCCTTGCGCTTGCCCACGCTCGCCTCCTGGGGTCCGAGTATGCAGAAAAAATCAGAAAAAGAAAACGCCCGGACCGGCTAGGCCTCGGGTTTTTCTCCAGTCTCTCCGCCGGAGTCTCCACCGGACTCGCCTTCGTCCTTGGCCGGGGCGTCGGACGGGGCCTCGGCGTCAGCCGCCGGGCTCTCCTCGCCTTCGGCCAGGGCGGCCGGGGCCGCGGCCTCCACGGCCGGGGTCTCCGGGGCAGCGGGCACGGCGGCCTCGGCAGGAGCCTCCTCGTCCTCGTCCTCGTCCTCTTCCACCGGCGGCGCGGGCTTCTTGCCGAAGACCTTGGCCAGCCAGATGGACAGCTCATAGAGCACCAGCAGGGGCCCGGCCATGAGCGTCTGGGTGAACGGGTCCGGCGGGGTCAGGATGGCCGCCACGATGAAGATCACCAGGATGGCGTACTTGCGGGTCTTCCTGAGCTTGTCCGCGGTGACGACGCCCAGCCGGGCCAGGATGAGCATGAACAGGGGCAGTTCAAAGATGAGCCCGAAGGCCAGCAGGAGCTGGAGGCAGAACGTGGTGTATTCGTTGAGCTTGGGGATGAACTGGATCTTCTCGTTGGAGTAGCTGGCGAAGAACTCGAAGCCGAACGGGAAGACCACGAAGTAGCCGAACAGGGCGCCCGTGACGAAGAGCAGGGCCGTGAACACGGAGATGGGGATGATCCACTTGCGCTCGTGCTCGTAGAGCCCGGGGGCGATGAAGGCCCAGAGCTGGTAGAAGATATACGGGCTGGCCACGAAGATGCCGGCCACGAAGGCCACCTTCATGTAGGTGAAAAAGGCCTCGGGCGGGCTGGTGTACTGGAAGTGGCTGTCGGTGAGGAGGCCGACCATGGGCTGGAGCAGGATATCGAAGATGTCCTCGGCAAAGGCGTAGCAGGCGAAGAAGCCGATGGCCACGGCGTAGGCGCACTTGGTCAGGCGCTTGCGCAGCTCGCCCAGGTGCTCCAGAAGGCTCATGCCGCCCGCGGCGGCTTCGGTCTCTTCCGGAGCCTCGTCCGGAGAGGGCGTGCTCTCCTCGGCTGCGGCCTCCGGAGAGGGTTTGCTCTCCTCGGCCGCGGCTTCCAACTGCTCGCTCATGCCTTGTCCTCGGGGGTTCCGGCGGCCGGCTGCGCGGCGGCCTCGGTCTTGGCCGGTTCCGGAGCGGCCGCGGCCTTGGCCGTATCCGGCGTGACCGTGTCCGGCTTCTCCGGGAACATCTGCTTCTTCATCTCGGCCTTCTTCTGGTCCATCTCGGCCTTTTCCACCTCGGCGTCCAGGGTGCGCTTCACGTCCGTGCTCATGCGCTTGAACTCGGCCAGGCCCTTGCCCAGCGAACGCATGAGTTCAGGAAGCTTGCTGGGGCCCAGGACGATGAGGGCCACGACCAGGATGACGAGCAGTTCCGTGGTGCCGATGCCGAACATATTGGCCTACTCCCACTCAATGGTGCTGGGCGGCTTGGAGGAGATGTCCAGGACCACCCGGTTCACACCCTTGACCTCGTTGATGATGCGCCCGGACATGCGGGCCAGAAGCTCGGAAGGCAGCCGGGACCAGTCCGCGGTCATGGCGTCCAGGCTGTCCACGATGCGCAGCGCGATGACGTGCTCGTAGGTCCGGTCGTCGCCCATGACGCCCACGGTCTTGAGCGGCAGGAGCACGGCGAAGCCCTGCCAGACCTTGCGGTACCAGTCCGCGGCCAACAGCTCGTTCTGCACGATCTTGTCGGCCTGGCGCAGGATGTCGAGGCGCTCCTTGGTGATCTCGCCGATGACCCGGATGGCCAGGCCCGGACCCGGGAAGGGATGCCGCCAGATGAGGTTCTCGGGCAGGCCCAGCTCGTAGGCGGCCTTGCGGACCTCGTCCTTGAACAGTTCGCGCAGCGGCTCCACCAGCTTGAGCTTCATCTTCTCGGGCAGGCCGCCCACGTTGTGGTGGCTCTTGATCACCGCCGAGGGGCCCTTGAAGGAGGTGCTCTCGATGACGTCGGGATAAAGGGTGCCCTGGCCCAGGAACTTGACGCCCTTGATGGCCTTGGCCTCCTTGTCGAAAACCTCGATGAAGGTGTGGCCGATGATCTTGCGCTTCTCCTCGGGGTCGCTGACGCCCTTGAGGCGCTTGAGGAACAGCTTGGAGGCGTCCACGCACTTGACGTTCAGGTCGAAGTGCTCCTCGAGGTAGCCGATGACCTCCTCGCGCTCGTTCAGGCGCAGGAGCCCGTTGTCCACGAAGATGCAGTAGAGCTGCTTGCCGATGGCCCGGTTCAGGAGCACCGCGGCCACGGTGGAGTCGATGCCGCCGGACAGGCCCAGGACCACCTTGTCCTTGCCGGTCTTCTTCTTGAGCTCCCTGATCGTGGAGTCCACGAACGAGGCCATGCTCCAGGCGGGCTTGAGCCCCGCCACCTTGAACAGGAAGTTGGACAGGATGAGGGCGCCGTTCTCGGTGTGGGCCACCTCGGGGTGGAACTGGAGCGAGAACATCCTGGTCTTGGGGTTGCCCATGGCCGCGAACTCCACGGTGGGCGTGCGGCCCATGACCGTGAAGCCCTTGGGCAGGGTCTGGACCTTGTCGCCGTGGGACATCCAGACCGTGAACCGGTCCTTGTCCTCGATGCCCTCGAACAGCGGGCACCTGGGATCGGCGGTGAACTCCGTGCGGCCGTACTCGCGGTCCTTGGAGGCGCTCACCTTGCCGCCCAGCTGGTGGGCCAAAAGCTGCATGCCGTAGCAGATGCCCAGCACCGGCACGCCGAGCTTCAGGTAGCGCGGGTCCAGGGCGGGCGAGCCCTTGGCCAGGACGCTGGCCGGGCCGCCGGAGAGGATCAGGGCCCCGGGCTTGAGCGCCTTCACGGCCTCGAAATCGGCGTTGCAGGGATGGATCTCGGAATAGACCCCGGCCTCGCGCACGCGGCGCGCGATGAGCTGGGTGAACTGGGACCCGAAGTCCAGAATGACCACCATGTCTGTGTGCTGCATGTCGAACCCTCTATACCAAGCCCGCGCCGAGGGAAAGGGCTTTCCCGCGCCGCCGGGGCATCAGGACGGCTCCACCCTGTAGTTGGGCGCTTCCTTGGTGATGATTACATCGTGGACATGACTCTCGCGCAGGCCCGCCGGAGAGATTTCCACGAACTGGGGCTTGGTCTGGAGCTCCGGGATGTTGGCGCAGCCCACGTAGCCCATGCCCGAGCGCAGGCCGCCGAGGAGCTGGTAGATGCTCTCGGACACCGGGCCGCGGAAGGGCACCCGGCCCACGATGCCCTCGGGCACGAGCTTGTTGGACTTCTCCTGGAAGTAGCGGTCGCAGCTGCCGTCCTTCATGGCGTCGATGGAGCCCATGCCGCGGTAGATCTTGTAGGTGCGGCCCTGGTAGAGCACGGTCTCGCCCGGGCTCTCCTCGGTGCCCGCGAACAGGCTGCCGATCATGACCGTGTCGCCGCCGGCCACCAGGGCCTTGACCACGTCGCCGGAGTACTTGATGCCGCCGTCGGCCACCAGGCACTTGCCGTGTTCGCGGCAGGCCCGGGAGGTCTCCATGATGGCCGTGATCTGGGGCACGCCCACCCCGGCCACGATGCGGGTGGTGCAGATGGAGCCCGGGCCGATGCCCACCTTGACCGTGTCCACCCCGGCCTCGATCAGGGCCTTGGCCCCCTCGTAGGTGGCCACGTTGCCGCCGATGAGCTGGCAGTCCGGGAATTCCGAGCGCAGGGCCTTGGCCGCCCGGAGGATGTTCCGGGAATGGCCGTGGGCCGAATCCAGGACCAGGAAGTCGGCCCCGGCGCGCAGCAGGGCCTCGGCCCGCTGGGAGCAGTCGCGGCCCACGCCCACGGCCGCGCCCACGCGCAGCCGCCCCTTCTCGTCCTTGCAGGAGTTGGGGTACTTCTTGACCTTGTCGATGTCCTTGATGGTGATGAGCCCGGTGAGCTTGTCGTGCTCGTCCACCACCAGGAGCTTCTCGATGCGGTTCTGGTGCAGGTGGCGCTTGGCCTCATCCTCGGAGATGCCTTCGCGCACGGTGATCAGGTTGCGCGAGGTCATGACCTCGGAGACCAGGGTGTTCATGTCCTCGACGAAGCGCACGTCGCGGTTGGTGATGATCCCGGCCAGGTGATCGCCCTTGACCACGGGCAGGCCCGAGATGCGGTACTCGGCCATGAGCTTGAGGGCCTTGCCCACGGTGTCCTCGGGGTGCACGGTCACGGGGTCGTGGACCATGCCGCTCTCGGACTTCTTGACCTTGGCCACCTCGTTGGCCTGGTCGCGCACCGGCATGTTCTTGTGGATCACGCCCGCCCCGCCGTGCCGGGCCATGGAGATGGCCATGCGCGCGTCGGTGACCGTGTCCATGGCCGCCGAGACCAGGGGGATGTTCAGGCGGATGGCCGGGGTCAGCTGGGTGGAGATGTCCACGCTGTCCGGCAGCACCTCGGAATAGGCCGGGAGCAGGAGCACGTCGTCGAAGGTCAGGGCCTTGCCGATGATCTTGTCCATAGCGCCTCCGTAAACGGTCTGCCCGCCCGGTCTAGAGTCCCAGGTAGGCCTTTTTCACTGCCTCGTTGGCCAGGAGCGCCTGCCCGGTGTCGGACAGGGTGATCCGGCCGTTTTCCATGACATAGCCGCGATGAGCGATCTTGAGCGCCAGGTTGGCGTTCTGCTCCACCAGGAAGACGGTGGTGCCGTCGGCGTTGATCTTCTGGACGATCTCGAAGATCTGCTTGATGATCAGGGGCGCCAGGCCCAGGGAGGGCTCGTCCAGGAGGAGCAGGCTCGGCCGGGCCATGAGCGCCCGGGAGATGGCCAGCATCTGCTGCTCGCCGCCGGA
>DFYP01000119.1 GCA_002382645.1 Desulfovibrio sp. UBA4079 | reverse complement strand
CCCGCCTGGACAGCCGGCCCCCCGGCGCGCACCGGCTGCTCTCGCGCTTCTGGACGGCCTTCTTCGGCTGGCGCTTCGGGCTCTGGGACGAGTCCCGGCCCCGCGCGGCCTGGGAGGACCTGCGCCAGAACCAGCCGGGCCTGGCCCGGGCCTTCGCCGCCCGGCTGCCCCGGCTGGGCCGCGGCCTGCGCGAAGGCCTGCGCCGCGGCTCCCTGGAGGACTCCTTCTGGGCCGAGGCCCCGCTCCTGCTCCGGCCGCTCTCCGGCTTTCTCCTGCCCCTGCTCCAGAACCACGACTTCTCCCAACAGGCCTGGGCCGAGGCCCTGGACTGGCTGGACGCCGCGGCCCGCATTCCGGGCTGAGCCAGGAAAAAAATACCACCCGCCCGGGTCTGCCGCATTTCTATCCAGCTTAAATAACACGCATTCAAATGTGGAACGGGTTTTGAATGAAGGGCGTCCAGAGGACGTGCCATGCAGATTCTTCCCCGTGCCATCGCCCAGACCAACACCGCGCAAAGCGGCCGGTCCCTGAAGGGCGCCCCCTCCTCCGCTTCGGTGGCCGGGGAACTTTCCGCGACCTACGCCAGTTCCACGCAGTCCTCGTCCTTCGCCGACTTCATGAACATCTACTCCTCCCTGCCGCCCCGTCAGGACGCCACGTCCGGCTCCTCCGAAACCGGCGGCCTGCCCGCGACCCGGGAGACCCTGACGGGCTCCGAGGGCAGCCAGGCCCTCCGGCAGGAACTGCAGGAGCGGCGCACCCAGCTGCAGCCCGAGGACGAGCAGGGCTCCTCGCCCACCCTGGAGTCCCTGACCGCGGCCGCGGATTCCGCGCGCACCGCGGACCTCAATCCCGAGGACCTCAAGGCCGCCCGCAACCACCGGGTGGAGATCGACAACCAGAACATCAAGATGACCCGCGAGGACCTGGAAGCCATGCGCGCCGGCCTCAAGGGCTACGGCCTCAGCCAGCACGAGATCAACGAGATCGAGTCCAAGATTTCCTCAGAGGAAGGACTGACCTGGGGACAGTTCGTGCGCAACCTCTCCGAGAAAATGCGCGCGGCCAGCACCTCCACCCAGATCTCGGTCACCGAGAACCAGGATCTCCAGTCCTTCTTCCAGAAGCTCGGCTACTCCCCGACCAAGGCCAAGGCCCAGATCAAGGCCCTGTCCCAGGGACAGACCGCCTCGGTGCTGGCCGGGGTGCAGAACGCCCTGAGCACGCTGCCCCAGGACCGCAGCCTGGCCCTGACCGAGCGCGAGATGACCACGTTCCTCAACGTGAGCCTGCGGTCCTCGGGCCTGTCCAGCGGCACGGACAAGCAGGCCGCCAGCATCTCCAGCCAGCTGGCCCAGGCCGTCAGCCAGGTGGCCGCCTCCGGCTCCCTGCCCAAGAACGTGCTCCAGCTCCTGGGCCAGTTCAAGGAAGAGGCCGCGCAGCAGGCCCAGAACCAGGCCACCAAGGACTTCAAGCTGGTCAAGCTGGTGGGCGACACCCTGAAGAAGTCCGCCGACCGCGACGACCTCTGGACTCCGGTGGACCCCGAGGCCCAGACCCAGAAGATCCTGCTCCAGGCCAACTCCGGCGTTTCCAAGGAGATCAAGGAGAACGCCGAGGCCCAGCGCAACGCGCTCACCGCCCCCAAGGACCGCAAGGACAACGACGCCCCGGCCAAGCAGCCGCAGTCCCAGCAGCAGACCCAGCAGCAGTCCAAGGTCCAGGCCGTGGAAGCCGCCGCGGTCAAGCAGCCCCAGGAGACCAAGGCCGCCGTGTCCCAGGAAGAGCCCCTGGACCTGCAGAACGCCAAGCGCCCGGCCGCCAAGGCCGAGGTCATCGCGGCCCACGCCACGGAGCACGCCGAGATCAAGGCCGACTCCAGCCAGAACAGCGGTTCCGAGAACGCCTGGAACGAATTTTTCGGCAAGCTCAGCGCGGAGCAGAACGTCACCGCCACCCGCGTTGACGGTTCCAAGACCCAGAGCTTCGCCCTGTTCGACACGGCCCAGACCCTGAACACCACGAGCGTGACTGAGGCGGCCAAGAACGCGGTCCTGACCCGCGCCGCCCTGAACCAGCTCCAGAACGCCGTGCTCTCCAACCAGGGCCAGGGCCGGACCCAGCTCACCCTGCAGCTCAAGCCCGAAAACCTGGGCACGCTTTCGGTGATCCTCCAGGTGAAGAACAAGGAAGTGCAGGCGGTCATCCGCGCCGAGAATCAGGAAACCGGCAAGATGCTCGCGGCCAACCTGGAGTCCCTGCGCCAGTCCCTGGAGGAACAGGGGCTCAAGGTGGCGCGCATGGAAGTGCAGACCGGGCTTTCCGGCAACACGGGCCAGGACGCCTGGCTCGGCCAGGAGAACCACAACCTGGCGCGGGAACAGCAGGAAGCCTTGACCGCCATGAAGATGCGCTGGCGGATCATGACCGGGGACGACACCGGCCTGACCCAGGAAACGGTCCTGGCGCAGCAGCAGAGCCTGCAGAACGAATCCGGGCTGCATCTCGTGGCCTAGGGGGATCGACATGAGCAGCGAATACTATTCCGGCGCCAGCTACATCCTCGGCCAGGCCGAGTCGCTCCAGGCCGCCAGCAACAGCGTCACAGCCAGCTCCGAACTGGACCAGGACGACTTCCTGACCATTCTGGTGGCCCAGCTGACCCATCAGGACCCGACCAACCCCATGGACGACACCCAGATGGTCTCCCAGCTGACGCAGTACTCCATGCTCGAACAGCTCACCAACATCAACGAGGGCATCAACAGCCTGGTGGATGCCTCGGATGGCCAGGACATTTACGCGGCCACCAACTTCATCGGCAAGAGCATCAAGGCCGAGGGCTACACCGTGAGCAAGGACGGCGACTCGGTCAGCTCCATCTACTACGGCATGGGCGAGGCGGTGTCCGGCATCCAGGTGAACATCTACGACTCCGAGGGCAACATCGTGTACTCCGAGACCCTCGGTTCCCGCGAGGCCGGCGTCTACCAGTTCGACTGGGACGGCACCGACTCCAGCGGCGACGCCGTGCCGGACGGCACCTACTCGGTGAGCATGCTCGGCGCGGATTCGGACGGCAACACCGTGCTCATCCAGACCGAAGTCTCGGGTGTGGTCTCGGGCGTGGTCAGCGCCAGCGGCGAGCTGTACCTGACCCTCGAGGACGGCCGCACGGTCAACTACAAGAACGTGACGGAGATCGTCAGCGCCACGGACGCGGCCGACGACTCCGACAGCTAACAGGCGGGTTCCGCTGGGCGGTGAACGCCCGGCTTTCAGGATCACAAGGAGGTCTGTCATGGGTTTGAGTTCTGCGATGTACGCCGGCATTTCCGGCCTCTCGGTCCACAGCGAGCAGCTGACCGTCATCAGCAACAACTTGGCCAACGTGAACACGGTCGGGTTCAAAGGCGCGCGCATGGACTTCGAGGATGTCATGAGTCAGGACTATCCCACGTCCGCGGGCATCGCCCAGATCGGCCGCGGCGTGCGCGTGGCCGCCATCTTCAACGACTTCAGCCAGGGCGCCTTCGAGACCACCTCGGAATCCACGGACATGGCCATCAGCGGCAACGGATTCTTCGTGGTCAAGGTCAAGGGCGAGGAGGTCCAGTACTACACCCGGGCCGGCAACTTCCGCTTCGACTCCGACGGCTACCTGGTGGACCCCCACGGCTACGTGCTCCAGGGTTGGGCCATCGAGCAGGCCAACGCCTCGGCGGCCTCGCAGCAGAGCAGCACCACCACCACCGGCGGCCGCATCATCGGCGTGCCCACGGACATCCGGCTGGAGAACTTCCAGTCCGCGCCCAAGGTCACCAGCAACATCACCGTGGTCACCAACCTGGACCCGACCACGATCAGTTCCTCCAACTCGGCGACCAACCCCTACTTCGCCATGTTCGAGAACTGGGACGGCGCCGCGGCCACCCCGCTGGACGAAGGGCTCTACGCCTACTCCTCCTCCATCAAGGTCTACGACCAGATCGGCACGGCCCACACCCTGACGGTGTACTACGACCAGGTGACCCTCTCGGACGCCGGCGGCTACACGGTCTGGGAATACATGGTCACCTCCGAGCCTTCGGAAGACGGCCGCATCTTCAACGGTTCGCACATCGGCGAGACCTCGGCGGCCGGCGTGATGATGATCGGCACCATGACCTTCCGCTCCGGCCAGCTGGTGGGGCAGAGCGCCTTCACCCTCAAGAGCGACGCGGGCGGCAACGTCAAGAACCTCTCGGCCTGGAGCCTGGCCACCTTCTCCACGGGCGGGTACGCGGTGTTCACCCCGAACTTCCTGTCGCAGTCCAACGCCAGCCTGGACGACGGGGTCAACGCCCTGCCCATCGAGGTGAACTTCGGCCTGCGCAACACCGACCTGACCAGTAACGGCGGCGGCGCCATCACTCGCGGCTGGGCCAGTTCCGGCCCCCTGGCGCTCAACGCCGCGGCGGTGGGCAACAACATCACCAACGTGAGCCTGATCCCCACGGCCAAGGACCCGATGATCAGCGCCCTGTCCACCCAGAGCTACGACACCGGCGGCTCCTCCACCCTGTTCCAGAGCCAGGACGGCTACACGGCCGGCGTGCTCCTGAACGTCTCGGTGAGCCGCGACGGCATCCTCTCGGGCCAGTACTCCAACGGCCAGACCCTGGAGCTCTACTCCCTGACCCTGGCCACCTTCAGCAACCAGTGGGGCCTGCGCCGCGAGGGCGGCAACCTCTTCTCCGAGACCCTGGACTCGGGCCCGGCCCTCACCGGCGAGGCGGGCTCCACGGGCAAGGGCTCGGTGGACGGCAACTCCCTGGAGCTGTCCAACGTGGACATGGCCACGGAGTTCGTGAACATGATCACCTCACAGCGCGGCTTCCAGGCCAACACCAAGGTCATCACCACGGCCGACTCGCTGCTCGGCGAAGTCATCGCCATGAAGCGCTAGACCGCCTGAAGATCCACGTCCTGAACGCCGCCGGGCTCCGGCCCGGCGGCGGGAACCCGACGAAGGACCCGGACCGGCTCGACCCACCGGCCCGGGTCTTTCTGCTTTATTTCCAAAATGTTACAGTGAAATCCCCCGGAATTTTTTGACGCCCGGCTGACGCCGGATGCTGGGAAAATACTGCCGCTCTAGGCTTCCCGGGTATTCTCTAGACTTTATTAATTTATATAAAGATATGATTTCATTGATATAGTTATCTTTGGCATTGCCATTGCTTCATGGCCTGCAAAGGAATTGCAGCCCCAACAAGGAGGTTTCTCATGTCCCTGGTTATTAACCACAACCTGATGGCGATGAACGCCGCCAGGAACCTGAACCAGGCTTACTCGCAGTTGAGCGTGTCCACGCGCCGGCTGTCCTCGGGCCTGCGGGTCGGCACCGCGGCGGACGACGCCGCCGGTCTGGCCATCCGCGAGCTCATGCGCGCGGACATCAGTTCCCTGCAGCAGGGCGTGCGCAACGCCAACGATGCCATCTCCCTGATCCAGACGGCCGACGGCGCGCTCCAGGTGGTCGACGAAAAGCTCATCCGCATGAAAGAGCTGGCCCTCCAGGCCGCCACCGGCACCTACAACTCCGACCAGCGCCTGATCATCGACTCCGAGTATCAGGCCATGGCTTCGGAAATCAGCCGAATCGCGGCCGCCACGGACTTCAACGGCATCTACCTGCTCAACGGCAACCTGTCCGGCCCCATGACGAGCCACAACGGCAACGGCCTGGACTCCACCGGCCCGCTGAAGATCCACTTCGGCACCGGCAACGACTCGGCCGAGGACTACTACTACATCGCCATCGCCGGCGCCTCGGCCTCGGCCCTGGGTCTCGGCCACGCCGCCGCGGCCAAGGGCGGCGCCACCGCCGACACCGCGGAGGCCAACGCAGGCAAGGCCATTTCCACCCAGGCCCTGGCCCAGGCCGCCCTGGCCGCCATCAACCAGGCGATCATCTCCAAGGACAAGATCCGCGCCAATCTGGGTTCCATCCAGAACCGGCTGGAGAACACGATCACCAACCTGACCATCCAGGCGGAAAACCTCCAGGCCGCCGAGTCCCGGATCTCGGACGTGGACGTGGCCACGGAGATGACCGAATTCACGCGCCAGCAGATCCTGACCCAGGCCGCAGTGGCCATGCTGGCCCAGGCCAACTCCCTGCCGCAGATGGCCCTGCAGCTCATCAGCGGCTGATCCCGCTCCCGCGATTCAAGAAAAAAACGCCCCGGGTTCCCGCACCCGGGGCGTTTTTTCGTCTCCCTGCTGGCCGCCCTAGTCGGCCGGATCGCCCAGGTGCTCCAGGGCCGCCTGGGCCGCGGCCTGCTCGGCCTTCTTCAGGCTGCCGCCCGTGGCCAGAAACTGCGCACCGTCGGGCAGGCGCAGCGTGACCTCGAAGACCTTCTCGTGCTCCGGCCCCTCGGCCCCGGACAGGGTGTAGTGCGGCCGCTCCTTGTGCAGGCGCTGGGTGATCTCCTGGAGCCGGCTCTTGTAGTCCTTGGGGTCGGCAAATTCCGCGTCCGCCGGCCACTTTTCCTCAAAAATTCCCAAGATGCAGGTCCGGGCCGCCTCGAACCCGGCGTCCAGGAAGACCGCGCCGAACAAGGCCTCCACGGTGTCGGCCAGGAGTGCTTCGCGGCCCCGGCCGCCCTGGGCCTCCTCGCCGCGGCCCAGGCGCAGGCAGGTGTCCAGGCTCAGGTCCCGGGCCAAGCGGGCCAGGCTCCGCTCCTTGACCAGCTTGGCCCGGATCTTGGTCAGCCGGCCTTCGTCCGCGTCCGGATAGCGCCGGAAGCACTCCTCGGACACGCACAGCTCCAGCACCGCGTCCCCGAGAAACTCCAGCCGCTCGTTGTCGGCCGTGGGCTCCTCGCGCTCGTTGGCGTAGGAGCTGTGGGTCACGGCCTCCTGGAGGAGCTTGACTTGCCGGAAACGATGTTGGATACGATCTTGAAGTTGCTCGAAAACCTCATCCATTGAGCGCTCCGCCGGGTCGCCATCATGCATTCCGAAGCCCCCTTGCGGGCCCTGTTCGAACCCCGGTCCGTGGTGGTTGTGGGCGCATCCCGCCACCCCGGCAAGGTCGGGCACACGGTCCTCAAAAACCTCGTCACCTCCGGGTACACGGGGAAAATCCTGCCCGTCAACCCGGCCGGAGGAGAAATCCTCGGTCTGGCCGTCTGCGCCGACCTGGACGAGGTGCCCCAGGACCCGGACCTGGCCGTGATCTGCCTGCCCAGGGACCAGGCGCGCCCGGCCCTGGAAGCCTTGGGCCGCAAAGGTCTGGGCGCGGCCATCGTGGTGGCCTCGGGGTTCAAGGAGACCGGCAAGGACGGCTGGCGCCTGGAAGAGGAGCTGGCCGCCACGGCCCGGCAATTCGGCATCGCCCTGCTGGGGCCCAACTGTCTGGGCCTGATGAACGCGCCCTTCGGACTCAACGCCAGCTTCGCCCGGGCCTGCCCGGAGCCCGGCAGCGTGGGCTTCTTCTCCCAGTCCGGGGCGCTCTGCGCCGCCATCCTGGACTGGGCCCTGGGCGAGGACCTGGGCTTCTCCAAATTCGTGAGCCTGGGCAACAAGGCCGTGCTCTCCGAGGCGCACATCCTGGAGGCCCTGGGCGACGATCCCCAGACCCGGGTCATTCTGGGCTACTGCGAGAGCGTGGACAACGGCCGGGACCTGCTCACCGTGGCGCAAAAGGTCACGGCCGAGAAGCCGGTGATCATGATCAAGGCCGGGGCCACGCCCGCGGGCGCGCGGGCCGCCTCCAGCCACACCGGCTCGGTGGCCGGATCGCCCCCGGCCTACGAGGCGGCCTTCCGCCAGGCCGGCATCCTCCAGCCCCAGGACGTGGAGAGCCTGTTCGACCTGGCCCGGGCCTTCTCCTGCCAGCCCCTGCCCCAGGGTCCCAACCTGACCGTGGTCACCAACTCCGGCGGACCGGGCATCCTGGCCGCCGACGCCTGCGAGAACTCCCGGCTGCACCTGACCCGGCCCAGCCCCCAGACCCTGGAACGGCTGCGCTCGTTCCTGCCGTCGTTCGCCTCCCTGTACAACCCCATCGACATCATCGGCGACGCCCCGGCCGAGCGCTACCGCCAGACCCTGGACGCGGTCCTGGACGACGAGCTGGTCCACGCCGTGCTCGTGCTCCTCTCGCCCACGGCCTCGGTGCAGATCGAGGACACGGCCCGGGCCATAGTGGAGACCTCCGCGGGCCGCGGCAAGCCGGTCTTCGCCTGCTTCATGGGCGGCCTGCGCATCGGCCCCGGCCGGGACATCCTGCTGAACGCGGGCGTGCCCTGCTACGGCTTCCCCGAGCCGGCCATCCGGGCCATGGAGGCCATGTACAGCTACCAGTCCTGGCAGAACCGCAGCTACCCCGTGGAGGTCTGCTTCCGCCGGGACAAGGGCCGGGCCGAGACCATCCTCAAGGCCGCCCGGGCCACAGGCCTCTCGGACCTCACCGAGACCCAGGCCATGAGCCTGGCCCTGGCCTACGAGCTGCCCGTGCCCGAGACCAAATTCGCGCGCACCAGCGAGGAGGCCGCCAAGATCGCCAAGCGCATCGGCTTCCCCGTGGCCCTGAAGATCGCCTCCCCACACCTCACGCGCAAGGCCGAGGCCGGGGCCGTGGCCCTGAACCTGGCCGACGCCGCAGCCGTGCGCCACGCCTTCCTGGATCTCACCGCCCACCTGGCCCGCACCCGCGAGGACGTGCACGTCAGCGGGTGCATGGTCCAGGCCATGGCCCCCAAGGATTCCCGGGCCGTGGCCCTGTGGGTGCGCCGCGACCAGCAGTTCGGCCCGCTCATGACCTTCGGCCTGGCCGGGCCCTATTCCGAGGTCCTGCGCGACGTGACCCACCGCCTGGCCCCGCTCACCGTGGGCGACGCCCAGGAGATGATCCGCGAGATCAAGACCTTCCCCCTGCTGCGCGGGGTGCGCGGCCAGAAGCCTGTGGCCCTGCGCGCCCTGGAGGACATCCTGCTGACCGTTTCCCAGATCGCCGTGGACTTCCCGGAGATCGCGGAAATCGAACTCAACCCCATCCTGGTCAACGAAGAGGGCGCGGTGGCGGTCGACGTGAAAATCGCCGTCGCCTGACCCTGGGAGAACAATCATGCCCGGACTCTACATCGGTTCCACCTCCGGCTATTCCGGCAAGAACATGATCATCATGGGCCTGGGCCTGCGCTTCCAGAAGGACGGGCTCAACGTGGGCTACATGAAGCCCGTGGGGGCCATGCCCCTGGAAAAGGACGGCAAGCTCGGGGACGAGGACGCCTTCTTCGTCCAGGACGTGCTCGGCCTGTCCCAGGACCCGGCCCTGATGACCCCGGTGGTGGTGACCCACGACTTCAAGGTCAAGGCCTTCGCCAGCCACTGCGGCAACCTCCTGGGCGACATCGCCGCGGCCTACACGACCCTGAGCAAGGACCACGACCTGACCCTGGTGGGCGGCTCGGGCTCCATGTACTCGGGCAAGTACTGCTGCACGGACGGCGTCTCCGTGGTCAAGGCCCTGGGCATCAGGACCATCATCATCGACCGCTTCCAGAAGGAGCTGCACTACGACTACCTCGTGGTGCTCAAGGAGGCCCTGGGCGACCTGCTCCTGGGCGTGGTGCTCAACGACATCCCCCCGGCCTTCATGGAGGAGGTGGAGGGGCTCATCGCGCCCTTCCTGAACAGCCGCGGCATCCAGGTCCTGGGCATCATCCCCAAGGACCCGCTCATGGGCGCCATCAAGGTGGCGGACCTGGCCGACCGCCTGGGCGGCAAGATCATCTCGGCCCACACCAAGGCCGAGCGCGTGGTCGAGAACTTCCTCATCGGCACCATGCAGGTGGAGAACTTCATGACCCACTTCCGGCGCAGCAAGAACTCCGCGGTCATCGTGGGCGGCGACCGCTCGGACGTGCAACTGGTGGCCCTGGAGGGCGACTGCCCCTGCCTGGTGCTCACCGGCAACCTCTATCCCAACGACATCATCCTGACCCGCTCCGAAGTCCTGGAAACGCCGATCATCATGGTCCGCGAGGACACCTACTCCGTGGCCAAGAAGATGGAGAACATCCTCTCCCGGCACAAGCTGCGCGACGCCATCAAGATCCGCCAGGGCGCGGACCTGGTGGCCAAGCGCCTGGACTTCGCGGCCATCCGCCAGGGGCTGGGAATCTGACCCGGCTTGCGGCGCCATGGACCTGTTCAGCCTGGAAAACCTCGTCGCCCTGCTGACCCTCACCGCCCTGGAGGTGGTGCTCGGCATCGACAACATCGTGTTCGTGGTGGTCATCGCCAACCGCCTGCCCCAGGGCGTGCGCGACACGGCCCGCCGCCTGGGCCTGGGCCTGGCCATGGCCACGCGCATCCTGCTGCTGCTGGCCATCTCCTGGATCATGCGGCTCACCGCGCCGCTGTTCTCGATCTGGGAACACGCGGTCTCGGGCCGGGACCTGGTGCTCCTCCTGGGCGGGCTCTTCCTCCTCGGCAAGGCCACCCTGGAAATGCACGGCAAGATCGAGGAGCACGCCTCCCCGGAGGAGCCCACGAAGGCCGCCGGATCGCTGGTGGCGGCCGTGGTCCAGATCGCCATCCTGGACATCGTCTTCTCCCTGGACTCGGTGATCACGGCCGTGGGCATGGCCCAGGACCTGCGCATCATGGTGGCGGCCATCGTGGTCGCCGTGCTCGTCATGCTCTTCTTCTCCGGGCCCGTGGGCCGCTTCGTGAACCGGCACCCCACGGTGCAGATGCTGGCCTTCGCCTTCCTCCTGCTGGTGGGCGTGTTCCTGGTGGCCGAGGGCCTGGGCAAGCACATCGACCGCGGCTACATCTACTTCGCCATGGCCTTCTCGCTGTTCGTGGAACTTCTCAACCTGCGCATCCGGGGCAAGACATGAAACGCGTCTGCGTCTTTCTGGGTTCCAATCCCGGCAGCAAGCCGGTCTATGCCGAGGCCGCCCGGGCCACGGGCCGGGAACTGGCCCGCCGGGGCCTCGCCACGGTCTATGGCGGCTCCAACGTGGGCCTCATGCGCGAGCTGGCCGACGCGGCCCTGGCCGCGGGCGGCGAGGTGCTCGGCGTGATTCCCGAGGCCCTGCGCCGCAAGGAGATCGCCCATCCCGGGCTCACCGAGCTGCGCGTGGTGGGCTCCATGCACGAGCGCAAGGCGCTCATGGCCGAGCTGTCCGACGCCTTCATCGCCCTGCCCGGCGGCCTGGGCACCCTGGAGGAGCTCTGCGAGATCCTGACCTGGGCTCAGCTGGGCTTCCACCGCAAGCCCTGCGGCCTGCTGGACGTGGCCGGCTACTACACCCGGCTCAACGCCTTCCTGGACACGGCCGTGGACGAGGGCTTCGTCATGGGCCCGCACCGGGGCATGCTCCTCTCGGCGCAGGCGCCCGGGGCCCTGCTGGACCGCTTCGCGGACTACACTCCCCCCACCGTGAACAAGTGGATCGAAAGAGCGCAGGGGCTCTAGACCATGAAGCACTACAAGGTCTTCATCCAGGCCGTGCGCAAGGGCGAGGCGGGCGCGGAAGAGCGCATGTTCAAGTACGACGAGGACGCCCCGGACGCCGACGCGGCGCGGCGCAAGGCCCAGATCAAGTTCGACCTGGAATGGGCGGCCTCCGGCTGGGAGGCCGAAAGCGCGGGTGTGCTGGAATTCTGATCAGGGAAAACGGAACAGGAAGCGCGGCAGGCTCCACTGGCTCTCGGGCGCGAAGTGGACCACGGTGTCCAGCAGGCGCTCCAGATAGTCCCGCTTGTCCGGCGGGCCTTCCTTGAGCGACGGCTCCTCGGTGAGCCCGCAGAGGTCCCGGAGCGCGGCCAGGGCCTCCTCCTCTCCGCCCAGGCGGTCCACCAGCCCGGCGGCCAGGGCCTGGCGCCCTGAAAGGGCCCGGCCGTCGGCCAGGGCCTGCACCTCGCCCCGGGCCATGTGCCGGGAATCGGCCACGTCCGAGACGAACTGCTCGTGCAGGTCCATGATCACGCTCATGATCTGGGCGCGCTGTTCCGGGGTGAGCGTCTTGAACGGCGAACCCGCGCCCTTGTTCTTGCCGCTGGCCAGGAGCTCCTGGCGGATGCCCCACTTCTCCATGAGCTGCTGCACGTCCAGGTACTCCACGAGCACGCCGATGCTGGCCGTGAGCGAGCCGGGATTGGCCACGATGAGGGTCGAGGGCGCGGCCACGTAGTAGCCGCCCGAGGCGGCCACCGAGCCGAAGGACGAGACCACCGGCTTGGCCTTGGCCAGCTCGCGCACGGCCTGGAAGATCTCCTGGGAGGGCGCGATGGCCCCGCCGGGCGAGTCCACGCGCAAAAGCACGCCCTTGACCGCCTCGTCCTCGCGCAGTTCCTTGAGCCAGTCCACCACCGCGCCGGAGTCCAGGATCAGGCCGCTCACGTGGCAGACGCCCAGGCTGGCCTGGGCCAGGGGCTTGATCTTCTTGCCCATCAAACGAGACACGGCCATGGCCCCCAGGATGAGGGCCACGGCCGTGATGATCAACAGGGAGCCGAAGAGGAAGGGGTGCTTCTGCGAGAAGCGTTCCCTATTCGTTCTCTCCATCCGCTGCGTTCTCGCTGGAGGCGTCTTCGAGCTTCTGGCGCAGGAGGTCGCCCAGGGTGCTGCCGGTCTCGGGGCCGGCGGTGCTGAAGTTCTTGGGCTTCTTGCGCTCTTCCTCATCCTTGAGCTGCTTCACGGACAGGCCCAGACGGCGCTCGTCCGCGCTCACATGGATGACCTTGGCCTCGATGACGTCGCCCTCCTTGTAGATCTCGGAGGGGCTCTTGACCTTCTTGCGGCTGATCTCGGAGACGTGGACCAGGCCCTCGATGCCTTCCTCCACTTCCACGAACAGGCCGAAGTCGGTGATGTTGGTGACCGCGCCCTTGATCATTGAGCCCACCGGGTACTTGGAGGGCACCAGGCTCCAGGGATCCTCGGAGAGCTGCTTCACGCCCAGGGTGAACTTCTCGTTCTCCTTGTCCACGGTGAGGACCTTGGCCTGGATCGTGTCGCCCACCTTGTAGACCTCGGAGGGATGACGGATCTTCTTGGTCCAGGAGATGTCGGACACGTGGATCAGGCCGTCGATGCCCTCCTCGATGCCGATGAACACGCCGAACTCGGTGATGTTCTTGATGCTGCCCTCGAGGATGGTGCCCTCGGGGTACTTCTCGGCCACCACGTCCCAGGGGTTGGGGCGGATCTGCTTCATGCCGAGGCTGATGCGCTTCTTGTCCTGGTCCACGCCGAGCACGATGACCTCGACCTCGTCGCCGGCATGGACCATCTGGGAGGGATGGCGCAGCTTGCGGGTCCAGGACATCTCGGAGATGTGCACCAGGCCCTCGACGCCGGGCTCCAACTCCACGAAGGCGCCGTAGTCGGCCAAGTTGGTGACCTTGCCCTTGTACTTCTCGCCCTCGGGGTACTTGGCGGCGATGTTCTCCCAGGGATCGGGCACGAGCTGCTTGAGGCCCAGGGAGACCTTCTGGCCCTGCTTGTCGAAGTTGAGGACCTTGAGCTCGAGCTCGTCGCCCAGGCCGACCATCTCCTTGGGATGCTTGATGCGCTTCCAGGACATGTCGGTGATGTGCAGCAGGCCGTCGAGGCCGCCCAGGTCGATGAACACGCCGTACTCGGTGATGTTCTTGACCTTGCCGACCACGATCTGGCCTTCCTCGAGATGGTCCAGAAGCTTGTCGCGCTGCTCGGAGCGCTGCTCTTCCAGAAGCACGCGGCGGGAGACGATGACGTTGCTCCGGCGGCGGTTGATCTTGAGGATCTTGAAGTCGAATTCCTGGCCCACCAGGGCGTCCATGTCCGGAACCGGACGCAGGTCCACGTGGGAGCCGGGCAGGAAGGCCTCCACGCCGCCCAGGTCCACCGTGTAGCCGCCCTTGATGCGGCGCACGATGCGGCCCCGGGTGGTGCCGTCCTTCTCCTGCACGTCCTCCAGGGTATCGAACAGCTTCATCCGCTTGGCCTTGTCGCGGGACAAGTGGATGGTGCCTTCGGATTCATCCTTGTTGGACACGAAGACATCGACCTTGTCGCCCACGGCGACGGTCACATTGCCCTCGGAATCCATGAACTCGGAAAGGGGAATCTGGCCCTCGGACTTGAAGTTCACGTCCACCAGGACATGGTCCCGGTCCACTTTCACGACGCTGCCGGGCACGATGGTGCCCTCGTCCAGGTCGCCGAAGTCGGCCTTGAGATAATTCTCAAGTTCCGCTTCGAAGTTCATGTCCATTTCCGGGGTGGTTCCTGATTTCTTTTCCATATGTTACCTCCAACAACGCGCCCTTGGGCAGAATTTTTTCCCTACCAACGCTTTCCGGCCCGCAGAACCAGGCGGATCGGGGCGTCCGTAAAGAGATATGCTTCTATCCAAATTCCCCCCCCCTGTAAACCGTTTTCTCCCCTGCTCCAGCCCCGGGCGGAACCCGGAAAAAAGGCCCGGCGCACTGTTGCGCCGGGCCTTTGGGGTCCTGTCGCCGGGCGGGCTTCAGCCCCGGCAGCGGTGCTTCACGTTCTCGCCCTCGACGATGAAGATCACGGTCTCGGCCACGTTGGTGGCCAGGTCGCCCACCCGCTCCAGGTGCCGGGCGGCCATGATGGCGTGCACCCCGCGCTCCACGATGCGCGACTCGGTGACCATGTCGTTGATGTACTGCTTGAGGATCTTGAGCGAGAGCTCGTCGGCCTCGTTGTCCATGGCGCAGACCTGTTCGGCCAGCTTGACGTCCTCCTCCACGAAGCTCTTGAGCGCGGAGGCCAGCATCTTCTTGGAGGTCTCGGTGAGCTGCTCCATCTTCTGGTTGTAGGGCAGCGGCGGCCGGGTGGAGAGGAACAGGGCGCGGTGGGCCAGGTTCACGGCCTCGTCGCCCAGGCGCTCGAGGTTCATGGTGATGCGCATCGCCCCGACAATGCTGCGCAAATCCTTGGCCATGGGCTGGTCCAGGGCCAGCAGCTCCAGGTTGAAGCGGTCGATGGCGTTCTCCAGATCGTTGATCTCGATGTCGCCCATGATCACGTCCTCGGCCAGGTCGCTGTTGTACTCCAGATAGGACTTGATGGAGTTGTACACGGCCTTCTCGGAGAGGGCGGCCATGCGCAGGACCTGCATCTTGAGCTCTTCGAGCTTCTTGTGGAAGTGGGCGCGCTGTTCCATGGAGTTCTCCTAGCCGAATCTTCCGGTGATGTAGTCTTCGGTCTGCTTGTTCTTGGGCTGGGTGAACATGGTCTTGGTGCGGTCCACCTCGATGAGCCTGCCCATGTAGAAAAAGGCCGTGCGATCCGAGACGCGGGCCGCCTGCTGCATGCTGTGGGTGACGATGATGATGGTGAAATTCTTCTTCAGCTCGTGGATCAGGTCCTCGATCTTCTGGGTGGCGATGGGGTCCAGGGCCGAGGCCGGCTCGTCCATGAGCACCACCTCGGGCTCCACGGCCAGGGCCCGGGCGATGCACAGGCGCTGCTGCTGGCCGCCGGAAAGCCCCAGGGCCGAGGAATGGAGCCGGTCCTTGACCTCGTCCCAGAGGGCGGCCCGGCGGAGGCTCTCCACCACCTGCTGCTCGATGGCCTGCTTGTCCCGGACCCCGTTGACCCGCAGTCCGTAGGCCACGTTCTCGAAAATGGTCTTGGGAAAGGGGTTGGGCTTCTGGAAGACCATGCCGATGCGCCGCCGCAGGGCCACCACGTCCAGGCCCGGGGCGTAGATGTCCTCGTTGCCCAGGGTCAGGCGGCCCTCCACCCGGGTGCCGGGGATGAGGTCGTTCATGCGGTTGATGCAGCGCAGATAGGTGCTTTTGCCGCAGCCCGACGGCCCGATGAGGGCTGTGACCTGATGCTCCTCGAATTCCAAGGTGATGTTGTCCAGGGCCTTGAACTCGCCGTAGTAGAAGTTCAGGCCCTCGGACGCCACCTTGATCTGTTTTGCCATAGGGTATCTCCGCGTGCGCTCTGGCCGGAGGGAGTCCGGCGCGGATGCGACAAGACGATCCTCTCTAGCCCGCAGCGGTGACAGGAGCATGACCCCCGTGTGACGATTGCGTTACAGGGGCCGAAAACAGTCTATTTCACGGCGTCACAGGGAAGGCCACGGTGACCCCGTCCGGGGTCTTGGCGATCTCCGGCGACAGTTCCGGTCCAGGACCCGGGTTGCGGAAGTCCAGGACCAGCCGCAGGTGGTCGGGGTGTTCGCCCACGCGCACGGTCTTCACCGGGCCCTCGGCGGCGCGGACCACGGCCTCGCCGTGCTTGCGCCAGGAGCCCATGAGGTCCACGGCCAGGCGCCGCGGGTCCTTGAAGAGGCGGGCCTGAACATCGCCCACGGGCCGGTCCGTGACCACCCGCAGGACAAAAATCCCGTCCTTGACCGAGATCTCCACGGAGCGCACCTGGCCCATCCCGGCGGGCAGGGCCTTTTCGGCCGCAGGCTTGGCCTCGGTCTTCTTCTCGGCCTTGGCCGGCTCGGGCTTGGGTTCGGCCTTGGCCTGCTCGGCCTTGGCCGGCTCGGGCTTGGGTTCGGCCTTGGCCTGCTCGGGCTTGGCCGGTTCGGGCTTGGCGGCCTGGGGCTTCTCGGCCGCGGGCTTCTTGTCGGCGGCCTTTTTCTCGGCCTTGGTCTCGGCCTTGGTCTCGGCCTTGGCCGGGGCCTTGGCCGGGGCCGCGGGCATGGCCGGAGCCGGCGGCTGCTCGGTGGTCAGGGCCGGTTCCGCACCGTCCAGGGGGACCACGGTGAGGTCCACAGGCATGCGGACCTCGTCGGCCGCTTCCCCGGCCCAGGCCGGAGCCAGCAGGATGCACGCCGCCAGGATCAGGGCGGCGGACAGGCGCGGGACAGGACGGTACACGGCGGGCATGGGTGCTCCTTGACGAGTTTTTTCCCCTATACTGGAATCCCGGGCCGAAGGCAAAAGTCCCGCTGGTCTAGAGCCCTGCGTACCAGTCCGCCAGCCGCCCGGCCACCTTGCGGTCGCTCCAGCAGGTCTCCATGAAGGCCCGGCTCCTGCGGCCGGTTTCCGCACACAGATCCTGGTCCGTGGCCAGCCGGCGCAGGGCCTGGGCCAGATCGTCGCGGCCGCGCACCAGGACCCAGGGCAGGTCCGCGGTCCCGGCGAACGCCGCCACGTGCTCCAGGCACCAGGCGTCCAGCCCGGCCAGCACGGCCAGGCCCTGGCTCAGGCCCTCCAGGCTGCTCACCCCGTAGTAGCCCTGCATGTGGTCGAAGACCGCGTGGCAGGAGCGCTTGCGGCGCAGGCACTCGCTGTTGGGCACGTTGTCGATGAGGTCGAACTCCAGGTCCAGGCCGTCCTGTTGCAGTTCCGCCACCACGGCCAGGAGCTCCTCGGTGTTCTTGAGGTCCTTGCGCGTGGGCGAGTGGCAGAGCCGGAAGGGCCGCGCCGGACGGTCCGGGTCGGGCAGGAGCAGGGGCTCGTCGATGGGCACCAGGTTGGGCTGCCAGCGGGCCTCGGGGAACAGGCGCAGGAGGTCCGGGGTGCTCACCAGGATGTTCTTCCGGCCGCGCTCGCGGTACTTGCGGCGGTACTTCTCCGGGTCCTTGCGGTAGTCGTCGTGGCCGTGGTGGTGGTGGACCACGGTCTTGCCCGGCAGATAGTCCGCGGGCAGGAACGGGCCAAAGGGAGTGAACTCGTCGCTGGTCATGTGGAAGTGCAGAACGTCGGCCGAGCGGAACAGGCCGCCCAGCTCGTCCAGGCCCGCCTGGTTCAGGTCCGGCAGGTGCAGGTCCTTTTCCCAGGAATGGGTGTAGCGGGTCTCCAGGGTGCACAGCCGGGCCTCGATCCCGGCATGGCGGCGCAGGGCCTTGCAGAACTGGATGGCCGTGCCGGCGGGATCGTTGATGGCGAGCATGAGCACCTTCACGGCGCGTCCTCCCGGGTTGAAGCCTCCCAGACCACTTCCAGGCCGTCCACAAAGGCCGCGGCCTCCTGGGCCAGAGCCAGGACCCGGGCGGTCTCCCCGGCCAGGGCCGCGGCCTCGATGTCCTGGCCCAGGCGGGTGATTTCCGGCAGGCCATAGGACGAGCCCGTGCCCTTCATGCGGTGGCCCACAAGCCGGGCCGTTTCCAGGTCGCCCAGGGCCGCGGCCGCCAGGAGCCGGGCCCCCTCGCGGCGGCGCAGGTCGAGATAGGCGGGCAGGATCCCGGCCAGGTCCGGGTCGGGCGTGAACCGCGTCACTTCTTGGCCTCGGGGGACTTTTCCACGGCCTTGACCTGGGCCGAGCGGTCGCCGGAAAGGTCCAGGCCGTCGAAGGCCGCGGCCTTGGGCAGGCGCAGTTCCAGGCTCGAGAGCCGGTCCACGGCCACGCTGAGGTTGGTGAACGAGCAGTCCAGCACGTGGCCGCCGCGGGTGCGGTCCTTGGACAGGAAATGCCAGTGATAGCCGGAGACGTTCAGGCTGGCGGCAAAGGCCGGGCAGCGCAGGCCCACCAGGGTGCCTTCCAGCTCGCCCAGGTCGAACACGGACTGCTCCTTGACCACCTCGGCCAGGGGCCGCCAGGGCTTGTCCTGGCGCGGCACGCTGCGGGCCTTGACGCGCATGCGGCCGTCCAGGCGCAGGGCGTAGAAGCGGTTCAGGCCGGGCAGGGCCGCGTCCAGCTGGCGGTCCAGGTCCTCCAGGTTCGCGGCCGAGGCCACGGGCAGCCGCAGGTCCGGCTCGAAGAAGGCCACGCAGGCGAAGGGGCTCTTGGCCGCGGCGTCCATGCGGCGCA
Organism: Desulfovibrio sp. UBA4079; assembly: GCA_002382645.1. Classification (GTDB taxonomy): domain Bacteria; phylum Desulfobacterota; class Desulfovibrionia; order Desulfovibrionales; family Desulfovibrionaceae; genus Aminidesulfovibrio. Next base: position 554 of record DFYP01000119.1, on the reverse strand, counting down.
CCTGGCCGCTGGCCGGGACCTGCCAGATGACCCCGTCCAGGACGACCATCTCGCCGTCCAGGTTCTCGAAGGTGCCCAGGCCGAAATTCCCCTTGGCCAGGATCTCCCCGGCCCCGAAGGACCCGGCGTAGTCCCCGGCCAGGAGCGCGGGCAGCACCGAGGCCTGGAACAGGCGGTCGTCCTTGCCTCCGGCCCGGACCGGGGCGGCCAGGGCCAGAACCAGCAGCAGTGTGAGCAGCACCCGTGCGCGCATCTCCCCCTCCTTCTCAGGCCAGAGCATAGGGCTTTGCATCCGGGGAAATCAAGGGTAGGTTTTCGCCAACCCATGAACGAGCGTCCCCTGCCCCCCTTCACGGTGCGGGTTTCCCGGCGGGCCCGCAACGTGCTCCTGCGCCTGGCCCCGGGCAGCGGCCTGGAGGTGGTCGTGCCCCCGGGCTTCGACCCCCGGCTGGTGCCCGCGGTGGTGGCCGGCAAGCTGCCCTGGATCGAGCGCACCCTGCGCCGCGCGGCATTGAGCCCCGCGTCCGCGCCCCCGGCCCTGCCCGAGACCCTGG
>DFYP01000192.1 GCA_002382645.1 Desulfovibrio sp. UBA4079 | reverse complement strand
GACAGGTAGTTCTTGCAACCGGCGCCGATACCGGCCCAGTCCTTGTAGTAGCCGGCCACGGCGATCAGGTCGGGGATGTAGACCTGCTCGATGAAGGCCTTCACTTCCTTGTACAGGGCCGCGAACTCGGCGAAGCGCTCGGGCTTGAGGCCTTCGTAGTTCGTGACGCCGCCCACCACGGTGAACTGGGTGTGGGGGTTCTTGGCGCCGTAGACGGCCATGGCGCGGGCGGCCTTGACCTGGAGGTGCAGAGCCTCGAGGTAGTGGGCCGTGGCGATCAGGTCAACCTCGGCGGGCAGGTAGTAGGCCGCGTGTCCGCCCAGGAAGTAGGCGTTGGTGAAGATGCCGAGCTGGCCGCTCTTCACCAGGGCGCCGACCTTGTCCTGAACCGCTTTCAGGCCCTCGGCCGTGGTCGGACGGGGCGAGATGCTGTTGGCGATCTTGGCGGCCTTGACCGGGTCGGCCTGCAGGGCGTTGGCCACGTTGACCCAGTCCAGGGCGTGCAGGTGGTAGAAATGCACGATGTGGTCGTGCATGTACTGCGCGGCCATGACCAGGTTGCGCATGAGGCGCGCGTTATCCGGAATCTTCACCTTCACGGCGTTGTCCACGCAGCGGGTGGAGGCCAGGGCGTGCACGTAGGTGCAGACGCCGCAGGAACGCTGGGTGAAGTGCTGGGCGTCGCGGGGATCGCGGCCCTTCAGGATGATCTCCAGACCGCGGAACAGCTGGGAGCTGCTGCGCACGTCCTTGACCACGCCGTTCTCCACCTGCACTTCGATGCGCAGGTGACCTTCGATACGGGTTACCGGGTCGACCACGACGGGCCCGGTGTAATTGCTCTTGGGCGTCGCCATGACCGGGGCGGCTTTGGCTTTGCAACCGGACATATTGTCTCCTCCTTAAGGAATCTACTCAGTTGTCAGTCGGGGCCCGCTTACTTCTCGACGTAGAAGGGGCTCATCTCATCCCAGAAATTGGGCTCGGAGCAGCCGATGCAGGGGTGACCGGCTTCAACAGGCCAAATGGTCTGGTTGAACTTGACCGTGGGGCAGTTGTTGTAGGTGTAGGGGCCCTTGCAGCCGAGCTTGTACAGGCAGTAGCCCTTCTTGGCCGTCTCGTCGCCGAAGCTCTTCGCGAACTGGTCGTTCTCGAAGTACTTGAGGCGCGGGCACTTGTCGTGGATGGAGTCGCCGAAGAACATGGTCGGACGATTGTAGTCGTCCAGCTCGATCTTCTTGCCCTGGAGGTAAGCCACGATGGCGCCGACCAGGTTGTAGGGGTTCGGCGGGCAGCCGGAGATATTGATGGCCTTCACACCCTGGGCCTTGAGCGCGTCGTTCACGCCCTTGGCGTCGGTGGGGTTCGGGGCCGCGGCCTGGACGCCGCCGAAGGTGGCGCAGGTGCCGTAAGCGATGACGGCCTTGGCCTTGGCGGCCACTTCCTTGTTGATCTCCAGCATCGGGCGGCCGGCGACCTTGCCGTGCTCGCCGCCGTTCTTCGTGGGCAGCGCGCCTTCGATGACGCAGACGAACCCTTCGGGAGCGGAGATGGCGGCGTGCAGGGCTTCCTCAGCCTTCTCACCAGCGGCGGCCATGACCGTCTCCTGGTAGTCCAGGGAAATCACGTCCAGGATCAGCTCGTCGATGTACGGCTGAACCGTGCGCAGGATGGACTCGGAGCAGCCCGTGCACTCAGCGTTGTGCAGCCAGACCACGGACGGACGACGTTTGGCCGTCAGGGCTTCGGCGACCTGCGGAGCGAACGCCGGGCCCATGCCCATGACTGCGGCAACCGTGCCGCAGAATTTCATGAAATCGCGGCGCGAGACGCCGCGCTTCTGCAGCCGTTCCTCGGCCCCGTCCCTGCCATGACCTACGAAAAATTTCATAAAACACCTCCGTAAGAATGATTGAAGACGCTCAATTCATTAAAACTCCCCAAGAGGCGCACAGGTTTGCGAGAGCGCCCTCGCGCACCCCCCTTGCAGGCAGCGTAACACGAATTTTGGATTCGTGTTATTTCCGTCATATTTTCAGATACTTATGAAAGAGATCGGATGGTTGCAAAAAGCACCATCGTTATACCCGGCATTCCTGGAAAAATCAACAGGGGAAATTAAAAAAAATGCACTTCCACAGTGCCTTTCTCGTTTGGGGCAAAACCGGGTCAACCCGCCGGTCCGACAGGACAAAACCCATTCCCGACTGCAAAACCGGGCTTTTCCATCGTGCGACTTTGGGCTAGAGGGGGTGCGGGAGGTCTCATGGCCCACGGTTCGGATTCCGCCCCGGGAAAGCGCCAGGTCTTTGTTCTCGGTTTCGCCGGGGCCCCTGCCCTGCGCCTGGACCTGGACGTGCCCCCGGGCCCGGTGACCATCCTGGAGCTTTTGCCGGCCATCCGGGCGGCGGCCGACGCCCTGTTCGGCCGCACGACCGAGGCCCTGGCCGCGGCCGGTTCGCCGGTGACCTGCGGCCCGGGCTGCGGGGTCTGCTGCAACCAGCTCGTGCCCGTGAGCCGGGAAGAGGCCCTGGCCCTGGCCCGGTTCGTGCGCGACCTGCCCGGACCCCGCCGCCGGGCCGTGGAGGGCCGCTTCCGCCAGGCCGTGGCCGGCCTGGAAGAGGCCGGCCTGCTCGCCCGGCTCATCGAGTCCTTCGAGCGCGGCATCCACAAGCCCGGAGTCCTGGCCGCGCTCCAGCGCGACTACTGGGCCGTGGGCGTGCCCTGTCCCTTCCTGGAGCAGGGCTCCTGCTCCGTGCATCCGGTGCGGCCGGTGATCTGCCGCCAGTACTCCGTGACCTCGGACCCGGCCCTCTGCGCCCGGCCGTTCACCCCGGGCGTGCGTCTGGCCGAGGTGCGCCACTCCCTGGACCTGGCCGGGGCCCTGGCCGCCTTCGACGGCGGCCGCGCCCGGCCCACGGCCGCCCTGCCCCTGACCCTGGCCCTGCTCCTGGAGAAAAAACTCGAGGCCGGACGCCTTCCCAAGGTGCCCGGCCCCGAAATGCTCTCCAGGTTCCTGGAGCTGGCCTCGCGCTTCGCTTCCCCGCCGCGCTGACTCAGGTCACGGTGCAGGAGGCGCAGAGCTTCAGGTTGCGGAAGTCCCCGGCCTGGTACTGCCGGATGAGATCCAGGAAGTGCTGCGAGTTCCAGATCTCGGACAGGGACTGCTGCCCCAGGTTGCCCAGGACCACGGTGCGCTTCCAGTCATGGCAGCAGATGATCATATCCCCATTATAGAGCACGTAGGCCTGTTTGAGGAACAGGTCGCAATTGCGCCGGAGCTTGGGCTGGGCCGTGCCCAGGTGCCCGATGTCCTGGCCCGAGCGGTTGTCCACCTGGTGGATCTTGAAGCGCACGCCCCGGTCGGCCCAGTACTTCCTGGCGTAGTCCAGCTCGTTCTCCACGATGGTGGTCTTGAGCGTGGTGATGGTCAGCTTGGGCAGGTCCTTGTTCTTGCGGCCGCGGATCTCCAGGAACTTGTCGATGTTCCCCAGGACCTTGGCCAGGGACAGGCCCATGCTCTTCTTGTAGGTCTCCTCGGAATAGCCCTGCACGCTGATCCAGAGGTGTCTGAGGCCCGCGTCGATGAGCCCCTCGCTCATGCCCTCGGTCAACAGCGCGCCGTTGCTGTTGATCTTCGTCTTGGTGACGAACTTGCGGCGCTTGTTGATGTAGGCGATCTTGTCGGGCATATTCGGGTCCAGCAGCGGCTCGTTCATGAGATACGGGCTGATGCGGCCGATCCAGTGTTGCCCGCACTCGTCCACGATCTTGCGGAACAGGGCCTCGTCCATGCGGCCCTGGGGCTGGGCCCCCTTGGTGTGGTGCCAGCCGCAGAACACGCAGTCGGCGTTGCAGCGGCTGTCGGTCTGGATCTGGATGGCCCGGGGAAAGCGCGGCCGGGGCAGCTGGTTGCGCCTGCGCCAGCGCACGAACTTGCGCCAGAGGGTGTCCTCGGGTCCGGGCATATAGTATTCGGCCATGCATCCTCCAGGTCCGGCGAACGGACCGCGCACCTTGTAAAACCAGCCTCCCGGAGTGTCAACCTGGGACGGCAAATCCTGATGGAGGCCCGTCATGAGCGTCATCGTGGAACTCTCGATCTTCCCCGTGGACACGTCCGGGGCGAGCCTCTCGCCCTATGTGGCCCGGGTGCTGCGCGTGCTCCAGGCCTCGGGCCTGCCCTTTGAGCTGAACCCCATGGGCACCTGCATCGAGGGCGACTGGGAGCCGGTCTGGGCCGCGGTCTCGGCCTGCATGCGGGAACTCCAGAAGGATTCGGAGCGGGTCTATCTCACGGTCAAGGCCGACTGGCGGCGCGGGCAGGACCGGCGCATGGCCGCCAAGGTGGACGCGGTGCGGGAAAAGCTGGGAGGTGGCGCATGAACGTGCTTTGCCTCCTGGGCAGCCCCCGAAAGAAGGGCAACAGCGCGGACATGGCCCGGGCCTTTTGCGACGCGGCCGCCGCAGCCGGAGCCAACGTGGAGAGCGTGTACCTCAACGGGCTGGACGCCCAGGGCTGCCAGGCCTGCTTCTCTTGTAAGGGAAAGACCGAGACCTGCGTGCTGGACGACGGGCTCACGCCCGTGCTGGCCGCGGTGGCGGCCTGCGACGTGCTCGTCCTGGCCACGCCGGTCTATTTCGGGGAGGTCACGGCCCAGCTCAAGACCTTCATCGACCGGACCTTCTCCTTTCTCACTCCGGACTACGCCCGCAACAAGGACAAGCGCTCCCGCCTGACCCCGGGCAAGACCCTGGTCATGCTCCTGGCCCAGGGCCACCCACGCGAGGACCTCTTTGCGGACATCTTCCCGCGCTACCAGTACTTCTACAACTGGATGGGCTTCACCCAAAGCCATCTGGTGCGGGCCTGCGGCATCTACCACCCCGGGGACGCCGCGGCCCGGGACGGACTCCTGGATCAGACCGCGGCCCTGGCCCGCGGCCTCACCGCGGCCCACGGAGGTGGGCGATGATCCGGAATATCCCCACGGGGCGCGCTCCCACCTCACCTGTATGCGCGGCTCCAGCGATGGGAAGGCCTGGACCGGCCGGAAGGACCGGGCCCGGAGCAGCCGCAGGTCCCGCCGCCCCTGGCCGCCCGCGGTTGAGCCGCCGAGTTCGCCAAAGGGTTTGCATCGGCGCACGCTTGTGGTAACGTCTTGAGAACGGACGGTTTCGCCGAACCATGCGCAGAACCACCATCCCCCCTCTTCTCCTCATCCTCGCCCTGGCCGCGCTGCTCTCGGCCTGCGCCCACCGCAGCGTGGTGCACCTGGAGCGCCAGCCCTGGGCCATGCAGAAGACCCAGACCCTGAAGATGACCTTCCTGCGCTTCGAGTACCAGGCCGTGGAGATCGACGGGAAGTTCGGGATCAAGGGCCGCGCCGTGCCGGTCATGGACCGGGTGCCGGACTGGGCCCGCTGGATCGACGAGTTCCGGCTCACGGCCTATCTCTCCGACGAGTACGGCGAGGTGCTCATGGAGAGCGAGCAGCCCTTCCTGCCCGGCCCGTTCCAGGAAAACGCCGTGTTCCACTATGACTTCCTCATGGACGCCGAGGCCTTCAAGCAGGGCCCGGTGTTCGTCTCCTTCGGCTACCGCATGCTCCTCACCGAGTCCAAGGACAAATCCAAGAACGGCCGCCACCCCTTCTTCGCCAGCGAAGGGGCGGTGACGAGGTAGCCATGGCCAACCCGCCCCTGATGCACAAGGTTTCCAAGGGGTTTTTGGTCAAGACGTTCCTCAAGCACAACATCGTCTTCGTGGAGGGCAGCCGGGGCGACCAGGCCTACATCCTCATGGAAGGCGAGGTGGAGATCTCCGGCACGGTGGACGGCCGCAAGAAGGTCTTCGCCGTGCTCAAGCCGCCGTCCATCTTCGGCGAGATGGCCCTGTTCCTGGAGGACCAGACCCGTACGGCCACGGCCATGACCCTGGAGGACTCCAAGCTCGTCATCATCACCCGCGACGACCTGGAGGAGTACTTCTCCAAGGCCCCCCAGGTCATCTCCTCGATCCTCCAGGTCCTGGTCAGCCGGCTCAAGGTCACCACCAAGAAGGCCCTCAAGGTGCCCAACGTGCCCCTGGGCATCTGCCGGGCGCTGCACCTGTTCGTGATCAACGGGCACATGGAGCTGGCCTACGACTCGGCCATCCGCACCCTGGCCGACATGTTCGTGATCTCGCCCGCGGCCGTGGAGAGCTACCTGGCCCAGTTGGCCGAGCAGGGACACCTGAACATCGGCGCGCCGGACCACGACCTGACCAACCGGACCATCCGCATCACCTCGCCGGATTTCCTGGAAAACATCATGAAGAAGGACTAGCGGACCGCCGCGGAAGTCCTTTTCGCAGGCCGTTCAAAAAACGCGCGGGCAAGGCGCGAAAAAAACGCACGTCCGACGCGTATCCCCGCTACGCGAGGATGTGCGTTTTTCTGAAGCAACGCAGCCCTCGTGGATTTTTCAACGGCCTCCTACAGGCCCACCAGTTCCACCTGTCCCCAGGCCCCCACCTGCCCGCCCATCTGGGCGAAGACCCCGAGCACGCCCACTTCGGCCAGCTCCTGGGCCCGCTCCAGGACCCGGGAGAGGTCCCGCGCGCTCTTGAGCAGGTTGCACAGGGCCGTGGCCGCGGCATCGGCCAGGGCCCCGGAATCGGCCCGCACCGTGACCAGGTCGCCGCGGCCCAGGCTCAGGGAATGGCCGATGCGGCCCGAGGAGGAGCACAGGCTCGTGGGGAATTCCCTGGCCGGGATGCGCAGGCCCAGCCGGGCCCCGGACTTGGGCTCGGCCAAAAGCCCCACCACCCGGTCCCGGGTGGAGCAGAGAAAGATGTCCCCGCCGTTCTCCACGATGAGGTCCGGGCTTGCGTCCACGAAGCGCTCGCAGACCATCTGGGCGATGGTCCCGGCCACCGCGGCCATGGGCCCCACGTTGCAGACCCTGGACGCGGCGTACATGCGCCGGGCCACCTCCGGGGCGGCCGCGGGCTCGTCCAGGGGCGCCAGGCTGGCGAGAAAGTCGGGGTGCAGCAGGATGTGGCTCTTGAGCTCGGCGCGCAGTCCGCGCAGGTATTCCGCGATCTCCCGGGAGAGGTTCCGCCGGGCCACGATCCAGAGATCGGACTCCTCCAGGACCACCTGGAAGGAGACCTCCCCCTGGTCCGGGGCCAGGGCCTCGCGGTAGCCGCGGCCCACCCCGCGGTAATCCTTCATCCTAGAGTCCCAGGTCCCGGTCCACCAGGATGACCTTGATGCGGCCCTTGGGGAAGGACTTCTCGGTGATCGTCCAGACGTTGCAGATACGGTCCGGGCTCTTGCAGTCCAGGCAGCGCGCGGCCTTGACGCAGGGCGTCTTCTTGTTCAGGCGCATGGTGTTGAGCGGCGCGGCCAGGTCCTTGACCCGGCGCATGGCCGCGGCCAGGTCCGGCACGATCTTGTTGCGGCCGGCCAGCACGAGCACGTTTTTGGGGCCGAAGGCCAGGGCCCCCACGCGGTTGCCGATCATGTCCAGGTTGACCAGCTGGCCGGCCTCGGTGAGGGCGTTGACGCCGCAGACGAACAGGTCGGAGAGCAGGGCCTGGCGGCGCATCTCCAGCTTCTCCGACTCGGGCAGGGCCTTGTCGTAGGTGTCCAGAAGCTCCAGGCCCGGGAACTCCTTGAGGGCCTGGTACAGGCCGCACTGGATCACGCTCAGGGAACCGCCCAGTCCGATGACCCGGGGCTCCAGCGCGGGCAGGATCTCGGACAGGGCCACCCGGCGCACGGCCTCCTCGTCGTCCGCCCGGAACACGTCGAAGCCGTTGTCATCCAGGGCCTCGGCGGTCTGATCCAGGCGTTTGGCCCAGTACGTCGACAGGGGATCTTTCATTTCCCTCCTCCTTGGTTCCCGGCCAGCCGGAGCGTCCATTCCGGGGTCAACTGCCCTTCCCGCTTCAGGCTGCCGCGCAGAAACTCCCGGACCCGGGCCCCGGTCTCGGCCTCGCCCCGGGCCTCCTCGATGCGGGCCAGCTCCAGCCAGCCCTCGGGCGTGGATTGCAGGCGCAGGGCGGCCTGCGCCACCTCCAGGGCCGTCTCGAAGCGGCCGAGGCCCCGGAGCAGCGCGGCCAGCCCCAGGCGCAGGCCCGCGTTGCCGGGGTCATGGAACAGGGCCAGACGCAGGGTTTCCTCGGCCCCGGCCGCGTCGCCCTTGGCCGCCTGGCCCATGGACAGACCCAGGGCCTCGTGGGCCGGCAACGTGCTCCAGCGCTCGGCCAGTTCCAGGGCCGCCCGGGCGTCCGGCTGCCGGGTCAGGAAGCGCAGCCGGGGCAGGAAGCGCAGGGCCGCGCGGTCCTCTTCCATGGCCGCGGCCTCCTGGGTGGCGAACTCCTCCGGGCGGTAGCCGTCGCGGCCGACCACCGGATGGGCCATGCCCCGGGCGATCTTGGCCTCGAAGTCCTCCCGGGAGCGGTAATAGTAGTGGTGCACCCGGACCCGCTCCACGCTGTGGGGCGCGTAGGGACCGGGCACGGGCCAGCGGCGCTCGCTGACGCAGCCGAATCCCTCGCGGTAGGCGAAGTGGTGCACACTGGCCGGGCCGAGCACGCGCTCCGGCCGGACCAGGCACTTCACGTGCTGGTTGACCATGCCCCGCAGGGGCAGGCGCAGCAGGTAGTTCTCGATCTGGAACCCGGCGGGCCGGGACTGATGGCCGGAGGAGCCGAAGAGCACCCAGTTGGCGGCCAGGCCGCCGCAGTCCTCGAATTCCGTGAGCAGGGCCCGCAGGTCGCCGCTGGTGGCGAAGAGGAACTCGTCGGCGTCCAGGAAGGCCAGCCAGCGGAATCCGCCGCCGTATTCAGCCAGGCAGTGGCGGTAGGCCTCCATCTGGCGGTGCGGCCCAGGCCAGTCCAGGACCTGCACCAGCCCGGCCTCCACATAGGGAGCGAGGGTCCGGGCCACGGGTTCGCGCGAGCCGTTGTCATAGAGCACGAAGCGCTCGATCCCTGCCAGGAGATGGAAATCCACCCATTCGCGCAAGAACGGGGTCTCGTCGCGGACGATGCCGGCCAGGCCCAGGTGCTTGACGCGCGGTGGCTCCATGGGTCAGGAAGATAACAGAGAACCGAGATGACCGGAAGCGCCCCCCCGGGGCCTCCGGAAACACCCTTGACGGCGCTCCCGACAAGGGCTATGTGGCTTTGTTCGACCTTTTGAAACAGCGCAATTCATCTCACGAGGAGTATCCATATGTCCAAGAGAACCTACCAGCCGAGCAAGACCAGACGGAAGAAGACGCACGGCTTCCTCGTCCGTTCCCGCAGCAAGAACGGCCGCGCGGTCCTGCGCCGCCGCCGCCAGAAGGGGCGCCAGAGATTAGCCGCCTAAGCTGGCCGAGGGAACGCCGCCTTCGCAAGAGCCCCGAGTTTTCGCACTGTTTCGGACAGGGGCGGAGATACTCCACCAAGAGTTTCATTCTGTTCGTCTCCGTGCGGCCCCAGGGCCCGGGCCTCATCCGCCTGGGCTTGGCCGTCAGCAGGAAGATGGGGCGGGCGGCGGTACGCAACCGCATCAAACGGGTGGTGCGAGAGTTTTTCAGGCTCCATCAAGATCGTATCTCCGGGCCCCTGGACATCGTGCTCGTGCCCAAGAGATCGCTCGACATCGAGGGGCTGACACTTGCCGTCGCCACCCTGGAACTGGCCCCGCTCCTGCCGAAACTGGCGGCTGGAGGCGGACGGGCGCCGGACCGGGAGATATAGGCATGCGCTCCATCGCCTTGGGACTCATCTGGCTCTACCAGACGTTCCTCGCGCCTCTTTTGCCTCCCGCCTGCCGGTTCACCCCCTCGTGTTCGGAGTACGCGCGCCAAGCCATCCTGGTCCACGGCGTGTTCAAGGGCTCGATCCTGGCCCTCTGGCGCATCCTGCGCTGCCAGCCCCTGTGCGCCGGAGGCTTCGACCCCGTCCCGCCGCGCTTCAGCCTGGCCTTCCGCAACAGCAAAGCGAGCTGATCCATGGACAACAAACGCGTCATCATCGCCCTGGCCCTGTCCTTCGCCATTCTCTTCGGCTGGCAGTACATCTTCCCCCCGCCCAAGACCCCGGCCAAGACCGCCGAGCAGACCGCTCCCGCCGAGAAGCCCGCCCCGGCTCCGGTCCCGGTCCAGCCCGCCACGCCGATCATGGATTTCGCCCCGGCCGAGGGCCGCACCGTGAGCGTGAAGACCCCGCTGTACACCGCCCAGTTCAACTCCTCCGGCGGCGTGCTCGAAGGCTTCACCCTGAGCCGCTTCAAGGAGACCATCCAGCCCGGCTCGCGCAACGTGGACATGGTCGGTGACGGCGCCCGGACCAAGGCCCCCCTGGGCCTGATCCTGGGCGGCGTGCCCACCTGGCACCAGGGCCGCTGGGCCGCGCCCGAGGGCGACCTGGAGATGGCCGGCGCGGAGAGCAAGACCCTGGTGCTCTCCGGCGAGTCCGCGGGCCTGTCCATCGAGCGCAAGCTGACCTTCAAGGCCGACTCCTACCTCATCGAGGAGCAGTTGACCCTGTCCAACATGGGCGCCGCCCCGGTGCAGACCCGCATGAGCTTCACCGCGGCCAGCAAGCGCCTGTCCACCGACGACAGCAGCTACAACCCCACGCGGGTGGAGTACCTGTTCTCCGGCAAGAGCATGGAGGAGAAGGACAAGGGCGCCCTGGAAAAGGGCGTGCAGGAGACCGGCGCGCTGAGCTGGGCCTCGATCAACAGCAACTACTTCCTGTTCGCCCTGCTGCCCCAGGCCGAGCAGGCCACGCTCAAGACCCTGCTCCAGGACGGCATCTACCGCCTGGCCGTGGACCAGGACGTGCAGATCGCGCCCGGCGCGTCCCAGACCTTCCGCTGCTCCTACTACATGGGTCCCATGGACCGGGCCATCCTGGCCAACATGCCGGCCGGCCTGGACAAGGCCGTGGACTTCGGCTGGTTCCACCTGCTGGCCGTGCCCCTGCTCTGGATCCTCAACTGGTTCTATCAGTTCGTGCACAACTACGGCATCTCCATCATCCTGCTCACCGTGCTCATCAAGCTTTTGTTCTGGCCTCTGTCCCAGAAAAGCTACAAGTCCATGAATCAGATGAAGAAGCTTCAGCCCATGATCCAGAAGCTCCGCGAGAAGTACGGGGACGACAAGCAGCGCCTGAACCAGGAGATCATGCACCTGCACAAGACCTACAAGGTCAACCCCATGGGCGGATGCCTGCCGATGATCGTCCAGATCCCCGTGTTCTTCGGCCTGTACAAGGCCCTGCTCGGAGCCGTGGAGCTGCGGCACGCGCCCTTCATCAGCCACGTGCCCTTCACGGACCTCATCTGGCTCGCCGACCTTTCGGCCAAGGACCCCTACTACGTCACTCCGCTGATCATGGGCGCCACCATGTTCATCCAGCAGAAGATGACCCCGTCCAGCGGCGACCCCACCCAGGCCAAGGTCATGATGTTCATGCCCGTGGTGTTCACCTTCCTGTTCCTGAACTTCCCCTCGGGCCTGGTGGTGTACTGGCTGGTCAACAACGTCCTGTCCATCGCCCAGCAGTGGGGGATGACCCGCTCCCAGACGAAGTAGGGACCGGCGCGAAGGATGGCGGAACGCTGACGGAAGCGAGGAAACCGCATGAATGAATTCAAAGAGTTCCAGGGCAAAAACCTGGACGAGGCCATTGAGGCCGCCTGCCGTCATTATGACCTGAAACGCGACAAGCTGGAGATNNGAGATCCTCGGCGGCGGCTCCACCGGCATTTTCGGGCTGGTGGGCGTGAAGAAGGCCGCGGTCAAGGCCCGGCCGCGCAAGACCATGTCCCTGCAGGAAATGGCCGTGGAGCGCGAGGAGCCCAAGCCGGCCCCG
>DFYP01000191.1 GCA_002382645.1 Desulfovibrio sp. UBA4079 | reverse complement strand
GCGCCGGTTGCAAGAACTACCTGTCGCCCGGCGACTTCCCGGATGTGGAAGGCAACATCGACAGCAACTGGATGCCCGCGGGCGTCATCAATGCCGCCGACCTGTCCAAGATCGACAAGATGGACGGTGGCAAGATCACTGAGGCCATCAAGCACAGCTGGTACAAGGGCAACCAGACCCTGCATCCGTCCAAGGGCATCACCGAGCCCCAGTACACCAGCCTCGGCGACAAGGAGCGTTACTCCTGGATGAAGGCCCCCCGCTACGAGGGCAAGCCCATGGAAGTCGGCCCCCTGGCCCAGGTCCTGGTGGCCTACGCCAAGGGCGTTCCGGAGTTCAAGGCCGGTGTGGACCTGGTCCTCGCCAAGCTCGGCGTCGGCGCTGGCGCCCTGTTCTCCACCCTGGGCCGCACCGCCGCCCGCGGCGTGGAGTGCTTCGCCATCGCCCAGAAGACCCAGGGCATCCTGGACCAGCTCATGGGCAACGTGAAGAAGGGTGACACCACCCTGTACACCGAGTGGAAGATGCCCAAGGAGGCCGAAGGCGTCGGCTTCGTCGCCGCCCCCCGCGGTCACCTGTCCCACTGGATCAAGATCAAGAAGGGCAAGATCGAGAACTTCCAGCTCGTCGTGCCCTCCACCTGGAACCTCGGCCCGCGCGACGACAAGGACGTCATGGGTCCGGTGGAACAGGCCCTCATGGGCACCCCCATCGCCGATCCCAAGCGTCCGGTGGAAATCCTCCGCACGGTCCACGCGTTCGACCCCTGCATCGCCTGCGGCGTGCATGTGATCGACGCCAAGACCGGCGAAGTCACCAAGTTCCGCGTGATGTAAGGTCCAGAAGCAACCCGTAACCAAGGCGGNNCTCGTTCTCGGCGTAGGCAACATCCTCTTCACCGACGAAGGCATCGGCGTGCGCGTGGTGGAGCACCTCCAGAACAGCTTCGACTTTTCCGGCAACGTCACGCTCATGGACGGCGGCACCCTGGGCACCCGGCTCATGGGCCCGATCCTGGAATGCGACATGCTCATCGTGGTGGACGCCGTGCTCGGTGACGGCGCCCCGGGCACGGTCTATCGCCTGACCGGCGACGACCTGCGCAAGTCCCTGGCCTTCAAGGACTCCATGCACCAGACCGACCTGGTGGACACGCTCATCTACTGCGGCATCGTGGGCAACCGGCCCGACGCCGTGGTGGTGGGCATCGAGCCGGTGGACTACAAGACCATGGCCGTGGAGGTTTCCGGGGAACTTGCCAAACGCATCCCGGAAATGGCAGAATCCGTGCTCAAGGAAATCGAACAGGCCGGGGGCAGCTTCACGCCCCGGGCCGCGGCCTAGGAGGCTCCCATGTGTCTGGCGGTGCCGGCTGAAATCATCGAGATCAAGGACGGCGTGGCCACCTGCCGGGTGGGCGAGGGCCAGACCCTGGTCCAGGCCTCCCTCATGCTTCTGGAGAACGAGCCCCAGCTGGGCGACTTCCTCATCATCCACGCCGGGTTCGCCCTGCGCGTCCTGGACCGCCAGGAGGCCGAGGAGAACCTGAAGCTGTTGCGCGACGTGATCCAGGCCTCCAGGGCGGCCGGCGTGGAACAGGACATGCTCTAGCGGACTCTTTTCCCTTCCTGTCTTTTCTCTATGCCCCTGGCCGTGACGCGCGGCCGTCATCCTCCATCCCCAAACGAACTGGCCGTGGCGCGGGGTTGGGCGGGCAAGCGCGTAGCGCGCCGGACCCGCACAAGACCGCGCCACCGTTGCCGGGTCCAGGGACCGCTGGTCCCTGGCCGCCGGAGGCCCGCTTTTCCCCATCCCTCTGACTCTTGTGCCTTGTCATGGGCTGCGTTAGATTCTCCGCGACCACGAGCACGAGGAGGAGCGACATGGCTGACGAGACCTGCGGCTGCGGCGAGTCCTACATGGACGGCATGCCCCTGCCGGACATCACTTTTTCCACCTTCGTCCTGTCCCTGGCCTCCCAGGGGCTCATGCACCTGGGCGAGGAGCCGGACCCCGAGACCGGGCAGGTGCAGTTCCGGCCGCACCTGGCCAAGCAGACCATCGACGTGCTGGCCATGCTCCAGGCCAAGACCGAGAAGGGCCTGGATCCGGACGAGAAGAAGCTCCTCTGCGGCCTGCTCTACAACCTGCGCATGCAGTACGTGAACAAGGTGAAGTAGCATGGCCCGGAAGATTCGCGTGGGTCTGGTGGGCGTCACCGGCTACACCGGCATGGAACTGGCGCGCATCCTGGTGAACCACCCTGGCATGGAACTGGTGCGGGCCACCTCGCGCTCCGAGGCGGGGCAGCAGCTCCAGGTCCTCTATCCCTTCCTGCGGGGCACGGCCCTGGGCGGGCTCACGCTCACCGAGCCGGACCCCGCGGACCTGGCCGCGGCCTGCGAACTCTGCTTCCTGGCCGTGCCGCACAAGGCGGCCATGGAGACGGCCGACGCCCTGCTGGCCGCCGGGCTCAAGGTGGTGGACCTCTCGGCCGACTTCCGGCTGCGCGACAAGGCCGTGTACGAGGCCTGGTACCAGACCCCGCACACCCGGGCCGCGCTCCTGGACGAGGCCGTGTACGGGCTCATCGAGCTCTATGCCCAGGACGTGCGCCGGGCCCGGCTGGTGGCCAATCCCGGCTGCTACCCCACGGCCTCCATCCTGGGCCTGGCCCCGGCCCTGGCCGCGGGCCTGGTGGAGACCTCGGGCATCGTCATCGACGCCAAGTCCGGGGCCTCGGGCGCGGGTCGCAAGCCGTCCGTGTCCACGCTGTTCTGCGAGATCCAGGACACCTTCCGGGCCTACGGCCTGCCGACCCACCGGCACACCCCGGAGATCGAGCAGGAGGCCTCGGTGCTGGCCAAGACCGGGATCACCGTGTCCTTCAACACGCACATCCTGCCCATCGACCGGGGCATCCTGGCGACCATCTACACCCAGCTCAAGCCCGGGGTCACGCCCGAGGCCGTGCGCGCGGCCTACGAGGACTTCTGCAAGGACAAGCCCTGGGTGCGGCTGTTCCCGGCCGGGACCCTGCCCGAGACCCGCTGGGTGCGCGGCACCATGTACTGCGACCTGGGCCTGGTGGTGGATCCGCGCACGGACCGGCTGATCATCCTCTCGGCCATCGACAACCTCTGCCGGGGGGCCTCGGGCCAGGCCGTGGCCAACGCCAACCTCATGCTCGGCCTGCCCGTGGACACGGGCCTGGACCTGGCGCCCATGATGCCGTGAACCAGGCCATGACCCGGACGCTTCGTCTCGCCGCGCTCCTGACCCTTTTCGCGGTCCTGTGCCTGGCCGCCACTGCCCAGGCCCAGGGCCGGTTCTGCCTGTCCGACGGCCAGCCCGTGTTCTACCAGGACCTGGGCGCGGGCGAAAACGCCATCGTCTTCATCCACGGCTGGTCCTGCGACCACACCATCTGGGATCAGCAGACAGCGGACCTGTCCCGCACCTGGCGGACCCTGGCCCTGGACATGCCGGGCCACGGCCGCAGCAGCGCCATCGAGCGCGAGTATGACCTGGACATGCTGGCCCGGGCCGTGGACGCGGTGGTGCGGCACAGCGGGGCGCGGCGCGTGGTCCTGGCGGGCCACAGCATGGGCCTCATGGTGGCCTATCGCTACGCCCTGGCGCATCCTGAAAAGGTGGCGGGTCTGGTCAACGTGGACGGGGCCTTCATCCGCATGCCCGAAGACCGCGAGCCTGTGGCCGGGTTCCTGGCCATACTGGACGATCCGGCCAAGACCCGCGACTGGCGGGCGTTCTGCGCGCATTTCCTGCAGGGCATGCACGCGCCGGGCACCCCGGAGGCGCTCAAGGAGCGGGTGCTCTGGATGATCTGGGGCACCAGCCCGCAGGTCTCCCAGAGCGCGCTGCGCTATTTCCTGCTGGAAGGGGAACTCTCGACGCCCCTGGCCGCCCCCTCCCTGGCCGTCATCGCGACCATGTCCGAAGCCAGGCCGGACACCGAGGCCTACCTGCGCCGCTTCTTCCCCGCGCTCACCTACGTCCGCTGGGACGGGGTGGGGCACTTCCTCATGCTCGACCGTCCCGGGGAGTTCACCCGGGCTGTCGCCGGTTTCTGCCGCTCCGTGAACCTCTCCGGCTCCTAGAACCGCTCAAAGTCCGCGGTGTCCTCGGGCGCCCCCCCGGACCCGGCCTTGGGGGCCTGGCCGCCTTCACGCTCGGGGCGCGGGCTTGGGCGCTTGCATTCCCTCCACGCGGAAGAAGTGCACTGTGGCCAGAAAAAGCGAACGCCCGGCAAAGGCGGGCTTTTTCAGGGCAAGGAGTTCGCAGTGGCGGTTTTGGGCAGGAACGCGAGGAAATGCTTAGCGTAATTCGAGGGACCTCTTGATCCGCATCATGATCGGGGCGTCAACGCTCTGGTATTTCTGGGGATAGACGAACAGGAGTTGGACCTGCCGGTCCTCATTGCTGAGGACGTTCGTGTCGAGGATGAAAATCCCGCGCTTTTCCTTCTGCACCCCGCGCGCGACCACGAAGTGATTGTCCCCCACGGTCTCCTTGAACATCTCGAACTCGTCCAGGTGGACGCCGTGAGCCCGCGCCCTCTCGACCACCTTGTCCCAGCCCTGACCCTCCAGAACCGGGATGCATTCCTCCAGCATGGTCTGGGAGGTGCACTGGGCCGGGTTGTCGAAGAGCAGGACCCCGAGACGCAGGGAGAGCTCCGGGCTCTCCTTGCAGCAGGCCGCTGAAAACAGCTTCTTGCCCTTTCCCTTGTAGTCGCGGGGAAAGGAGAGGTCTTCCCGTTCCGGCGGGATGATGAACCAGTTCTCCGGCAGTTCCAGGGACACGGTGCCGTCGGCAAAGACGAACCGCCTGGACGGGGGCTCCGTCCAGGCGGTCGAGGATAAGGCCAGAATCAGGAAGGCGGTCAGCAGGGCGCGCAGGCGCATCCCTGTTTTCTCCCGCTAGCACACGTCCTGGAAGGTCACGCGATCCGTGTACTCGGCCTGCTTGCCCTTGTTCCAGCGGGACACCGGCCGGTAGTAGCCTACGATGCGGGTGTAGATCTCGGTCTCCGCGCCGCAGTCCGGGCAGGCCTCCTGCTCGCCGCGCAGGTAGCCGTGCTCCTTGCAGATGGAGAAGGTCGGCGTGATCGAGAGGTAGGGGATCTTGGTCATGCCGAAGGCCTTGACGATGAAGTTCTTGAGGGCCTGGATGTCGGTGACGGCCTCGCCCAGGAAGGTGTGGAAGACCGTGCCGCCGGTGTACAGCGGCTGGAGCTGGTTCTGGTGCTCCAGGGCCAGGATCACGTCGTCGCACAGGCTCACGGGCAGGGCCGTGGAATTGGTGTAGTAGGGCGTGCCGTCGCCGCCCTGGGCCACGATCTCGGAGTAGAGGCTCTTGTCGATCTTGGCCAGGCGGTAGCTGGTGCCCTCGGCGGGCGTGGCTTCCAGGTTGTAGAGGTTGCCGGTCTCCTCCTGGAAGCGGGCGGTGACCTCGCGCAGGTGGTTGAGCGTCCGGCGCATGAACCGGATGCCGGTCTCGGTCTCGATGCCCTTGCCCAGGAGGTTCAGGCAGGCCTCGTGGCCGCCCAGAAGCCCGATGGTGGAGAAGTGCCCCTTGTACCCGTTCTTGAGGTAGCGCCGGGACCAGGGGAACATGCCGTTCTCCAGGTTGTTGGTGATGAGCTTGCGCTTGAACTCGAGCGAGTTCTTGGCCAGCTCGGCGTACTCCGTGAGCAGGTCCAGGAAGTCCTCCTCGCTCTGGGAGAGGTAGGCCAGCTTGGGCAGGTTCAGGGTGACCACGCCGATGGAGCCGGTGAGGTCGCCCGCGCCGAACAGGCCGCCGGTCTTCTTGCGCAGCTCGCGCAGGTCCATCTGGAGCCGGCAGCACATGGAGCGCACGTCCTCGGGCGAGAGGTCGGAGTTGATGAAGTTCTGGAAGTAGGGGACCCCGTACTTGGCCGTGAGCTTGAGCAGGAGCTCGCCGATCTCGGAATCCCAGGGGAAGTCCTTGGTCACGTTGTAGGTCGGGATGGGGAAGGAGAAGATGCGGCTGTTGTAGTCGCCCTCGAACATGACCTCCAGGAAGGCCTTGTTGATCATCTCCATTTCGGCGGTGTACTCGCCGTAGGTGGAGTCCATGAGCTTGCCGCCGATGATCACGGCCTCCTTGGCGATGTGGCTGGGCGGCACCAGGTCGAAGGAGAGGTTGGTGAACGGGCTCTGGCCGCCCCAGCGCGAGGTGGTGTTCAGGTTGAACACGAACTTCTGCATGGCCTGGCGCACTTCGTCGTAGGTGAGCTGGTCGTAGCGCACGAACGGGGCCAGGTAGGTGTCCACGTTGTTGAAGGCCTGGGCCCCGGCCCACTCGTTCTGGAGCGTGCCCAGGAAGTTGACCATCTGGCCGAGCACGGAGTCGAAGTGCCGGGCCGGACCGGCCGAGGAGCGGCCCTCCAGGTTGAAGCCCTCCAGGAGCAGGTCGCGCAGGCTCCAGCCCGCGCAGTACCCGGCCAGGCCGAAGGACAGGTCGTGGATGTGGAAGTAGCCGTGCTCGTGGGCCAGGCGCACTTCCTCGGGATACTTCTCCAGGGCGTAGCGGGCCTGGACCGTGCCCGAAAGGTGCAGCATGAGCCCCTGGAAGGAGTGGGTCATGTTGGCGTTCTCGGACACGCGCCAGTCGGCCTTGCCCAGGTAGTCGTCGATGATCTCCTTGATGTCCAGGTAGGCTTCGCGCTGGTTGCGCAGCTGGCGGCGCTTCTCGCGGTAGAGCACGTAGCGGCGGGCCACGGTGTAGAGCCGGGACTCCATGAGCACCTGCTCGACCATGTCCTGGACGAACTCCTGCTCCGGGATCTCGATGCCGTCGAGCTTGCCCTCGACTTTCTTGGCCAGGCGTTTGGCGAGCAGGGGGTCCTTGATCCCGCTGGCCTGCAGGGCCTTGAAGATGGCCTGGGCGATCCTATCCGTTGACCACGTTTCCAACCGGCCGTCGCGCTTCATGATCTGCGAGGGCATACGATCTCCTGGGGGGTCTGTAGGGTTGCAGCGTGAGGGAAAAACCAGAGGGGAGATACCCCCGAGCGGTCTCGAAATCGTCCGCGTCGAGCCCGGGAACCCGGGTGCAGCGGAAGGTGAAGGCCTTGGGCCGGGCCTGGGCCAGGGCGAAGACGGCTTCCAGGTTGGTCCTGGCCTCGGCGGCCGTGATCGCGCCGCCGGTGAGGGCCGGATACTTGTGGAAGGGGCCCTTCACGTCCACGGCGCAGAGGTCGGCCAGGCCCGCGTCCAGGACCTCGGCCAGGACCTCGGGCCGCATGCCGTTGCTGTCGAGCTTCACGGGCAGGTCCAGGCGCTTGATCTCGAAGAGCAGCTCGCCCAGGCCCTGGGCGCAGGTGGCCTCGCCGCCGGTGACCGTGACCCCGTCCAGCCAGCGCCGCCGCTCGGCCAGGAAGAGCAGGAATTTGGAGCGGGAAAGCCGGGGCTGGCTGTCCATGTTCCAGGCCAGCTCGAAGTTGTGGCAGGTGGGGCAGCGCAGGTTGCAGCCGCCCAGGAAGACCACGCAGCAGGACCGGCCGGGCCAGTCGCAGAGCGAGAGGCGCTGCAGGCCGCGGAGGTGGTTCCAGACTGGGGCGTGTTCTTCCATGGTGCCTGAAACGGCGCAAGCGCGCCGGGTTGGGGGACCGGATACGGGGAGGCGGCGCCGGAGGGAGTGGATGGCCCGCTTCCCGAACCCCTGGAGAGCGGATTTGCCGGTCCCGCAAGGGCCTGAAAAGAAGCACAGCGAACGTGGAATCAGGTGTAGGACAGATACGGTTTTTTGTACAGGGGGGCGGGCGCAATTTCTCGTGTGCTTTGGCGGCCTTGTGCTGTTATGGTCGATGACTGGCGATGAGGGGAAATTTGTGAAAGTTTTCCACAGACACGAAAATCCATATTCGCCGGGAATCAAGGCATTTTTCTAGACATAGTTTAGAAAAAAATTTTTCCGCCGATCCGCTGTTGCATTTTCGACAAGAAGGGGAGGGAAGGCAGGAAATTCAGGCGATTGTGACGTTGTATAAAGAAATCGTAACATGAAAGGCCCGGCATCGCAAACCAGAAGACGCTTCCACACCCTGCGTGAATCCGGGATCATGGTCCTCGGGAAGCCTTGGAAGCCTTCCGCTCTTGGCAAACAGCCTGCAATCATTGTACAGAACAATTCGCTGCGGGGGACATTCCCCGTCTCCCCGGCGAGCGTCCCCTGAGAGGTCTGTTGCGTGGATATCGTCAAGATCGCCAAACCGTTTATCAGCGCCACCGTGAGCGTGCTCTCGATGATGGCCATGGTCCAGCCCAAGCCGGGCAAGCCCTACGTCAAGCGCGACTCCGTGGCCAAGGGCGACGTCTCGGCCGTGGTCGGGGTCACCGGGGCCTCCACCGGGGTCATCTCCCTGTCCTTTGAGAAATCCTGCGCCGTGGCCGTGGTCAAGAACATGCTCGGCGACGACGTCGGCGACATCATGAACGACGTGAAGGACGCCGTGGGCGAGATCACCAACATGGTCTCGGGCCAGGCCCGCAGCGGTCTGGCCGAGATGGGCCTGGTCTTCCAGGCGGGCACGCCCACCGTGATCATGGGCGACAACCACAGCATCTCCCATCTCTCCAAGGGGCCGATCATGGCCATTCCCTTTGAGACCGAGCACGGCGGCTTCACCCTGGAGTTCAGCTTCGACAGCTGAGGCGGCCATGCGGTTCGTGGAATACGTGCGTGAGCAGGGATACCGCCGTTTTTACGGGAGCGTGGACCAGTCGGTCTATCAATCCTTCGGTTGTGCCCAGCCGGGCAAGGCCGTCTGGCACGTGAAGGACGGCAGCTTCCAGTGCACCGGCTGCCGCGAACAGTGCGAAACGGACAGCCCGGAAGGATTCCAGACATCCTTGTTCTAGTCCAGGGAGGAGCCATGCGTTCGATCCTCGCCGTCCTTCTCGCCCTCTGCCTGGCCGCCCCGGCGGCGGCTGAACAGGCCGGCCCCGACGACATGAACCGCTGCCTCTGCGTGGCGGCCCTGTCGCGCCTGCTCTGCAAGAAACAGAACGAGATGGCCTTCGTGCTCAAGTCCGGCGAGGCGCTGTACACCTACAACGTGCACTACGCCGCGGGCGAGGCCCGGTTCACCTGCGCGGTGACCGAGAGCGCCATCTACGTGCGCGGGGACACCTCGCCCAAGATCCTGCGCACCATCCCCTACACCTTCGATCCCTCGAACATGTGCGGGACCTTCAGCCTGCGCCTGCCGGAGTGCGCCATCGGGGGGGAGGTCAAGTGCTGCGGGGTGAAGACGGCCAAGCAGATCAAGCAGGACAAGGAAGACGCCTTCTGGAACCGGCCCGTCCCCGAAATCCTCCAGGACGAGCTGCGCACGGGCACCTTCGGCAAGCCCGAGGAGACCGGGGAGCCCGCGCCGGCTACACCTTCCGGGTCCACGCCAGCAAAGCCATGAGGCCCACCGCGGGCAGGAGCAGGAGCCAACTGCCGGTGAGCGCTGCGTAGGTCCCCACCCCGGCCAGGGCCAGGGCGTAGGCCCAGGCCTCCAGGCCTTTGAGCAGGAACCGGCGCAGGGCCAGCGAGGGCACGGGCGTTTCCATGGGTTCCAAGGGGCCGCGGCAGGCGCCGTCGTCCCGGAACGGGCCGCCCCGGCCGGACTGGAGCTTGTGGCCGCAGCCCAGGCAGAGGAGTTCCCCGTCGTTGTTGGAGGCGCCGCAACGGTTGCAGACGATCATGGCCTGTTCTGACCCAGGCCGGGCAGGGCGTCAAGATTCCTGATTCATTGGCCCGGCATCTTGACTTTCTTCACGCTTTCCTGACACTGAAAGCGCTTTTTGAATTCCCGGGGAGCATACATGCCGGAAGCCGACGCTCATTCCGAGGCCCAAGCCCAGGCCTCGGCCCAACCGCAAGACCAGGCCCAGCGGATCGCGGCCTATGCGGACAAGCTCTCGCAGCTCAAGGCCCGCAGCGCCTTGCGCGAGGTCATGGAGCGCGAGCTGCTCCTGGAGTTCATCCGGGCCAACCGCGGGACCATCAACGAATACCCGCTCCTGGAGACCCAGCAGAACACCATCATCAACCTGCTCTGCCAGCGCAGCGGGGACCATCCGGCCTACGAGTACGTGCGCAAGCTCACCGGCTCGTTCATCGCCCTGCTGGCCCACTACTCCCGGGCCAAGGAGGGCACGGAAGCGGAGCGGACCGAGCAGCTGCGCGTGCAGCTGGACAACACCGAGGCCCTGCTCATCAAGTGCCTGCAGGGCGTGGTCTATGCCCTGGGGCTCATCACCGACAATTTTGAGGAGCTGGTCCTGCGCCACTTCGGCGCCCAGGGCCTGGACAAGTACAACGGCCTGATCCAGCAGATGGAGCTGGACCAGAACTTCTGGCGGGCCTTCATCGAGCGCTTCGTGGCCAGCCAGGTCAAGGCCGCCTACGAGGACATCCAGGCCAACGAGCGCTACTCCCTGACCCGCGAGGGCCAGCAGCTGTTCATCCGTTACGCCTTTGACGACATCCTGGCCCGGCTCAACCCCACCAGCGCCAAGATCGAGAAGACCCGCATCCAGACGGCCTTCGAGCGCTCGGCCACGGACCCCGAGGGCCAGAAGACCCAGAAGGTCGTGCTTTCCTGCCTGAACAAGGGGCTCTCGTTCATGCCCGAGGGTGTGCTCTCCCGGGCCGACGTGGAGTTCATCGGCCGCATCGTCTGCATCGACGAGGCCACCCGCGAGCTGCGCGACCGCTACCTGGAGCACCTCTGGGCCTCGCGCAACCGCGCCGAGGAGGCCGGCGGCGAAGCCCCGGCCGAGGCCCCGGCCATGGACCCCAAGGCCCTGCAGTTCCTGGTGGACCAGGCCGTGGCCGAGGGCGTGGGCGCGGTCATCGCCGTGGGCGTGACCCGGGAGAATTTCGCCCAGGCCCTGAACGCCTTTGCCCCGGCCGCGACCGAGAGCATCAAGGCGCTCATGGGCGCGTTCGACTTCGACTCCCTGGAGCGCGTGCTCTTCTATCTCCTGGAAAACCAGTTCCTGCACCTGCTGCGCGACCTGGCCGCGCCCGAGGGCGGCAAGCTCCTGGTGCGCTCCCTGCGCCTGCGGCGCACCCCGCAGCAGGGCGTGGAGGAGCTCTTTGCCAAGGGCCTGACCAAGATCCGCAAGGCCAAGATCTGGACCCAGGACCCGGCCCGGCCGGACATGCTCGTGTTCCGCCAGCGCACCGGACGGGAGCTGGCCGCGACCCTGACCCTGCTTCAGATGGAGGAGACGCTCAGCCTGGCCGTGCTGGCCCTGTGGGAGGCCGCGGGCTTGAAGATCGAGGCCGTGGCCCAGGTGGACCTGGAGATGGTCTCGCGGACCACCACGAACATGCGGGTGCGTCTGGCGGAGATTCTGGGGCGCTTCGGCATCCACCCGGGCCGCAAGGAACCGGCTGCCGAGCCTGCTGCGGAACCCGAGGCGGGCGGAGAAAATCCGGCTTAACAGGCCGTTCAAAAAACGCGCGGGCAAGGCGCTAAAAAAACGCACGGCCGACGCGTATCGCCAATACGCGAGGATGTGCGTTTTTTGCAGCAACGCGGCCAGCGCGGATTTTTCAACGGGCTGCTAGCCGCCCAGGTAGGCCTTCTTGACCTCGGGATCGTTCATGAGCGTGGAGCAGGGCCCCTGCGCCACGATTTCCCCCGTATCGATGACGTAGCCCCGGTGGGCGAACTTGAGCGCCAGGTTGGCGTTCTGCTCCACCAGCAGGATGGTCAGTCCCTGGCTGTTCAGCTCCTTGAGGGTGCGGAACATGTCGTACATGAGCAGCGGGGCCAGGCCCATGCTCGGCTCGTCCAGCATGATGAAGGAGCAGCGCGACATGAGCGCCCGGCCCACGGCCAGC
>DFYP01000206.1:198-19577 GCA_002382645.1 Desulfovibrio sp. UBA4079 | reverse complement strand
ATCTGGGCGGCCAGGCCCACAGGCACCTCGGCCCCGAGGATGACCTCCATGAGCTCCCCGGCCAGGCGCGGCACCTCCTCGGCCCGGGAGAGCACGATCTGGCGCAGGCGGCGGTCCAGGTCCCCGCGCAGGCCCGAGGCCTCCACGAAATAATGGAAGGCGTTGGCCGTGACCACGTACCCCGGGGGCACGTTGAGCCCGGTGTCGCGGGCCACGCGGGCCAGGTTGGCGGCCTTGCCCCCGGCCAGCTCGGGCCGCTCGGCGCCCTCGGCCAGGGGGATGACGTAGGGCGGGGAGATGTCGCCGTGNNGGCTGGTCCAGGGCCAGGCGCAGGTAGAAGTCGATCTTCTTGTAGTGCTCGGGCAGGCCCATGTAGCGGCTCGGGCTCATGGCCATGAGGTTGTCCACCAGGCGGCGCACCGCGGCCGAGAGCCGCCTGCAGAGCCAGACCACCCGGGCCCGGTCGGCCTTGTCCTGGCCGTAGGCCAGCTCCTCCAGGTCGGCGATGAGCGTCAGGCAGATGTCGTCGGAACGCAGCAGGTCCTTGAAGGCGTTGTACTTGGCCCGCAGGAGCGTGCCCGGGGCGAAGACCTGGTAGGTCCAGTGCCGGAAGAGCTGGGTGATCAGGGACATGGGATTCCTAGCACGCCATTGAAAACGTTTTCCGGGGGCCGTTCAAAAAACGCGCGGGCAAGGCGCGAAAAAAACTCAAGGCCGACGCCTATCCCCCATACGCGAGGATTTGAATTTTTTGAAGCAACGCGGCCGGCGCGGATTTTTCAACGGCCTCCCAGGACCTCGGCCACCTTGGCCTCCAACTCGTCCTTGTCGATGGGCTTGACGCAGTATTCGCTGGCTCCCAGGCGCAGGGACTCGCGGGCCGTCTCCAGGGTGGGGTAGCCGGTGAGCATGATGGCCTTGGTCGCCGGCGAGAGCTTCCGGATCTCCTCCAGGACCTCCACGCCGGTCATCTTCTTGAGCTTCATGTCCAGGATGGCCAGGTCCGGCTTCTGCTTGCGCACAAAGGCCAGGGCCTCCTCCTCCTCGGTGAAGGCCGCGACCTTGTGTCCCTTGCGCTCCAGGATGCGCTTGACCAGTATCCCGGCGTCGGAAACGTCGTCGATGACGATGATCTGGGCCATGGCTCACTCCTCGCTCTTGAGATCGTCGGGCTCTGCCCCGCTGTCCTGGTGGTCCAGGGGCAGGTCCACGCTGAACACCGCTCCCGGCCCGCCCTCCCCGGCCGGGATGCCCAGCTCCGGCGGCACCGGGCTCTGGGCCCGGATCTCCCCGCCGTGCTCCCGGACAATGCCGAAGGACACCGAGAGGCCCAGGCCCGTGCCCTTGCCCACGGGCTTGGTGCTGAAGAACGGGTCAAAGATGCGGCGCAGGTCTTCGGCGCCGATGCCCGCGCCCGTGTCGGCCACCCAGACTGTCACTTTTTGGGCTGCCGTGTCCAGCCTCGTGCGGATGAAAATCCGGCCGCCCCCGGGCATGGCGTCGCGGGCGTTGGTCAAGAGATTCATCCAGACCTGGCGGAGCTTGTCCGGGTCGCCGTGGAGCACGGGCATGCGCTCG
Source organism: Desulfovibrio sp. UBA4079 (assembly GCA_002382645.1). Classification (GTDB taxonomy): domain Bacteria; phylum Desulfobacterota; class Desulfovibrionia; order Desulfovibrionales; family Desulfovibrionaceae; genus Aminidesulfovibrio. Next base: position 17,999 of record DFYP01000206.1, on the reverse strand, counting down.
TCCAGGTCCGTGACGATGCGCACCTTGTCCAGCTCGAAGGAGTGGCGCACCAGGGTCACGGTCTCCATGACCGAGTTGTTCAGGCACATGTCCCGCTTGGCGCTGCGGGACTGGCGCGAGAAGCCGAGCAGGTCGGCCACGATCTTGCGGCAGACCTTGGCCTGCTTCTCGATGATCGAGAGGTCCTCGCGCAACTGGCCCTCGGGCGCGTCCTCCTGGAGCAGCTGGGCGTAGCCCAGGATGATGCCCAGCGGCGTGTTGATCTCGTGGGCCACGCCCCCGGCCAGCTTGCCCAGGGACTCCATCTTCTGGGCCTGGATGAGCTGCTCCTGGTAGTCCTTGATCTGGGTCACGTCGCGGGCCGTGCGCAGGACCCCCACGATGCGGCCGTCGCGGTCGAAGACCGGCACCTGCACGGTGTGGAACCAGCGCTCGCCGTGCCCGGCCTCGCGGTGGGTCTCGGTCTGGAAGCGCTCGCCCGTTTCCAGGACCCGGCGGTTGGCCTCGCTGCGCGCGCGGGCCATCTCCTCGGGAAACAAGTCGAAGTCGGTCTTGCCCACCACCTGGTCCACCTCCCGGCCCACCGAGGCGGCAAAGGCCCGGTTGCAGGCCTGGTAGACCATGTGCTCGTCCAGCAGGCTCACCAGGTCCGGGGTCACGTCCAGGATGGTGCGCATGATCTGCTGCTGGCGCGTGAGAACCTTTTCCGCCTCGCGCAGCTCGGCGATGTGGGTCTTGAGCGTCAGCGCCATGACGTCGAAGGTCTCGGTGAGGTCCTGGATCTCGTCGCCCGCGTTGGTCAGGTACACGGGGCAGTTGCGGCAGGACTCCAGCTTCTTGGGATAGGCCGCGGGGTCGCACTCCAGGCAGAGGGTCCCGGCCACGTACCAGCAGCGCCGCGCGGCGTCGCCGTAGGCCGGGCACTCCTTGCGGCTGCAGTCCATGATGTCCCAGCAGTTGCGGGCCAGCTCCGGCCCGGCGCGCATGTCCAGGTTGCCCTTGACCATTTCCGAGGCGTGGGCCCGGAGCACGTTGAGCCGGCGGGTCACCTGGCGGGCGAAGACCGTGGACAGGACCACGGCCAGGAGCAGACCGCCCCCGGCCAGGCCCAGAATGATCCCGCCCAGGCGCTCCACCGGCGCCCGGGCCCGGCTCCAGGACAGGCCCACGCGGACCACGCCGAAGGACTCCCCGGCCACGCGCACGGGCACGGCGAAGTCGTAGATGCGCTCGTCGCCGGTGTCCAGGAGGTGCACCGAGAACGCACCGTCCGGGCCGGGGGCGTTGGCGCCCACCAGGTCCACGGGAAAGCCCTTGGGATAGCTGTGGGCCAGGACGTTGCCGCGCTGGTCCAGGACAAAGGCGTACTCCATGTCCCCGCCCAGGCCGCGCAGGTCGTCCACCAGGTTCTTGAGCCGCAGGAAATCCTGGGCCAGCAGCGGGTCGGCGGCGCGCACCGAGAGGCTCTCGGCCAGGACCCGGCCGCGCATCTTGACCTCGTCCAGCAGGGCCTTGGAGGCCACCCTGGCCACGGGCGCGCCCATGACCAGGCTCAGGAAGAGCACGATGGCCGTGGTCCCGAGGTTGATCTTGGTGCTGAATTTGAGCCGCGACAGGCCGTGCACGGACCTAGTCCTCCCGGGTGATCCGGGCCTCCAGGTCGCGGATGGAATCGTAATCCGCGTCCGTGGCCGGAATGATGCCGGTGAAGTGCGCGGCCTCCAGGATCGGGGCCGCCTCCGGGCCGCCGCGGCCCAGGTCCAGGAGCGCCCGGGCGATCACCGCGAGCCGCCCGGGATCGAAGCCCCGGCGCACCGAATAGACCCAGCCGGGATAGGTCCGGGTCTCGGCCAGCACGCGGATGGCCTCCAGGTCCACCTTGTCCTTGACCAGGTCCAGGGTGCCGTTGCGCACCGAGCCGATGTCGTACTTGCCGGCATAGACCGCCAGCACGACCTTTTCCTGCTTGCCGCCGGGCCCCGGCGCAAAGGCGATCTCGGCGAAGTCCTCGTGGCGGATGCCGTGGCGCAGGAAGTGGTCCAGGGCGAAGACGTAGCCCCCGGCCGACCCCGGGTCCACGGCGATCCAGCGCTTGCCCCGGCAGTCGTCCAGGGTGCGGATGGCCCGGTTGTCCTTGCGGCAGATGATCTGGCTGTAGAAGTCCGGCTGGCCGGACTCCTCCAGGATGCGGGCAAAGGCCCGGGCCCCGGAGCGGGCCAGGCGGATGTAGATGAACGGGTTGGAGAAGGAGATGTCGATCTCGCCGCGCTCGACCATCTTCACGTGCTCGTCGAAGGTGTCCGGAAAGACCTGGCGGAAGGGATAGCCGGTGCGCTTGGCCAGGTAGTCCACCAGCTGGCGGTGGCGCTCGAAGGAGATGGTGTGGGAATACTGCGGCAGGTAGGCGTAGGTGATGGCCTCGGACTGGGTCTTGAGGGTGATGTCCTCGCGGCGGGAGAGGTCCACCCGGGTCACGGGCTCCTCCTCGCCGCCCCAGCCCAGGGCCAGAACCAGCAGGAGGACGGCGCCCAGGGCCAGGACCCAGTATTCCTTGCGCATGCACCGGCTCCTTGGACCGCGCGCGCCTGCTCAGTCTCCGGACGGGCCGGGCCGGGCCGTCTCCAGGGTGGCGGCCAGGCGCAGCCGGAGATACCAGGGCATGCGGCCGATCGTCCGAGAATAGATGAGCCGCGCCAGGATGTACAGGGGGAGGAAGAAAAACACGTAGTTGGCGTCGTAGTCCAGGAGCGGCAGGCGGATGAGCACCTCGCGGAAACGCAGGTCCAGCCAGGCCAGGGCGAACGGCAGGGGCCAGATGCTCGCCGTGAACACCGCGGCCTGGCTGAAGAAGTAGCGGCCGAAGGACTCGTGGGCCTGGCGGTTCACGGCCTTGAAGTTCTCCTTGTTCCCGGTCTTGGCCGCCTCGATGGACAGCTCGTGATCGTGGATCATGTCCTTGATGTAGCCGCCATAGACCTTGCGGTTGAGCCGCGAGACCAGGACCGCGGCCACATCCCCCAGGAGCACGCAGAGCAGCCCGAGCAGGAAGGTGCCCAGAAGGAAGCCGGCCAGGGCGCTGTCCGGCCAGCGGAAGGGCCGGATGAGCCAGGGGTCCAGAACCAGGAGAACGCGCTGCAGTTTGTCCATGACTCACGAAAAAGGGTCCCGGGATGGCCCGGGACCCCTTCTGTTGTGGCAGTTCCCGCGCGGCTAGCCGAACATGCGGATGTCGAAGAAGCCTCTCAGGACGTAGTCCACGCCGACGTAAAGCGCAAGCACGATGAACAGGCGCTTGAGCCAGGTGTCCGAGAAGTACTTGGAGGTGCGCGGGCCGATGACCGAGCCCACGATGATGCCCACCAGCTCGGCGCCGATGAGGGTCCAGTCCAGGGGCGTGCCCTTGGTCATCAGGGTGGCGATGCTCGTGACCATGGAGATGAGCACGGCCAGGGCCGAGGTGCCCGCGGCCAGGTACATGGGCAGCTGGGCCACGCTGGTCAGGAAGGGCACCAGGAGGAAGCCGCCGCCCACGCCCAGGAAGGCCGCCACGGCCGAGATGACCACGCCGCCGACCAGGGGGATGAGCGGGTTGAAGCCGAACTCCACGCCGTAGAAGGTGAATTCCACGCGGGTCAGGGAGATCTTGGTGGTCTTGGCGCCCATGGCCTTGACGTCCACCTGCTCACCGGCCTTCTGCCTCTTCACCGAGTCCTCGAAGGCCTTGGCCGCGGCCTTGGCCTTCTTCTTGCTGGCCTGGCCCGCCGGGGAGGTCTCCCAGAACAGGTAGCAGCCGAGCACCAGGACGAACAGGCCGAACCAGCCCTGATACTGGGAGAAGGAGATCTTGCCCGCGGTCAGCGTGGCCGATCCCCAGGCGCCCAGAAGCGAGCCCGCGCCCAGGGCCAGGGCCAGGGGCAGGACCAGGCGGCCCATCTTCCAGTAGTTGAACGAGGAGATGAGCGCGGACAGACCCACGAGCCACTGGTTCGAGGCCCGGATGGAGTCCGTGGCGATCTTGTTCAGCTCGGGAGCCGTGGTCTTGAAGGTCTTGGCGTAAGCGCCCAGGCCGAAGACGCTGATGTGGCCCACGCCGGCCATGACGCCGCCGAAGGCGCCCACGGTGGAGAAGATCCAGCCCACCCACACGGCCCAGGCAAAAGCCAGGATGAAGTTCACGCTGGGCGCGCCGGGAATGCCCAGGAAGCCGGCGGCCTTGGCCGGATCGATCTGGCCGGGGCCCGTGCCCTGGGGAGCGGCGGCGATGGCGTCGGCCAGCTTGTCGGCCCAGGCGGGCTCGAACCACAGACAGACCCCGACCAGGGCGATCAGGGCCACGATGAACAGGGATTTCTTCGAGTGCAACACGTTTGTCCTCCTCACGAATGATCTGTTGCAAATTTCCTCGCCGCGCCTCCCCGTCGGAGGGCCCGGCGTTCGAGACATCCTCAGGGCCGGGTGAAGCTCAGGGCCTTGGCCGTGCAGCCCGTGACACAGGCCGGGTCCAGGCCCTGCTCGATGCGGTCCATGCAGTAGTCGCACTTCATGATCTTGCCGGTGAGCTCGTTGTACACCGGCACGTGCCAGGGGCAGGCCTCGGCGCAGGCCTTGCAGCCGTCGCAGAGTTCCGTGCGCACATAGATCAGGCCGTCGGACTCACGGAACGTCATGGCCCCGGTGGGGCAGGCCGGCACGCACTTGGGGTCCTTGCACATGAGGCAGGGCTGGTACTTGGTGTTGAACACCGGACGGCCGTCCTTGCTGGGCAGGGGACCGGCCACAAAGATGTGGTTGAGCTGGATGCCGGCCGGCACGCTGTTCTTCACTTTGCAATGGACCTCGCAGGCCTGGCAGGCGATGCACCGCTTCTTGTCCAGCTTGATCTTGTACACGCTCATGTCCCGTGCTCCTTGCCGGACCAACCCGCCAGGGGGCGGCCCGCTTGTTTCGCGCGTCCTCAACGGATTCTGGTCAGGACTGTCCCCATTGGAACCACATTCCGGGAGATCGTGTCAATGAAATTCGTTTTTGTTCGCAAATTCCCAAGAGTTGTCCGGAAAACCCCTCCCGCAACCCGGCTGGAGGCCGTCCTTATGTTTCTTTTTTCACATACACTATTTTCCTTGCCACACACACGGTTCCTTCCTAAAAAAGGACAATCGGCAATCTGTAATTAGCAGGGTGAAAGCCCTGATCATCTGCGAGGAGGACTTCATGGCCAAGACCACGGTGAACAGCGTTTGCGGCATGTGCTCGGTGCGCTGCCCGATCCAGGCCGAGGTGGAAAACGGCCGCCCGGTGCGGCTCCAGGGGAGCATGCACGCCCCCGGGCTCAAGGGCTCGCTCTGCGCCCGCGGCGCGGCCGGCATAGCCCTGTACGAGGACGACGAGCGGCCCCAGTACCCCATGATCCGCGAAGGCGCGCGCGGCGAGGGCAAATGGCGCAGGGTCTCCTGGGACGAGGCCCTGGACTACGTGGCCGAGCGCCTGAACAAGGTGCGCGCCGAACACGGCGACCGCGCCGTGCTCCTCTCGGACCGCGGCGGCCCGTTCCGCGACGTGTACCGGGCCTTCCTGCGGGCCATCGGCACGCCCAACTACTGCAACCACGACTCGGCCTGCGCCCGCAACGTGATGAACGCCGCGGTCTCCATCTTCGGCTTCGGCCGCAAGGACGTGGTCTACGACTACAAGAACTGCAAGCATCTGGTGCTCCAGACCCGCAACATCTTCGAGGCCATCAACGTGGCCGAGGTGAACAACGCCATGGACGGCCTGGCCGCGGGCTGCAAGCTCTCGGTCATCGACATCCGGGCCAGCATCACCGCGGGCAAGGCCGACAACTTCTACCTCCTGCGCCCGGGCACGGACTACGCCTTCAACCTGGCCGTGATCCACGTGCTTTTGAACGAGGACCTCTACGACAAGAAATTCGCGGAGATGTGGATCAGCGGCCTGGACGAGCTCAAGGCCTTCACGGCCCAGCACACCCCGGAATGGGCCGAGGCCGAGACCGGCGTGCCGGCTGCGCGCATCCGCGACCTGGCCCGCCAACTGGCCGCGGCCGCGCCCGCGGTGATCTGGCACCCCGGCTGGATGGTGGCCCGCTACTCCGACTCCTTCTATGTCTGCCGCACGGCCTACATCATCAACGCCCTGCTGGGCGCGGTGGGGGCCAAGGGCGGCCTGCCGCTCACGGCCAAGCCCGGGGACGTGGGCCGCAAGGGCCTCAAGGAACTGCTCTCCCTGTTCCCCAAGCCCGAGGAGAAGCGCGTGGACGGCGTGGGCTGGATGCCCGAGCGCACCCACTTCGACGCCGGGCCGGGCCTGGTGCACCTGGCCTACGAGGCCATCGTCACGGGCAAGCCCTACCCCATCAAGGCCTACATCGCCCAGCGCCACGATCCGCTCATGGCCTTCCCGGACACCGCCGACGTGAAGAAGATCCTGGACAACCTGGACCTGCTCGTGTCCGTGACCTTCTCCTGGTCGGACACGGCCTGGTACTCGGACGTGGTCCTGCCCATGTCCACCTACCTCGAGCGCGAGGACACCCTGGCCGGCAAGAACGGGCTCAAGCCCTCGTTCTTCGTGCGCAAGCGCGCCTGCGAGCCGCGCTACGACACCAAGGCGGTCTGGGAGATCTACTGCGGCCTGGCCAAGAAAATGGGCCTCGACAAGCTGGCCTTTGACAGCATCGAGGACATCTGGAACTTCCAGCTCCAGGACACGGGCGTGTCCCTGGCCGACTTCGACAAGACCGGCTCCGTGTCCCTGGCCTCCGAGCCGCTGTACCGCAAGATGGAGGACCTCAAGTTCAAGACCGACTCCGGCAAGATCGAGATCGTTTCCAGCCGCCTGGCCAAGTCCGGCATCCCCTGGCTGGGGCCCTACGTCTCGCCCGCTCGGCCTCCCAAGGGCCGCTTCCGGATCACCTTCGGCCGCTGCGGGGTGCACACCCAGGGCCACACCGTCAACAACCCCCTGCTCTTCGAGCAGATGCCCGAAAACCTCCTCTGGATCCACACCCAGGCGGCCCAGGACCTGGGCATTGCCGACGGCGACTACGTGACCGTGACCTCCAACGGCCATTCCGGCAGGATCAAGGCCTTTGTCACGGAGTTCATCCACCCGGAGGCGGTCTTCATGGTCCACGGCTTCGGCCACACCCTGCCGGTGGAGAGCCGGGCCCGCGGCCGGGGCGTGGCCGACAACGAGCTCATGCCCCAGGGCATCCGGAAATGGGACAAAGGCGGAGGCGGCATTGCCATGCAGGAGCATTTTGTGGCAGTGTCCCGGTAAAAGGAATTCACGTGCCGCCGCCCGCAAACCGGGCGGCGGCACGTTCCTCCAACCGGGAGAGCCTCATGAACATCGGTCCCTATACCTTCGACGAGTTCAAACAGAAGGCCGCGGAATTCCACGGCTACGCCGCCCCGGGCCTGCTGGTGGGCGGCTACATGGTGGAGCTGGCCAAGTCGCGCCTGCCCCAGGGCACCCTGTTCGAGGCCCTGGTGGAATCCCAGAAATGCCTGCCGGACGCGGTCCAGCTGCTGACCCTGTGCAGCGTGGGCAACGGCTGGATGAAGGTCGTGAACCTGGGCCGCTACGCCCTGACCCTCTACGACAAGTTCACGGGCCTGGGCGTGCGCGTGGCCCTGGACCCGACCAAGCTCGAGATGTGGCCCGAGATCAAGGGCTGGTACCTGAAGCTCAAGCCCAAGAAGGAACAGGACACCGACCGGCTGGTGGACGAAATCCGGCGCGCCGGGCCAAGCCTCTGCTCCATGGAGGAGGTGGTGGTGCCCGAGCGCTTCCGGCGCAAGGCCCAGATGGGCGCCATCGGCCTCTGCCCGGTCTGCGGCGAGGCCTATCCGGCCCACGACGGCGGGGTCTGCCGCGGCTGCCAGGGCGAGGCCCCCTACGAACGCCTGGACCAGCGCCAGGACATGACCGACGGCCCCAGGCTGCGGGCCGTGCCCGTGGGCCAGGCCGTGGGCCACAAGGCCCTGCACGACATGACCCGCATCGTGCCCGCCGAGACCAAGGACCCCCTGGTCCAGGCCGGGCAGACGCTCAGCCCCGGAGACCTCTGCGAGCTCCAGCGCATGGGCCGCTTCGAGGTCTATCTCGAGGGCGACGCCGCGGTCGCGGAGGCCGGCTGGGTCCACGAGAACGAGGCCGCCCTGGCCTTCGCCAAGCTCATGGCCGGGCCCGGCGTGCTCCACGACCCCGCGCCCCGCGAGGGCAAGATCAATTTCACGGCCGCCCGCACCGGGCTCATCGTCCTGGACCGCGAGCGGCTCCTGGCCTTCAACATGACGCCCAATGTCATGTGCGCCACGCGCCAGGGCGACATCATGATCGAGGAAGGCAAGCGCCTGGCCGCCTGCCGGGCCATTCCCCTGTTCCTGGCCCAGGCCGACTTCGACCGCGCCCGGGCGGCCCTGGCCGGAGGCCCGCTGTTCTCGGTGCTGCCCCTGCGCCGGGCCCGGGTGGGCATCCTGGTCACGGGCACCGAGGTCTTCCAGGGACTCATCGAGGACAAGTTCGCGCCGATCATCAAGAGCAAGGTGGAAAGCCTGGGCTCGGAGGTGGCCGCCGTGGACATCGTGCCCGACGACCGGGAACGCATCGCGGCCAGCGTGCGCGGGATGCTCGAGGCCGGGGCCGACCTCATCGTGACCACGGCCGGGCTCTCGGTGGACCCCGGCGACGTGACCCGGCACGGGCTCCTGGACGCGGGGCTGGAGGACTACAGCTACGGGGCCCCGATCCTGCCCGGGGCCATGACCCTGGTGGGCCGCATCGGCGACGCCCAGGTCCTGGGGGTCCCGGCCTGCGCCCTGTTCTACAAGACCACCAGCCTGGACCTCATCCTGCCCCGGCTCCTGGCCGGGCGGCTCCCCGGACGCCGCGACCTGGCCCGCATGGCCGAGGGCGGCTTCTGCATGGGTTGCAAGACCTGCACCTACCCCAAGTGTCCCTTCGGCAAGTGATCCGCGCCTGGTAACGACAAGGGGCTCCCGCCGCGGCGGGAGCCCCTTCTGCCCTTCCGGCGGCGCTGCCCTCACTGGCAGACGCGATCCAGTTCGGCCAGCGACGACGCCAGGCTGGACAGGCCCGAGGAGCGGGCGAAAAGCACGGGCTTGAGACAGCCCTTGCAGAGCTTTTTCACCGCGGCGCAGGCCTCGTGGCTCACACAGTCCACAGGGCAGACCACGGCGTCGGCACCGGCCAGGAGCTGCTGGAGCCGGTGCGGGGACTGCTCCAGGCCGCCGTCGTGGTGCACCAGCTCGCAGCCGAAGCGCTCGGCCAGGAGCCGGTAGCGGCCCTTGAGCCCGCTGCGGCCGCCCACGTAAAGCACGCGCTTGCCGCGCAGCCGGGGGCAGGGGCAGGTTTCGGGATGGCCGCACTCCCCGGAACAGGGCACCTGGTCCAGAGATTCCAGGAGCGCGGCCTCCAGGGCCTCGACCTCGCGGTCCCGCTCGGCCAGGGCCTGTTCCAGGCGCGCGGTCCGGCGCACGCCCTGCTCCAGCTGCCCGGCCTGGCGCAGCACCATGTCCTCGGCGGCCGCCAGGCGCTCCTGAAGCTCCCGGGCCTGCTCCCGCAGGGCGTCGCGCTCCTGGCCCAGGACCGCAAGCGCCTTGGTCTCCACCAGCTCGCGCAGGGACAGGCGCTCCCGCTCCACGGCCTCGCGCCGGGCGCGCTCCTGGGCCAGCTGGCGCTCCAGGTTGAAATGGCGCTCCTTCCAGGCCGCAATGGACTGCCGGAGCAGGGTCTTGCGCTCGGCCAAGGCTGCGGCGAGCGCGGCGCTCTCCTCCTCCAGGGCCCGCAGCCGCCGCAGGTCCGCGCCCTGGGCCGCGCCCAGCAGGTGCGAGAGCATGTGCACCTCGCCGTAGATGCGCCGGAGCATGTTCTCCGAGACCGTAGGGTTGCACATGACGCCCCAGAGCGCGCCCGGGATCTCGCCCCGGTCCGCGTGCTCCCGCCAAAGCGCCCAGACCGCCTCGTCGTCCCGGGCCTTGAGGAACAGGCGCAGGACCCGGCGGTGCTTGCGGTCCAGGAGCTTCTGCACGGCCCGGGCCGGGCGGTCGGGGCGCTTGCACAGGCCTACGAACAGGGTGTGCACGTCGAAATCGCCGGACCCGGCGGACAGGTCCAGGCCCACCCGTTCGGCCACCTCCCGCAGGTCGTTGCAGGTCAGACAGGTGCCCACGATGGGGCACTGGTAGTCGGCATGATCCCAGATGTTGCGCCGCAGCATGCGGTCCTCCCGGCGGCCCGGGCCGCTGTTTGATTTTGATTCTCATTATCGACTAGACGCTCCAGTGTCAAGACGAAAAAAAAGGAAAAAGCAGCGTGAGAAAAGCCTTGACTTCCCATTTTGATATTGATAATCATATTCATGTCCATGTGGACACTCCTCCGCACGCGGGCCGGACGCCGTGAACGTCCGCCCGCGCCAGACATCCCAGCCCCGGACCCGCCGGCCTCTCCCCGGCGGGTCCTCCTTTTGGGGCGCAAAAAAGGCCCCCGCCAGGCGGCGGAGGCCCTGTCGCTTGCCCGGGGCGGGCCTAGAAGATGCTCTTGATGCCTTCCAGCACCCCGCCCTTCTTCTTCTGATCCGTCTTGGTGTCCGTGCTGCCGCTCTTGGTGCTGGTGGTCCCGCTCTGCTGGGTCTCCTTCTTCTGGCCGCCGAACACGCCGCCGATGGCGCTGCCCACGCCCTCCACGGCCCCGCCCACGCCCTTGACCAGGCCCGTGGCCGCGCCCTTGAAGTACTCGGCCAGGTCCACACTGTAGGAGGGGTTGGACAGGCTGCCCTTGACCCGCACCGGCACGAGCAGGCCCAGGAGGCTGTCGTTGCCCGTGCCGCTGGCCATGAGCTTGGCCCGCACCAGGTAGTCGATGCTGTCCGCGGGCAGGTTCACCAGGCCCTCGCCCTCGGCCCGCAGGTTGGGCGACTTGATGAGCAGGTCCTTGTTGCTGATGATCCCGTTGGTGGCCTGGGCCGTGGCCGTGATCTCTCCGAAGTTGGTGCGGTCCGCGGCCTTGCCCTCCACGGTGCCGCTCTTGCTGCCGGACTTGGCCACGGTGGTGACCAGGGCCTCCAGGTCCACGCCCGGGAACACGCCGTCCAGGACCTTGAGCGCCATGGGCCCGTTGAGCCCGCGCTTCATGGCCGAGACCTTGGCCCCGCTGGTCTTCAGGTCAGCTGTCAGATACATGTCCCCGCCGTAGGAATCCTTGCCCGTCAGGTCCTTGAGCAGCGGGCCCAGCTGGACCTTCTGCAGGTTCAGGCGCGCGGCGCTCAGGGGCTGCTCGCCCCGGCAGTCCACGGTCACGGGCGCGGTGAGCGTGCCGCCGTACAGGGCCAGATTGTTCGGGTCCACGGTCAACAGCCCGTTCTTGGCCAGGATCTTCACGTCCAGGTTGGTCAGGGTCAGGTTGTGGACCTTGAGCTTGGCGATCTTGGCCGTGCCGTCCAGGTTGAGCTTGCGGATCACGTCCACCGGGATCACGTCCGGCTCCGGACCGGCCGGCCCCGAGGTGGAGGCGGCCTTGGTCTCGGTCCCGGCGGCCTGCTTGGGCAGGATCTTGTCCAGGTCCAAGAAGTCCGAGGTCAGGGCAAAGACCACGGCCGGGGCCGCGAAATTGCTGACCTTGGCGTTGAAGTTCAGCTTCTCGCTGTCCAAACGCAGGACCCCGCCGTCCAGGGCCGCGGTCTGGGCCTTGGTGTCCACCGCGGCCTGCGCCACGGTCACGCCCACATCGGCCTTGCCTCCGGGCACGGCCTTGCCCGTGGCCAGGACCTTGAGGTCCAGGCCCTTCACAGTGTAGCGCCCGGCTTCCAAGTCCAGGGAGGCCGTGCCCTTGACGGCGTTCTGCAGGGAGGCCTCGGGGCTCTTGCTCTCCAGGCCGAAGTTCACGTCGAAGTCAAAAGGCTTGCCCGGAGCGATGGCGCCGATGGTCACATTCACGTTGCGCACCGCGTCGTGCCGGTTGGCCTTGGCATCGTCCCAGACGATGTTGGCGTTCTTCACGTTGAGCCCGCCCACGGCCAGTTCCATGCCTCCGCCGCCCGAGGGCTTGGCGGCCGCCGGAGCCGCTTCCTTGGTTCCCTCCTGCTTGCCCGCAAGGTCGTCCCAGTTGGTGACGCCGTCCTTGTTTTGGGCCAGATTGAGGTTCAGGTTCTCCAGGGTCACGCGGCCCAGCTCCAGGCTGCCCGTGAGCAGCGGCAAGAGCTTGAGCCGCACCTGGGCCGAGCCGATCTGGACCATGGGCTTGTCCCCGAAGCCTTTGGCGTTGCTCAGGCTCACGCCGCCCACCTCGGCTCCGAGCCAGGGAAAGACCGAGACCTTGATCTGGCCGCTGACCACCAGGTCGCGGCCCGTGGCCTTTTTCACGGCCTCGGTGATCTGGGCCTTGTGGGCGTTGGGATCGAACGTGCTCACAAAGATCACGGCTCCGACAATCACGAGCAGGACCAGGGCCGCAGCCGCGATGAGACCATACTTGAGCCACTTGTTCATGCTACGCCTCCGTGTTGGGGCCGGTCCGGCCCGTGAGCAGGTCGCGGATCTCCAGGAGCCCGTCGCGGACCTCCTGGAGAATGTCGTTGGGGGCCTTGTCCTCCAGGCGCTTGCGCGCGCCCTCGATGGTCAGGCCCTCGTCGTAGAGCAGACGCTTGATCTCGCGCACCAGGCCGAGCTGCTCCTCGGTGTACATGCGCTGGCCCGAAGCCGTGCGCACGGGCTCCAGCTGGGGGAATTCGCCCTCCCAGAAGCGCAGCACAAAGGGCTTGATGCCGAGCAGGTCGGCGGCCTGGCCGATCTTGTAGGTTTTTTGTCCGGGAGTCTCGTCCATGACTCCACTCTAGCAAAGGAAGGGGGCGGCGGGAACACCCGGGGCGGGAAAAAAGAACGGGGGCCCGGGGGGCCCCCGCATGGCTACACGCGCACGGGCAGCTTTTTCAGCAATCCCTCGAGCATCCGGCCGTGCTCCTTGTCCACTTCCTTGTCCTTCAAGGTGCGGGCCTGGTGCCGGTAGGTCAGGCGGAAGGTCAGGTTGCGCTCGTCCTTGTCCGGGTCGGGCGTGAACAGGTTCACCAGGTCCACGCTCTCCAGGAACGGCGGCTTGAGCTCCAGCACGGCCCGGCGCACGGCCTCGGCATGCAGGGTGGCGGGGGCCGCCAGGGTCACGTCCCGGCGCACCGGCGGGAACACGGGCAGGGGCTTGAACGTGATGACCCGGGCCGCGCACAGGGCCCGCAGCCGGTCCAGGTCCAGGTCCGCCAGCCAGACCTCGCGGCGGGCGTGGTGGGCGTCGGCGATCTCGGGCCGCACCCGGCCGACGACGCCCAGGGGCTCACCCTCCAGGCGCACGGCCACGGCCGGCTCCAGGAAGCAGTGGCCGTCCAGGAGCTCGAACTCCGGGCAACCCAGCTTGAACTGCCCGCAGAGGCCCTCCACCAGGCCCTTCACGTCGAGATAATCGGCGTCCTCCAGGGGCCAGGGCCAGTCCTCGGCAAAACGCGGGCCGTGCAGGAGCATGCCCAGGCGGGAGTGCTCGCGGGCCCGGGTCTCGGAGTCCTGGTCCTCGAAATAGATGCGCGCCACCTCGAACAGCCGCAGCCGGGTGTTGCCCTGGCTGATGTTGTGCTTGAGGTTCTGGAGCAGGCCCGCGGCCAGCTCGGTGCGCAGGACGTTCTGCTCCTCGGTGAGCGGGTTGGCGATGCTGATCCGGCACTCGTTGGGCAGGCCCAGCAGGTCCAGGTCCTTGTGGCCCACGAAGCTGTAGTTCACGGCCTCGCGCAGGCCCAGGCCCGCGGCCCAGGCCTTGACCTTGCGGTTGAACACGAACTCGGCGTCGGCCCCGCCCCCGGCCTCCAGGGACTTGGCCACCCGCGGGAGCACGGCCGGGATGCGGTCCACGCCATAGACCCGGGCCAGTTCCTCGGAAAGGTCCACCTCGCGCTCCAGGTCCAGGCGCCAGGGCGGGGTGGTCACCTGCCAGCGGGCCGGGTCGGCCTCGTCCACGGCGCAGCCCATGCCCTTGAGGGTGGCGCGGGCGAAATCCGGGGTCAGCTCCAGGCCCAGCAGGTCGTTGCAGCGGTCCAGCCGGAACAGGTGCTTGCGGGTGGCCCAGGGCTTGGGCTCGGACAGGGCCACGCCGCGCAGGACCTGGGCCCCGGAGACCTCGGCCATGAGCCGGGCCGCGCGGTCCACGGCCAGGCGCGCGCCCACCTGGTCCACCCCGCGCTCGAAGCGGTAGGAGGCCTCGCTGGGCAGGCCCAGACGGCGGGCCGTGCGGCGGATGGTCCCGGGCCGGAACACGGCGCACTCCAGAACCACCTCGCTGGTGGAATCCCCGATCTCGGTGTTGGCCCCGCCCATGACCCCGGCCAGGGCCACGGGCTTCTCGTTGTCCCAGATGAGCAGGTCCGAGGCCAGCAGGCTGCGCTCCTGGTTGTCCAGGGTGGTCAGTTTCATGCCGTCGGAGGCCGGGGCCACGCGGATGACCCCGCCGGCCAGCAGGGCCCGGTCAAAGGCGTGCAGGGGCTGGCCCAGCTCCATCATGACGTAGTTGGTCACGTCCACGATGTTGCTGATGGGCCGCAGGCCGATGGCCGTGAGGCGGTAGCGCAGCCAGTCCGGGGCCTGGCCCATGCGCACGCCCGAGAGGATGCGGGCCTGGTACAGGGGGCAGAGCTCGGGGTCCGCGATCTCGATGCGCAGCAGGCCGTTGGCGTCCGCGCCGGATTCGCTCACCTGGCTGGGCGGAAGGGTCAGGGGGAGATTGAAGGCCAGGGCCGTTTCCCGGGCCACGCCCAGCACGCTCAGGCAGTCGGCCCGGTTCGGCGTGACGGAGAGCTCCAGGACATGGCGCTCCAGGTCGAGGGCCTCGGTCAGGGGCTGGCCCACGCGGCAGGACTCCGGCAGCACCAGGATGCCCTCGTGGCCCTCGGACAGGCCGAGCTCGCGCTCGGAGCAGATCATGCCCAGGGAGACCACGCCGCGAAGCTTCGCTTTCTTGATCTCCAGTCCGCCGGGGAGTGTGCTGCCCACGGGAGCCACCGCCACCTTCTGGCCCTGGGCCACGTTGGGCGCGCCGCAGACAATGGACAGGGCCTCGCCCGCGCCGATGTCCACGGTGCAGACCGAAAGGTGGTCGGACTCGGGATGTTTCGCGCAGGTGAGCACATGGCCCACGAGCACCTGGGCGATGCCCGCGAACGGGTCGTGCAGGCCTTCCAGCTCCAGGCCGAGCATGGTCAGCCGGTCGCCCAGGTCCTGAACAGAGCCCTCGTAGGGCACGAACTCACGCAGCCAGGAGAGAGAGATGAGCATGCCGGAACTCCGCGGAAATAGCTTTCCAACGCTGATATCGGGCCTGACGGCCCGGCCGTGCGCAACGCCAGGGGGACGCCCGCAGGCATCCCCCGGGGTCAGGCGAACTGTTCCAGGAAACGGACGTCGTTCTCGAAGAACATGCGCAGGTCGCCGATGCCGTACTTGAGCATGGCCACCCGCTCCACGCCCAGACCGAAGGCGAAGCCCGTGACCTGCTCGGGATCATAGCCCACGGCCTGGAAGACGTTGGGGTCGATCATGCCGCAGCCCAGGATCTCGACCCAGCCGGTGCGCTTGCAGACCCGGCAGGGGTCGTTGCCCACGCGGCCCTTGCCGCCGCAGAGCATGCAGGAGATGTCCACCTCGGCGCTGGGCTCGGTGAAGGGGAAAAAGCTCGGCCGGAAGCGCACCCGGGTGTCCGCGCCGAAGAGCTGGCGCACGAAGGCCGTGAGCGTGCCGCGCAGGTCGGCCATGCTCACCTTGGCGTCGGCCAGGAGCCCCTCGATCTGGTGAAACATGGGCGTATGAGAGATGTCGGAATCCGGACGATAGACCCGCCCCGGCGACAGGATCCTCACCGGCGGACGCGTCTTTTCCATGGTGCGCACCTGCACCGGAGAGGTATGGGTGCGCAGGACGATGTTCTCCTCCACGTAGAAGGTGTCCTGCATGTCCCTGGCGGGATGGTCCTTCGGGATGTTCAGGGCCTCGAAGTTGTAGTNNGGCATGTTCAGGGCCTCGAAGTTGTGCCAGTCGTTCTCCACCTCGGGCCCGGAGACCACGTCGAAGCCCAGGCCCGTGAACACGTCGCAGATCTCCTGGGTCACCAGGGTCACGGGGTGCAGGGAGCCTTGCTGGGGGCGGCGTCCGGGCAGGGTGGGGTCGAAGCGGGAGAGCCCGGCCCCGGCCTCGGCCGCGGCGAGCTCGCGCTCGCGTTCGCCGATAAGCTCGGTGAGGGCGGTCTTGACCTCGTTGGCTTTGCGGCCGGCCGCGGGCTTGTCCTCGGCGCTCATGCCGGGAAGCACGAGCATGGCCTGGGCCAGGCGGCCCTTGCGGCCGAGGAATTCCACGCGGAACTCCTCGAGATCCTTCAAGGAACAAACCTGGCCCCGGCGCTCACCGCACTCCAGGGCCAGGTCTTCCAATTCCTTCAGAAAGGACTGGACGTCCTTGTCCACCGTCTTACGCCACCTGGGCCTTGGCGGCGGCCGCGACCTTGGCGAACACGTCCTTGTCGCGCACGGCCAGATCGGCCAGGACCTTGCGGTTCAGGGCCACGCCGGCCTTGGCCAGGCCGTTCATCATGCGGCTGTAGGACAGGCCGTTGAGGCGGGCGGCGGCGTTGATGCGCACGATCCACAGCTTGCGGAACTCGCGCTTGCGATTCTTGCGGTCGCGGTAGGCGAAAACCAGGGCCTTTTCAACACGCTCCCGGGCGGTGACGTACAGTCTGCTGCCCGAGCCGCGGTAGCCCTTGGCCATCTTCAGGAACTTCTTGTGACGCCGCTTGGCGGCAAAACCACGTTTAACGCGCATGANNCCAACGGCACGTGGCCTTGGCGGGTGGACCAGAGTCTCTTATTGGTTACCGTTCAGTACGCTAGGCGTACGGCATGAGACGCTTGACGCTCTTCTCGTTGGCCTTGTCCACGGTGGTGGACTGGCCCAGCAGGCGCTTCCGTTTGGCGTTCTTCTTGGTCAGGATGTGGCGCAGGTTCTTGCGGCGGCGCTTGAACTTGCCACTGCCCGTGACGCTGAAGCGCTTGGCGGCGCTGCGGTTGGTCTTGAGCTTGGGCATGTCTTCCTCCTTAAGCATCACGGCCGGTGTCCGGCCGAAGGCCTACTTCTTGATGGGGGCGAGCATCATGTTCATGGTCCGGCCCTCGAACTGGGCCCCCTGCTCCACCTTGGCCAATTCGCGGGTGTCCTCCACCACGCGGTCCAGCATGCTCTGTCCCCGGTCCTTGTGCACGATCTCGCGGCCCCGGAAGAACACGGTGGCCTTCACGCGGTCGCCCTCTTCCAGGAACCTCTTGATATGCTTGAGCTTCGTCTGGTAGTCGTGCTCGTCCGTCTTGGGCCGGAACTTCACTTCCTTGATCTGGATGACGGTCTGCTTCTTCTTGGCTTCCTGCTGCCGTTTCTGCTGCTGGTACTTGAACTTCCCGTAGTCCATGATGCGGCAGACGGGCGGNNACCTCCACGAGGTCGAAGCCCTTCTCCTGGGCGTGACGCAGTGCGTCCGCCGTGGCCATGATCCCAAGCTGGGTGCCATCCTCGTCAATGACCCGGATCTGGGGAATGCGGATCCGCTCGTTGCGGCGGACCCCGTCATCCTTAATCGGTGGTCCCTGTCGCCGTGGAAAAGCTATAGCGCATGCCTCCGCGTTTGAATGGTTCCTGGGTGGCGTCGAGGATCATTTGGGCCGCTTCTTCCAGCGGCTTGAG
>DFYP01000206.1:0-191 GCA_002382645.1 Desulfovibrio sp. UBA4079 | reverse complement strand
TCGCGAATCTTGAACCCCAGCTTTTCGTTGCGCAAATCCGCTTCGGCTCGAATGCCCTTTTCCAAAAGAAACCGCAAGACCTTTTCAGCAAAAGGCTTCTGGGCGTCCGTGACCGTCAGCAGCCGGGCCTGCACCGGGGCGAGCCAGGCCGGGAAGGCCCCGGCGAAGTGCTCGGTGAGCACACCCACGAA
>DFYP01000128.1 GCA_002382645.1 Desulfovibrio sp. UBA4079 | reverse complement strand
GGACGCGGGCGGGAAGAACAGGGCCGCGGCGATGAACAGGAGCGTGACCGCCACGAGGTCCAGGACCCGGTCCGCGAAGACCTTGGCCAGGGCCTCGCCGCCGCCCCCGGGCAGGTCCCGGGAGAACAGGAAGGCCATGCAGAACTCGCCGGCGCGCAGGGGCACCAGGCTGTTGAGCATGTTGCCCGTGTTGGCCACGAGAAAGACACGCAGGAAGGGCACGGCCCTGTCCAGGAGGCGCTGCAGCCGGGCGGCGCGCAGCACGGAGCCCAGCAGGTGCAGGCAGGTCGCGGCCGCCAGAGGCCCGGGCCGGGCCCTGGACAGGGAGGCCAGGAGTTCGGACGGGTCGGTGAGGGCCAGCAGGCCCAGGACCATGCCGCAGGCCACCGCGAGCAGGATCGCGGATGTGAGCACGGGGCGTGCGGCGGCGCCGTTCATGGGACGTCCTGCATGGTCCGGGTGTTTCCTCCGTGGTTGCGGCGGATCAGGCTTCCCGCCCTTGCGCCGGGCTGTTGTCCGGCACGATTTTCTCCATGGGATCGCGGAGATGCCGCATGAGCCCGTATAGCCGAGCAGGGGGCCGGAGACAACCCGGGGGCGTCCGCGCGGGAAATACTCCGGGTCGCCGCGTTTCGTCATTTCATGAGAGTTTTGAGCACTCACACCGGGGAGGGGGTTTGGGGCTCAAAATTTTCAGCTAAGCCTACGGATATCTTGGTTGACCTGGGGCGGGATTACGAATAGGTAAGCACTGTTCCACAACTAACTATCCGCCCATGAAGATGAAGATGAGTAGACTGTCGGCAATACGCGTTCCCATAGACACCACTCCAGCGGAAGAGCGGGCCGCCCTGGCGGCCAATGTCCGGCGGCTCATGCGCGCGGACCGCTATGTCTATTTCAAGGCCATTGAGCAGAGCAACGGGGTGGAGGTCGTGGTGGACGGCCAGACCCTGGTCATGGCCAGCTCCAACGACTATCTGGGACTGACCCACGACCGCCGGGTCATCGCGGCCGCGACCAAGGCCATGCGGCGCTGGGGCAGCGGTCCGGGCGGCTCCCGTTTCCTGTGCGGCAACATCACCCTGCACCACGAGCTGGAGGCCAATCTCGCGGATTTCGTGGGCAAGGCCGGGGCCATCGTCCACCCCACGGGCTTCCTGACCAACGCGGGCGTCATTGCCTGTCTGGCCCGGCCGGGCGACGTCCTGCTCTGCGACCGGGAGTGCCACGCCAGCATTCTGGCGGGCTGCCGCCTGGCGGGCGTACGCATGGTCTCCTACAAGGGCGAGAAGGAGCACGCGGCCCAGGATGCCCTGGAGCGGCTGCGGGCCAAGCCGGACACGGGCAGGGTCTTCCTCATTACCGAGGGCCTGTTCAGCATGTCCGGCCGGGTCACGGACCTGGCCGCCCTGGCCCGGCTGCGGGCCATCGACCCGGAGCTGTTCCTCTACGTGGACGACGCCCACGGGTTGGGGGTCATGGGCCACGGCCGGACCACGGCGCACCAGTTCAAGGTCGTGAAGCAGGTGGACATGATCATGGGCACCTTCAGCAAGGCCCTGGCCTCCATCGGCGGTTTCGTGGCCACCGACGACCGGAACCTGCTGACCTTCATCCAGCACGACTCCCGCACGCACATCTTTTCCGCGGGCCTGCCCGCGGCCAACGCCGCGGCCGCGCTCAAGAGCCTGGAGATCATCCGGGCGGAGCCCCAGCGGGTGGAGCGGCTCTGGAAGAACGCCCGCACGGCCCAGGCCCGGCTCCGGAAGCTCGGCCTCCCCGTGAAGGAGTCCAACAGCCCGATCAACTCCATCCTCATCGGCGAGGAGATGGCCGCCTTCGACTTTTCCCGGGACCTCTTCCGGCAGGGAGTGTTCGCGCTTCCGGCCATCTATCCCGCGGTGCCCAAGGGCCAGGCCATTCTCCGGGTGGTCTTCACCAGCAAGCACACCCGCAAGCACGTCAATAAGGTCCTGGAGGCCATCGCGGAAACCGCGCGGCGTTTCCACCTGATCGAGAAGTAAGCGGCACTGCGCGAGGGGGAGGCAGGGCAGAGCGGGCCCGCCGCGGACTGCGGGACATCCGGCGGGCAGCGCGCCTGCCGGGGCGGCCGCTTGTTTCCGGGACATCCCGGATGGTTGGGGGAAGGACGGCGGAAATGATGACGAGCCATTCCATGGACGCGGCGTTGAAGGGCGCCCCCTGCAAGCCCTGGCTCATGACGCTGGCCCTGGTCCTCGCCGACCTCTCCGTGACCGCCCTGGTCTGGACCCTGTGCGTTCTGGCCCGCCACGCCCTGGGCGGCGATTTCCGGCTCTCCGCCTACTGGTCGCTCTGGCCGCTCCTCGGCCTGTACGTGGCCATCTACGCGGCCCTGGGCGGCTACCGCATCCTGCTCCATCCGCCCCGGGAGATGAAGATCTGCACCCTGGGCACCAGCCTGGCGGCGCTCTTGTTCGCCGCCCTCACCTTCTGGCTGCGCAACCCCCTGGACTATTCCCGCTCCATCCTGCTGGCCGCCACGGTCCTTCTGCTGCTGGCCGTGCCGGCCATGCGGCTGGCGGTCAAGGCCCTGTGCGGGCGCCTTTCCTGGTGGGGTTACCCCGCGGTGTTCTACGGCTTCGACGCCATGCCGCCGCAGACGGTGACGAGCCTGCTGGCCCGCCTGGACCCCAGCATCCGGCCGCTGGCCCTGCTGACCCACGACCCGAGCCACGAGCTGCTGGAGGCGGTGGGCCTGCCGGTGCTCGACGGAGCCGAGGCCCTGTCCGGCATGGGCGAGACGCGGGTGAACGGCCTGTTCATCGTGCTCGCGGGCACGGAGGCCACGGAGGATTTCGCCAAGGTCATGGAGACGGCCTCGGCGCACTTCACCAAGACCATCATCCTGCACGACGCCATGTACCTGGGCAACCACTGGGGCCGGACCGTGGACGTGGGCAACCTGCTGGGCCTGGAGATCATGCAGCGGCTCATGGACCCCAAGCGCATGCTGCTCAAGAAGAGCACGGACATCCTCTTCTCCGTGATCCTGCTCCTGTTCGCCCTGCCGGTCATGGGGCTCATCGCCCTGTGCATCAAGATGGATTCCCGCGGCCCGGCGTTCTATACGCATGAGCGGATCGGCCGGGGAGGGCGGACCTTCGCCATGTTCAAGTTCCGCACCATGGTCTGCAACTCCGAGGAGGTCTTCCAGGACATCATGGCCGACGAGGACCTGCGCAGCGACTGGGAGGCCAAGCACAAGCTCTGCCGCGACCCCCGGGTGACCCGCGTGGGCCGGTTCCTGCGCCGGACCAGCCTGGACGAGCTGCCCCAGCTGTTCAACGTCCTGGCCGGAGACATGAGCCTCATCGGCCCCCGGCCCATCGTGGCCGAGGAGCGGGAAAAGTACGGCGAGGTGTTCGAGATGTATCTGCGCGTGCGGCCGGGCATGACCGGCCTCTGGCAGGTCTCCGGCAGGAGCACCCTGGACTATCCCGCGCGGGTCGAACTGGACGCCTACTACATCAAGAACTGGTCGTTCTGGCTGGACCTCTCCATCCTGATCAAGACCCCGGCCGCCATGTGCAACCTGCAAGCGGCGTTCTGACGGCGGGCATGTCGGGTCGCTTGGTTCCTCGCCCGGAGGGGGCGCGCGGCGTGTTCGTTGCCGGGCTCTTCGCCTTCACCTGCTTTCAGGCCGCCTTCCTGACCCCCTACACGACCCTGATCCAGGGCGAACGGACCAATCTCTTCTCGCCCACGCTCATGCTCGCCACGGCCCTGGCCCTGCTCACGCTTCCCGCGGTCCGGCGGCATCTCCGCCTTGGTCCGGAGGTCTGGGCCTGGCTGGGCTTGGGCGGTCTGCTGGCTCTTTCGGCCCTGGTCAGCGCCAACCCGGAGTCCTCGCTGTTCCGGGCCTACGCCTTCTGGACGCCCGCCGCGGCCGGGCTGTTCTGCGCCCGCAACCTGCTCGGGACCCGGCCGCTGCGCCGCCTCTTTTTCGCCTTCCTCACCGTGCTGTTCGCGGCCCTGAGCTTCCTGCACCTGGTCTTCGGCCCCATGGTCCTGGGCCTGCACTCCCACGCCCTGGCCGGCATGCTCCTGCTCCTCTCCGCCGGGCCGGCGCACCTGTTCCTCTCGGGCGGCCGCAACCAGCGGTTCGCGGGCCTGCTGCTCCTCGGCCTGGGCTACCTGGCCGGATTCCTGGCCGGGTCGCGCTTCCTGGTGCTCTTGCCCCTGGTGCTCATCCCGCTGTTCGCCGGGCAGGGACGTTTCTCGCGGCGCGTGGCCCTGGCCGCGCTGGCGGCCAGCCTGCTCCTGGTGTTGCTTTATTTTTCGCTCTATCCCAAGGAAATTCCGCATCTGTACAACTATGAGTCCGTGTTCTACCGCCTGGAGGGCTATCCCGCGGCCTGGGAGATCATCCAGCAAAAGCCGCTCCTGGGCATCGGCATCCGCACCCCGCGGACGGAGTACCTGGCGTCGTTCGAGCCGCTGTGGGGCATCGTCAGCGCCAAGCGCTATCTGTATGTGGTCAAGCGCAACATCACCTTTGACAACCAGCTCCTGTCGCTCCTGGTGGAGACCGGGGTGCCGGCCACGCTGCTCTACCTGGGCCTGGTCACGCAGCTCTTCCGGAGATACCGCCGAAAGGTCCGCGAGGGCCTGCTGGACAGGCCGACGGAAGGAGCGCTGAGCTTCGCACTCCTGGCCTCGCTGATCCACTTCCTGGTCTGCGACGGGCTGTATTTTCCCCAGACAAACTGGTTCTTTCATGTCATGTTGGGCCTGGCCGCGGGCGCGGCAGCGGAACCGCGCGCCCCGGAAACGGAATATGCCGTGAACACCGAACCGGCGGAGCCGTCCTAGATCATGTTTCGGCCAATCACCTTTGTTTTTCCCGCTTCGGCCCCGGCCGGGGACCTGGATTGCGGGGATTCCGTCGCCGTCCTGCGCGACTGCCGTTCCGTGTCTTTTCGTGATTCCGGAATGCCGGGCGAGGGCCCGGTCCTTCTGGACGCCGCGGCCTGCTGCGGCCTGACCCCGGAGGCCGGTGCCGGTCTTGCGGAACTCTGGGTCGAATACCATCCCGGCCTGGACCCCGTGACCCCGGAGAACCTGGCCGCGGCCCTGGCCCGCCTGGCATCCTCCACCCCGGTGATTCTGGTTACCGCGGACCTGGACTGCGCCCGCGCGCTCCTGGGGTCCGTGCCCCTGGCCGGGTTGGCCCTCAAGTCCAGCGAGGCGGCCGGAGCGGGGAGCAGCGAGACCGCGGGCATCCTCCTGGACCATGCGCGCCGTGCGCTGGGGCCGGACTGTCCGCCCCTGATCCTCTGGGGCGGGGTGGCCCTGCCCGAGGCCGCGGCGGCCTTTCTGGCCACGGGCGTGGCGGGCGTGGTGCTGGAGCAGGCCCACTGGCTCCTTGACGCCGTGGGCCTGCCGGAGGCCCCGGCCGCCCGGCTGCGCAAGCTGAAATATGACGCCTGCGCGACCCTGGCCGCGGGCGGGCGAACCCAGTGGCGCTTCTTCGACAAGGGCAATTCCAGGGCCGTGCGCCGTGTGCGCGAACTGGCCGCTGCCGGGGATTTCGCGGCCCTGTCCGCCGAGGTCCGGCGGAGCGCCGTGGGCCTGGAGCGTTCCTCCCTGGGGGCCGACGAGCTCATCCCGTTCGGCGCGGACGCGCCCTTTGCCGCCGGATTCGCGGAGCGGTTCGGAAAACGCGCCGACACGGCCCTGCGTTCCTTTGCCGACGAGACCCTGCGCCTCTGGGCCGAGGCCCCGGCGCGGCTGGAACAGTTTCGCAACGGGAGCGCGGCCGCCGAACTCGGCGTGGATCTGCCGCTCATCCAGGGCGCCATGTCCTGGATCAGCGACTCCCCGGAATTCGCCCGGGCCGTGGCCCAGGCCGGGGCCCTGCCGACCCTGGCCGTGGGCTCGCGCAGCCGCGCGGAACTGGAGCGGGACTTCGGCCGCCTGCCCGAAATCATGGGCCACAAGCCGTACTCCGTGAACGTCCTGGTCCTGGACGAGAATCCGCGCCGGGCCGAACAGCTCCAGTGGCTGGAGCAGGTCCGGCCGCCCCTGGTCACGGTGGCCGCCGGGGAGCCTTCCTTTGCCGCGGGCCTGCGGGCCAAGGGCATGGAGGTCCTGTACCTGGCCGCGGACGTGGAGATCCTGCGCCTGGCCGTGCAGGCCGGGGTGCGCTTCGTGGTCCTGGAGGGCTGCGAGGCCGGGGGCCACGTGGGTCGTCTGAGCACCCTGACCCTGGCCCAGGCCGTGCTGGAACTGCGCCGCCGCGAACCGGAACTTCTGCGCCAGGCGCACATCGTCCTGGCCGGGGGTGTGCACGACGCTCGAAGCGCCGCGCGCACAGTGCTCCTGGGAGCCGAGGCCCTGCAACTGGGCACGGCCTATCTGGCCAGCCGGGAGATCGTGGAGACCGGGGCCCTGAGCACGCTCTACCAGCAGGAGATTTTGTCCGCCGGGTTCGGCGCCACGAGCGTCACCGGCGAGTCCGTGGGCCTGCGCGTGCGCGCCCTGGACACACCCATGTCCCGCTCCCTGCGTGACCTGGAGCGCCGCCGTAGCGCCGGGGAGATGGACGAAGCCGCCTTCCGCCACCGGCTGGAGGAGCTGGCCGTGGGCTCGCTCCTGGTGGCCGCCAAGGGCCGCCGCAGACCGGACGGCGAGGAGCTTCCGGCCGAGGTCTGCCGCGAGCAGGGCCAGTTCATGAGCGGGGCCGTGGCCGGGGAACTGGACTCCGTGCGCACCCTGGCCGAGCTGCACGCCGGGATCATGCCCGGCGCAAGCGTCCTGGTTCCCGCGCCGCAACGCAAGGACCCGGCTCCCCGCAGCGCTGTCCGGTCCCAGGGGCCGCGCGAGCGCATCGCCGTCACCGGCATGGCCATGTGCAACTCCCTGGGCCGGGACGCGGACGAGATCGTGGCCGCCTCCCTGGACGGCCGCAGCGGCGTGGGCCGCGTGCCGCGCGAGCGCTGGGACCACGACGTGTTTTTCGATCCCAACCCCCAGACCGGCGGCACGACCTATTCCCAGGCCGGGGGCTTCATGCGCTTCGAGTGCACGCGCAAGGACCTGGGGGTCTCGCCCCAGGACTTCCGGACCATGTCCCAGTCCACCCGCCTGACCCTCTTTCTCGCCCGCCGGGCCGTGCGCGAGTCCGGCCTGCTGGAGAGCGGCATTCCGGGGGAGCGCATCGCCGTGCTCACCTCCCAGAACTCGGCCGAAGGCGCCAGCACGGTCAAGCCGCTCCTCTACAACGTCTTTGCCGACGAAATCAGCGGCATCGTCAGCCGGGCCCTGCACCTGACCCCGGAACAGCGCGCGGCCGCGGCCCGGGAACTGGCCGCCGAGGGCCTGGCCGTGGACGACACCACGCTCATCGGCCGGCTCAACTGCACGGCATCCGGGCACATCTGCAACATGTTCGGCTTCGGCGGCCCGAGCTATTCCGTGGGCGCGGCCTGCGCCTCCAGCCTCATCGCCCTGTACAACGCCGTGCTGCTCATCCGCGCCGGGGTCATCGACGCGGCCGTGGTCGGCGGCGGCGAGGAGCTGCTGACCCCCGGCCATTACCTGGAGTTTTCGGCCCTGCGCTCCCTGGCCGGGCTGAGCGGCCGGGGCTGGCTGCCGGAGCGCCAGAGCAGGCCTTTCGACAAGGACCGCGACGGCTTCGTCCTGGGCGAGGGCGGGGCCGTGGTCGTGCTCGAGCGCGAGTCCCTGGCCCGGCGGCGCAAGGCCCCGGTGCAGGCCTTCATCACCGGCGTGGGCGCGTGCACGAACCACCTGGGCATCGTGGAGTCCGTGGCCGAGACCCAGACCGTGGCCCTGCGGGCCGCCTTCGACGACTCCGGCTTCACCGGCGCGGACCTGGACCTGGTGGAGTGCCACGGCACGAGCACCATGCAGGGCGACCGCGAGGAGGTCACGGCGCTCAAGGCCTTTTTCCCGGAGAACCGGGGCACGGCGCTGAGTTCCTTCAAGTCCCAGATCGGCCACACCCTGGGGGCCTCGGGCCTGTCGAGCCTGATCCGGGGCGTGGGGGCCATGCGCCGGGGCATGCTGCCCCCGTCCCTGAACTACGAGACCCCGGACCCGGAGATCGGGCTGGAGCGGGCCGGGTTCCGCGTCCTGCGCCAGGCCGAGTCCTGGCCCGGGCCCAAGGCTCACCCCCGGCGCATGCAGGTGAACGCCTTCGGCTTCGGCGGGGCCTGCGTGGTGGTGCATCTGGAGGCCGACCCGGACCAGCCGGACCTGGCCTATGTCCCCTCGGGCAACGCGGCCCTGGCCGCCCCGGCCCGGGC
>DFYP01000009.1:4658-8128 GCA_002382645.1 Desulfovibrio sp. UBA4079 | reverse complement strand
GGAGCGGCGGCGAAGGCGGCCACCGGGGCGGCGGCGGAGACGCCGAACTTCTCCTCGAGCTCCTTGATGAACTCGGAGAGCTCGAGCACGGTCATATTGGCGATGAATTCGACAACCTGTTCTTTGGTCACGGACATGATCTTCTTCCTCCTGGGAACTTGATTCCGCTTACACGCGGCGGGGTTAGGCTGCGGCTTCCTTCTTGTCCTTGATTGCGGTCAAGGCATAGAGACAGTTGCGCAGCAGGTTCGCGAACAGGCCCACAAAGTTGGTGGGCACGGCATTCATGGTGCCGAGAACCCGGGCCAACAGTTCGGGCTTGCTCGGAAGCTTGGCAAGCTCTTTCACGCCGTCCGCGTCAAGAAACTTTCCTTCAAGGCTGCCGTAACGCAGATCGAACTTCTTGCTCGTTCTGGCGAAATCCGACAGGGCCTTGGCCATGGCCACGGGGTCATCATACCCCAGCGCCACGGCGCAGTTTTCCTTGAAGTACTGCTCAAGGACCCCATGCGGGGTTTCCTTGAGAGCCAACCGGGCCAGGGTGTTCTTGACGACCTGGTAATCGACGCCGGCTACACGGAGCTTGGCGCGGAGGTCAGTGACCTCCTCCACGCTCATGCCCTTGAAGTCGGTGACGACGGCAATGCTTGCCCGACCTGCCTTCTCGCGAAGGCCTTCGATGATCTGGGCTTTTTCTTGCCTGTTCATCAACACTCCTCATCGTTGGGCCCGGAAAGCAGGTCAAAGCGGTCTCGGCAGGATATTAAGGGCGAACCCACCTGCTGTCTTCGACTCAACTTCCCGTGCGTATTTGAACCCCGCCCCCGACGCCATGAACGCCGGGGAACGGGGCCAGGTACCGTATTCCTAACTCTCCGTGAACTTGCGGATGCTCAAGGGGTCGATCTTCACGCCCGGGCCCATGGTGGTCGCCACGGCCATGGCCTTCAGATAGGTGCCCTTGGCGCTGGACGGCTTGAGACGGTTCACCGCGTCCAGCAGGGCCTTCAGGTTCTCCAGGAGCTTCTCGGCCCCGAAGGAGACCTTGCCGATGGGGGCGTGCAGCACGCCCGCCTTGTCCACCTTGAACTCCACCTTGCCGGCCTTGAGTTCGCGCACGGCCTTGCCGATGTCGAACGTCACGGTGCCGGTCTTGGCGTTGGGCATCAGACCGCGGGGTCCGAGCACCCGGCCCACCTGGCCCACCAGGGCCATCATGTCCGGGGTGGCCACGGCCTTGTCGAACTCCAGCCAGCCGCCCTTGATCTTCTCCAGAAGATCCTCGGCGCCGGCGATGTCCGCCCCGGCCTCCTTGGCCTCGGCCTCCTTGTCACCCTTGCAGAAGGCGGCAACGCGCACGGTCTTGCCGAGCCCGTTGGGCAGGCTCACGGCGCCGCGCACCATCTGGTCCGAGTACTTGGGGTCCACGCCCAGGTTGATGGCCACGTCCACGGTCTCGTCGAACTTGGCGTAGGCTTTTTCCACGGCCATCTTGAGGGCCTCATCGACCTGAAACTTCTGCGTCAGGTCGAGGCCGTCGAGGGCCTTGCGGTATTTCTTTCCATGCTGTGCCATGGCTGCGTCCCTCACTAGGCTGTCACTTCAATGCCCATGCTCCGGGCGGTTCCCAAGACGCTGCGCTTGGCTGCCTCCACGTCCTTGGCGGTGAGATCGGGCATCTTGAGCTTGGCGATCTCCTCCACCTGGGCCATGGTCACCTTGCCGACCTTGTCCTTGTTGGGCGTCCCCGACCCCTTGTCCAGCTTGGCCGCCTTCAGGAGAAGCACCGAGGCCGGAGGGGTCTTGGTGATGAAGGTGAACGTGCGGTCGGCGTAGACGGTGATGACCACCGGAATGATCAGCCCCTTCTGCTCCTGGGTCTTGGCGTTGAACGCCTTGCAGAATTCCATGATGTTCACGCCGTGCTGGCCCAGAGCCGGGCCCACGGGCGGAGAGGGGTTGGCCGCCCCCGCGGGAATCTGCAGTTTGATCTTGCCAGTTATCTTCTTGGCCATTGTATTTTTCCTCGAACGGGCCGGCCCGTGGGCCGGGGAACCCGCCTATCCTTTCGTCACCTGAACGAAGTCAAGCTCCACGGGGGTCTGGCGCCCGAAAATGGACACAGCCACGCGCAGCTTGCCTTTGTCGTAGTTCACGTCCTCCACAACGCCGTTGAACCCGCCGAAGGGGCCGTCGATGACCCGGACCTCGTCCCCTCTCTCGAAGTGGAACTTGGGCCGGGGCTGCTCCTGACGCGTCTCCATCATGGCCAGAATGGCCTCGGCCTCGCTGTCCTTCATGGGCGTGGGGCGGTTTTTGCCGCCGACGAAGCCCGTGACGCGGGGGATGGACTGGATCAGGTGCCACGACTCGTCGCTCAGCACCATCTTGAGCATGACATAGCCGGGATAGAACTTGCGGGTGGAGGTCCGCTTCTCTCCCTTGACCATCTCCACGACCTTCTCGGTGGGCATGACCACTTCCTTGACCTGGCCGTGGTCCTGACCCGTCCGCATCATCTCGCGGATGGTCTGCTCGACGCGGTGCTCGAAGCCGGAATACGTATGCACGATATACCAGCGGGCCCGCTGCTCAGTCTGTGTACTTTCGACGATATCGCTCATCTGGCGCCTACAATCGGGTCACTAGGACAAAATCGCCGCAATCAGCTTGGAGAATCCCAGGTCAACGATCCCCAGGAACAGCGACATGACGAGAACAAGAACCAGGACGGCGAGACAGGTGGCCACGGTCTCCTTGCGGGTCGGCCAGACCACCTTCTTGATCTCGACCTTGGACTCCTCGAAGAACGTCCGGAACTCGCGGATCTTGCCCACGATGCCCGCGGACTGTTCGCTTTTTTCAGCAATGTCCTTCGTCTTGTCTTTGGCCATGGTTTCTCTTCCTGGTCTCTTGAAGATAGTGGCAGGGCAGGAGGGATTCGAACCCCCAACATCCGGTTTTGGAGACCGGCGCTCTAGCCGTTAGAGCTACTGCCCTGCGGTATGGAACCCTACTTGGACTCCCGGTGAAGCGTGTGTTTCTTGTCCCAGGGACAATACTTCTTCACTTCCAGGCGGCCGGTAGTGTTCTTCTTGTTCTTCTCGGTCGCGTAGTTGCGCCGCTTGCACTCGGTGCACTGCAACTGGATGTTGACCCGCATGACTTACTCCAGGATTTCGGTGACGACGCCCGCGCCGACCGTGCGGCCGCCTTCGCGGATGGCGAAGCGCAGGCCCTTTTCCATGGCGATGGGGGCGATGAGTTCAACGGTGAAGGTGGCGTTGTCGCCGGGCATGACCATTTCCACGCCCTCGGCCAGGGTCACCACACCGGTGATGTCCGTGGTGCGGAAGTAGAACTGGGGACGGTAGCCGGAGAAGAACGGCGTGTGACGGCCGCCCTCTTCCTTGGACAGGACGTAGACCTCGCCCTTGAACTTGCGGTGCGGGGTGATGCTGCCCGGCTTG
>DFYP01000009.1:4131-4598 GCA_002382645.1 Desulfovibrio sp. UBA4079 | reverse complement strand
TCGCCGACCTTGACGATGCCGCGCTCCACACGACCGGTCACCACGGTGCCGCGGCCGGAGATGGAGAAGACGTCCTCGATGGGCATCAGGTAGGGCATGTCGATATCGCGCTTGGGCTCCGGAATGTAGGCGTCGCAAGCGTCGAGCAGCTCGAAGATGGGCTTGGCGTCGGCCGAGTTCACATCGTCGGACTCCAGGGCCTTGAGGGCCGAGCCCTTGACGATCGGGATCTCGTCGCCGGGGAAGCCGTACTTGGTGAGCAGCTCGCGCACTTCCAGCTCGACCAGCTCCAGCAGCTCGGCGTCGTCGACCATGTCGCACTTGTTCAGGAACACGACCATGCTGGGCACGCCGACCTGACGGGCGAGCAGGATGTGCTCACGGGTCTGGGGCATGGGGCCATCGGTGGCCGCGACCACCAGGATGGCGCCGTCCATCTGGGCCGCGCCGGTGATCATGTTCTTGAT
>DFYP01000009.1:3881-4045 GCA_002382645.1 Desulfovibrio sp. UBA4079 | reverse complement strand
TGGTCGATGTGACCGATGGTGCCGATGTTAACGTGCGGCTTGCTCCGCTCAAACTTAGCCTTACCCATTGCGAACCCCCTAGACTAAAAAGTTCCGTTCCGTTTGGAGTTTATGATTTCTGTGGAGCCCACGATCGGATTTGAACCGATGACCTCTTCCTTACC
>DFYP01000009.1:0-3869 GCA_002382645.1 Desulfovibrio sp. UBA4079 | reverse complement strand
CTTGGAAGGCTGATGCTCTAGCCAATTGAGCTATTCCCGCCTCGACGCTTCCGTAGTCCATCAGCAGGGACAATCCCTGCCTCCTACAGCGCGACTTGCCCAAAGATCGGTGGTGGTGGGGGGAGGATTTGAACCNNGCGATGGGACTTGAACCCGCAACCTACGGATTACAAATCCGTTGCTCTGCCAGTTGAGCTACGCCAGCACGCGCGAACGAAGGGATATACGCCCTTGCCCGTTAAAAAGCAAGGATTTATTCCTGGCCAGCCCCTCCGGCCGCACGTCCCCGGCTCACGCCAGGGAGCCGCACCCTTTACCCACCGCAGCCCCCTCCTGTCAAGCCGGATTCCCCTCCCGGGCAAAAAAAATCCGCTTTTTTTCTTTGACGCCCGGCCCGGCGATGCGTATTTGGCCCTCCATGCGCACCCCGCCCATCTCCCCGGACGCCCCCTGGCTGGCCCCCCTGGCCGGCTATTCGGACCTGCCCTTCCGCATCCTCTGCCGCCGCATGGGCGCGGCCGCGGCCTGCACCGAGATGGTCAGCGCCAAGGGCCTGCTCTACGGCGGGGGCGGCACGGAGCGCATCCTGGCCACCCATCCCGAGGACGAGCCCCTGGTGGTCCAGCTCTTCGGCTCCGAGCCCGAGACCTTCGGCCCGGTCATGGACGATCTCCTGGCCCGGGGCTTCCGCTGGTTCGACCTGAACTCCGGCTGCCCGGTGCGCAAGGTCCTCAAGTCCGGCAGCGGGGCCGCCCTGCTCCAGCGCCCCGAAACCCTGTTGGCCGTGGCCAAGGTCATGGTCCGGGCCGCGGGCCCCGGGGCCGTGGGGGTCAAGATCCGCCTGGGCTTCCAGCTGGGCGAGGAGGTCTTCCTGGACCTGGCCAGGCGCCTGGAGGACCTGGGCGTGGGCTGGATCACCCTGCACCCGCGCTACGCCCGCCAGATGTTCTCGGGCCAGGCCCACTGGGACCGGCTGGCCGCCCTGGTGGCGGCCGTGCGCCTGCCGGTCATCGCCAGCGGCGACCTGTTCAGCGCCGAGGACGCCGTGCGCTGCGTGGAGCAGACCGGGGTGGCCGGGCTCATGTTCGCCCGCGGGGCCCTGCACGATCCCTCGATCTTCGCCCGCTACCTGGCCCTGCGCCGGGGCGAGCCCCTGGCCCCGGCCGACGGCGCCTTCCTGGCCGGGATCGTGGGCGAGCACATCCGCCTGACCCGGGAGTTCGACGGCTCCCTGCGCTCCTTCCGCAAGATCCGCTCGCTCATCCCGCGCTACGCCCGGGGATTGCGCAATGTCCGGGCCCTGCGCACGCAGCTGCTCTGCTGCCTGACCTGGGAGGCCCTGGAAGAAACCGCCGCGGGCATCGAGCACCTGGAGCCCGCCGACGGGCCTCAACCCGGAGAAGACGCGGCTTTCCCATTGACGGACCCTTATGTACCAGAATAACCTGACCGATATGGGTCGTACCTGACACCACAACCGGAGACTGCAGGCCATGGTCAAGACCACCAACATCCTCCTGGAAGCCGGAACCAACGAACTTGAAGTCGTGGAGTTCTACATCGAGGAACCGGCTCGCGGGAACGATGCCGAGTCCTACAAGGGCTACTACGGCGTCAACGTGGCCAAGGTCCTGGAGATCATGCAGAAGCCCAAAATCACCGAGATGCCCGAAGTTTCCCATCCCTCGGTGCTCGGGGCCTTCAACCTGCGCTCCAAGGTCATCCCCCTGGTGGACCTGGCCATGTGGCTCGGCAAGAAACGCGTGGAGAACGAGCCGCCCAAGGTCATCGTCACCGAATTCAACAAGGTCACCTCGGCCTTCATGGTCTCGGGCGTGACCCGCATCCACCGCATCAGCTGGGAGGAGGTCGAGGCCCCCAACCGCTACGTGGCGGCCCTGTCCTCCAACTCCATCACCGGCGTGGTCAAGCTCGAGGGCCGCATCGTCTTCATCCTGGACCTGGAGAAGATCGTGGCCGAGCTCAACCCGAGCCTGGCCCTGCGCCTGGACGACAACGTGGACTGGGACTCCTCCGAGCACTACAAGGCCCTCATCGCCGACGACTCCTCCATGATCCGGGAGATGATGAAGGACCTCCTGACCAAGGCCAATTTCCAGGTGGAGAGCTGCAACAACGGCAAGGAGTGCTGGGACCGGCTCCAGGAGATCAAGGGCAAGGCCGAGTCCGAGAGCCGCCCGCTCTCCGACTTCGTCCAGGTGGTTGTCTCGGACATCGAGATGCCCGCCATGGACGGCCACAACCTGACCAAGCGCATCAAGGACGACCCGGTGCTGCGCAAGCTGCCGGTGATCCTGTTCTCCTCGCTCATCACCGACAAGCTGCGCCACAAGGGCGATTCCGTGGGCGCGGACGACCAGATCTCCAAGCCCGAGATCACCCACCTGGCCCAGCGGGCCCTGGCCCTGATCCAGGAGCACGACACCGCCGCGGTCTAGCCCGGAGAAGCGCCACAGAAAACCGCGGCGGCCCGGAATTCCGGGCCGCCGCTTTATTTTTTCGCCTCAGGGGAGCAGGGCCCGGGCCACGGTCAGGGCTGAGCGGGCCAACATGGAATCGGCCGCGCGTTCCGCCAACTCCGCTGCAAATCCCTCCAGCCCGGGACGCGGGCCGAACAGACAGTGGCGCTCCATGCCCGCCCGGATGCGCGCCGCCAGTTCCTGGGACTCGGGCTGCGGCAGGTCCGGCAGATCCATCAACCGGGGTTCTTCGCAGCCCTGGGCCCAGCGCGCCGCCCCTGCCCCGGCCCGGACCCCGAAGACCTGAGTGGCCAGGACCATGGCCCCGCCCAGGCGGTTGGCCCCGTGCATACCCGTGGCGCACTCGCCGCAGGCGAACAGGCCCGGCACGCTGGTCCGGCCGTCCTGGTTCACCACGGCTCCGCCGTTGCCCGCATGGGCGCAGCACTCCAGGCAAAACTCCCGGCCCTGGGCCGTGGTCAGCCGCACCAGCCCGTCCGCTCCCCGCTGCGCCAGGAGCAGTTCGTCCAGGGCCGCGTCGGCCAGGCCATAGCCCGCGGGGCAGTGCCGGGACCGGGATCCGGCCTGGGCCAGGACCGGATGGTCCAGGCCGAGACGCAGCTCCCCCGGGGGTCCGTGGAGCACGGTCCCGGCCGCCAGCACCGAGGACGGGGGCACGAACCGCCCGCTGACCACATCGTTCCAGAAGAACTGGAGAAATCCGGCATTGGCCAGCCGGGCCCCGGCCGCGTCCAGCAGGCCATAGGACAGGCCCGTGTTGCCCGGCCCGGACATCTGGCGGGCAAAGAGCGGGGCCGGGCCACCTGCGGCCAGGACCACGGCCCGGGCCGCGATGCACCGCCCGGTTCCGTCCACGGCCCGGAACAGGGCCCCGGCCGCCCTGCCCTCTTCCTTCAGAAGCAGCCGGGCCTCCAGGCCCTCCCGGAAACACACTCCGGCGGCCAGGGCCTGGCCGCGCAGGCGCTCAAAGGCCTGGCCCAGGTTGTCGAAGACCACGGCCCGGGGGACATCGCTGAAGCAGCCCGGGATGCGGGCCAGAGAGCCATCGGCCCGGCGCCGGAACTCCAGGCCCCAGTCCAGGAGGTCCGCCAGCCGTGCGGCCCCCTCCTGGCGCAGCAGGACCACCAGGTCCGGGTCCGCGAACCCGGGCGCGGCCAGGGCCAGGACCTCGGCCTCGAAGCCCGGGTCCCCCTCGGGGTCCGGGACCTGCATGCCCAGGGCGTTGTTGCGGTTGGCGAAGGAGGAGCCGGAAGGGCCGGAAACGGGGCAGGCCAGGGTCAGGGGCAGGTCCGGGGCCGCGGCCCGGGCGGCCAGGGCCGCGCGAAAGCCCGCCAGGCCCGCGCCGATGACGAGCACGCCGGTGCGGAA